>NZ_JAWXXL010000024.1:0-54292 GCF_034334985.1 Acutalibacter intestini | reverse complement strand
TCTTCAGGTTCTGCTTCCTGTTTCCTTCTTAAAGGAGTCTCTCAACTCTTTCAAGAATTCACGGGTTCTTTCTTCTTCTCGTTGTTTAATTTTCAAGGTCCTATCTCTCTTTGCGGTCCGCTTGCTACCACTCTATCTTAGCTCGCTTTTCCGCTTTTCGCTCTCTTCCGGAAACCTCTCAAACCCGCTTCGCTCCTGGCCTTTCGGCCTCTTCGCTTCGCTTTCGTTTTTTTCCGTTTCCCTCGAGCGCTTGACTATAATACCACACCCTTCCCGGAAAGTCAACACCTTTTTTCAATTTTTTTCGATTTTTTTCTGAGTTTTTTTGCGCATACTATATATTGAATTTTATACCCGATATTTTACAATATATAGATCGCTTTCCAGGGCTTTCCAGACATAGTTTGTCCTGGACCGCATAGAATGATTTATAGAAAGGGGCGTCGCCGTATGAAAATTGATAAAAAAAAGATGTTTATTCTTTTTTGGAGGGCCGGTGTGGTGCTCCTTGTCAACGTAATGGTTCTTCTTATGCTCATGGATTCCGGCGGCGCCAAGGCTCTTTCCAAGTATGGTTCCACTGGCAGCGAAGTTACGCGGATTCAACAAAAACTGCAAGAGCTTGGCTACGACCCCGGCACTGCGGATGGAATTTACGGAACAAAAACAAAAAATGCCGTGATCTCTTTTCAGCGAGACAACGGCCTGGATGACGATGGCATTGTGGGGTCAAAGACTTTAGAGGCTCTTGGACTCACGGGCGGTGGTGGTTCTGGGGGCAACTATGGCGGCTTTTCTGAAAGCGACATACAGCTTATGGCCACCATTATCTCCGCCGAGGCCAGGGGCGAGCCCTATCAGGGACAGGTGGCGGTGGGCGCGGTCATTATGAACCGCATTGCCCACCCCTCCTTTCCCAATACTCTTTCAGGCGTCATATACCAGGAAGGGGCGTTTTCCTGTTTATATGATGGCGGTGTGAACGCTCCGGTGGCGGACTCGGCCTATACGGCGGCCCGAGAGGCCATTAACGGCTGCGACCCCACCGGCGGCGCCATCTATTACTATAACCCGGCCAAGACCACCAATAAGTGGATCTGGTCCCGGCAGGTGGTAGCTGTCATCGGCGCCCACAACTTTGCGGTATAAAATCAGTTTGGCTCATATCTTGCCATTAAGGGGCCTCTCCCCACGGCTCAAATCGCCATTTTCACAGCGTTCTTTTCTTAATATAGGAAAATATTGGCGGTCCTTTTCGGTCTTTTGGGTCTATAAAGCCCGATCCCGCATCCCCCAGGACCAGTCCATTTTTCTTTAATATATTGAATCATTGAACCAAAGATATCTGGTTCCTGGGTGAAGAAGCGCTCCTCCCTATGGCGCAAAGCTACGAACCAGGTCGTTGTGGCTCCCCATATGCCCGTCAGCCCTCCAACCCTATTGGGTCTTTCCAAAGCCCATACCTCAATATTAAAGATAAGGGGAATGTTTACGCCCTCCCATAACCACTGGGTGTATCCCGAGCTCTGGGCCGTGTTGCCGTCCTTTCCTAAAATACTGGGAAGGATGGTTTTCTTTCCCCTCAATTTTCCTGGTCCGCCTCTTTCTCCGTAACCGGCAGCCAAATGTAGCACCGGTAGCCAGCGCTGCCGGTATCCCCCGAGTCATATAGTTCCAGATTCACCGGAAAAGCCAGCTCATAGTCTGGGTTGCCGGGAAGCCACTCCTGGAAAATTTGGGTGTTTATGCTCTGTAACGATCCCGGCAGCGGACCCACTGCCCGGAACTTGGCCCAAGTGGCAGCGGGAATCTCCCGCACGGTCAAGCCATCCGGCACGGGCCCGCCATTATAGGGACCTGCCACCATGTAGGTAAAACTACTGGGGTCCGCTTCATCCTCAATACATACCCCGAACATGCCAATATTATTCTCCATAATAGCCCGCTCTATGGCTGTCTCCGGTTTTTTCCCCTGACAAACCGCATGAAAATGTTCCTCCTTCAGCTTATCCCAGAACTTTGGGCACTGCTCATAGCCTTTCCCCTCGGGGATGCTCTCCGCAAAACCAATAAACGTTTTGGGGCCTTCCCTTTCAATGACGTAGTCCATGCTGGTTCCTCCTTGAATGGATATTTTTATTTTCAGAGGCAGAAAGGGCTTTATGTCCATGCGTTTCCCCTTCACTTGGGAGGGAGGGAAACCATGGAACCGGACAAAGGCCTTTGTAAAGCTTTCCGGGGTCTGGTAGCAGTATTTAAAGGCAGTGTCAATAACCTTCTCCCCTGCCACCAGGTCCATGGCTGCCATATACAACCGGCGGTTGCGGATATACTCGCTAATAGAGTATTCAGTGATGATCTGAAATCCCTTTTGGAGATAAAAAGGTGAGATGTTCACCGCTCTGGCTACTTCCACAGGGCCCATGGGCTCTGTCATGTGCCCTTCCATATACTCTATTGCACCCCGCAAACTTCTCATCCAGTCCATTTCTGTCACCTCTTTGACTGATTTATACCTGATCTCCCGCCGCTTGTCCTGTCACAAACTGCTTGCGTTTGTCCAAAACCACCACACTGAAGAATATTTTTGATAGGCTTAGAGTCTGTTTTAAATTCGGAGAAACGCTGGCGCCTTTCGAGACTTTTTGACGCCGAAGCTACCATTTCTGGGCAAAACAGACCCTGTTTCCGAGTTTTCACACAGACTCTAAGGTTTCCGCTGCCGGAAATTTTTGTGTTTATACAAACAGCTTCGCGGCCTTTTCCATGCGCTCTGCGATCTTCACGCCAAAGGGACAGCGTTCCTCACAGCTCCGGCAGCCAATGCACTGGTCGGCGCCATGTGCCAGCCCCCGGTAGTGTTCCCGAATAGACGCGGGAACATCCTCCTGCATCAGGGCCAGGTCGTAGTATTTGTTCACCATGGCGATGTCAATCTCTGCGGGGCAGGGCTTGCAGTGGCCGCAGTATGTACACTCCCCCTGGCTAAACCGGTGCTGGGGGGCCGCCGCCAGCACACTGGCATAGTCCCGCTCTTCCGGTGTGGCGGTCTCATAGGCCACGGCTGCGTCCACCTGCTCCACGGTTTCGCAGCCGGGCAGCACCGCCGCCACGCCGGGACGGGTGAGGCAGTAATGGATGCACTGCACAGGAGTCAAGGCCGTGCCAAAGGGGGACTGCTCCGCCTGGAACAGCCTTCCCCCCGCATAGGGCTTCATCACTGTAAGCGCCACGCCCTTGCTCTCGCACAGGTTATATAGCTCTGTCCGGGCGGGGTCGATGCCGGAGAGCTCCGGGGCATATTCCTTTACAAAATAGTTGTCCAGATTGTCCGTGGGCGGCAGCAGGTCAAAAGCTGGATTCACACTGAACAGAATGACCTCAATCCACCCGCTTTCTACGGCCTTTTTGGCCATATCCGGGTTATGGGTGCTCATGCCCACATGGCGGATCCTCCCGGTGTTTTTCAGCTCCTGGACCAGGTCATAAAACGGGCCTTTTGTCACCGCCTCCCAGTCCTCTGCCCGGTCCACGAAATGGATCATCCCCAGGTCGATATAGTCCGTCTCCATCCGGGCCAGCAGGTCCTCAAAGCCCTGCCGACACAGTTTTACGTCCCGTGTGCGGGTATACTGGCCGCCTACCCAGACAGAGCCGATATGCCCCTGGATGATCCACTTTTCCCGGCGTCCGGCAATGGCCCTGCCGATATTGGAGCGCACGTTTGGCTCGCACATCCAGCAGTCCAGCAAGTTAATCCCCCGCTCCTCTGCGTGGAGGATAACCTCCCGGCACTCTTGGGTGTTATGCCGCTCCAACCACTCGCCGCCCAGGGCGATCTCACTGACCTTTAGGCCGGTCTTGCCAAGTTCCCGATACTGCATAAGGCGCCTCCTAAAAATACAATAGGAGCCTGTTTAAAATATGGAAAACACCGTCTTTTCTGTAAGAATAGAAGCAGCCATTCTCTCTTCTCAAACAAGCTCTAGAAAATATGTTCTTATTATACCAGAGCGGCCAGGTGCTGTCAAGCAAAGACCGGGAAGTGCCCAGCGGCCACACCTGCTCGTCTCTCCACTACCATTCTACCCGACTCCCCCCCTAAACTGTAAAAAAACTTCGTCACTTCTCCCACTTGAAAAGATCTTCCTTTGGTGCTATAATTTTTTGTTAATAACATCCCCGCTCCACTCGCGGAAAAGGAACGGAAAACAAGGAAAGAGGTTTAAATTTATCGGAAAGAGAGTGTGAATGTGATGAAAATGGATTTCCAACACAAATTCGGCAAAGAAGGGCTTACCTTTGACGATGTTCTGCTCATTCCCGCCGAGTCATACGTACTGCCCAACCAGGTGGATTTTACCACCCAGTTGACCAAGACCATCCGGCTAAATGCTCCCATCCTCACTGCCGCTATGGACACTGTTACCGAGTCCGACATGGCCGTGGCCATTGCTCGCGAGGGCGGCGTAGGCATTATCCACAAAAACATGACCATCGAACGTCAGGCTGACCAGGTAGACCGGGTAAAGCGCAGCGAGAACGGCGTAATTGCCAACCCCTTCTTCCTCTCTCCAGACAGCCTGGTGATGGAGGCTGAGGAGCTGATGGGCCGCTTCAAAATTTCCGGTGTGCCTATCTGTGAGGACGGCGTACTGGTGGGCATTATCACAAACCGGGATCTGCGTTTTATGGAGGGCGAGGACTTTAACCAGCCGGTAAAGAACGTGATGACCAAAGAAAACCTTGTCACTGCCCCGGTGGGTACCACCCTGAAGCAGGCCCAGGAGATTCTGCGGCGCCATCGCATTGAGAAGCTGCCCCTCGTGGACGGCAACATGCGCCTAAAGGGATTGATCACCATTAAAGACATTGAGAAGGCTGTGCGTTACCCCAACTCTGCCAGGGACCAGAGCGGACGCCTGCTCTGCGGCGCGGCGATTGGCGCTACCGTCGATGTTTTGGACCGGGTGGCGGCTTTGGTGGAAGCCCAGGTGGATGTAGTGGCCCTAGATTCAGCCCATGGACATAATGACGGTGTGATCAAGGCTGTCAGCAAAGTAAAGGCGGCTTATCCCAGCCTACAGGTCATTGCTGGCAACGTGGCTACTGCCGAAGGAGCGAAAGCCCTGATTGATGCGGGAGCAGACTGTGTGAAAGTGGGTATTGGCCCAGGATCCATCTGCACCACCCGGGTGGTGGCAGGCATTGGCGTGCCCCAGATCACCGCTGTATTTGACGCGGCCTGCGAGGCAGCTAAACAGGATATTCCAGTTATTGCCGACGGGGGCATTAAATATAGCGGAGATATTGTCAAGGCCCTGGCCGCTGGAGCCAACTGTGTGATGTTGGGATCTATGGTGGCTGGCTGCAAAGAGGCTCCTGGCGACTACGAATTGTACCAGGGCAGGCAGTTCAAAGTATACAGGGGTATGGGCAGCCTGGGCGCCATGGGCAAGGGCAGCAGCGACCGGTACTTCCAGGGCGAACAGAAAAAGTTTGTGCCTGAAGGCGTAGAGGGCCGGGTTCCCTATAAGGGCCCCCTGGCCGAGACTATCTTCCAAATGCTGGGTGGTCTTCGTTCCGGCATGGGATACACCGGCTGTGCAAACATTGAGCAACTTCATGAAAAGGCCCAGTTTGTGCGCATTACAGGCGCTGGCCTTAAAGAGAGCCACCCCCATGACATTCAAATCACAAAAGAAGCGCCGAATTATTCCATAAACGCTTAAAATTTCTCGAAAACCCCTTGACATTCTCTTTTTCATCCATTATAATAATATGCGTCCCGTTCATGGCGGGACGCATATGTGGCGGTATAGCTCAGCTGGCTAGAGCATTCGGTTCATACCCGAAGTGTCGATGGTTCAAGTCCATTTACCGCTACCAAATGGCCCGGTGGTCAAGCGGCTAAGACACCGCCCTTTCACGGCGGTAACACGAGTTCGATTCTCGTCCGGGTCACCAAGTTCGGCGGGTTTCAGTCAAGAGGCCCCTGGGAATATATTTGAGGGAAGGGCGCTGGGTAGTTTGCTGCGGCGCTTTTCTTTTTACAAAAAGGATGATAAAACATGTTGAAAAAACTGATTATGTTCATGGGTGCCGCTGCCCTGGCCCTATCCCTTTCTGCCTGCGGCGGCGGCCCCACCCAGTCTGTGGCAGTCCTGGAGAGCGCTTCTTCCGGCATTACCCAAGAGGCAGTGGAGGACACGGGTTATGAGGATAACCTGGAGGGCCTGTGTGGTTATCTCTCTGCCAACAAGGCCATTGCTGGGGACCCGGTGGAGATGTCCTATAAGGAGATCGGCGCTATAGCTGGCTGCCGGTACAGCTTCCGCTTTGGAGGCAGCACCATTCAGGCGGAATTTTATGAGTTCGACCTGGACAACCTGGACCAGAAGGGAAAAGAATGTGTGGACAGCGTACAGACCAAGGGCTTTTTTACCATTTTGGGAAATGAGGTTCACGCACAGCTTAATGGAAAATACCTGATGATCTATGTAGACAAAAGTCGCGAAGATGCTAATATAGCGCATACTGCCCAGGTGGAGGAGTTGTTTCTAGGTTTTAAGCAGTAAAACGGAGGTTGTATTTATGAGTCTTGGCGTTGGCCTTTATGTAAAAAACAGCCGGGAAGCGGTGAAGCTCTATCAGGCCGCTTTTGGAGCGGAACTTGGGTATCATGTACTTAACGAGGACGGCGGATATTTTCATTCCGAACTTATGGTAGACGGTGACCCATTGGTCTCGGTTTGTGAGGCAGGAGACGCTATTGAGCCTAGAGGAAACCCTGTAGAGCTGGGGGTGTTTTTCCAGACTCGGGAAGAGGTTGACCGAGCTTTTTCGCTGCTGCGTCAGGGCGCGCATATAATCATGGACCCCAAGCAGCTGCCCTGGAGCCCATGGGCCGCCTGTCTGGTGGACCGCTTTGGAGTGCGCTGGTTTCTCTCACTGCCTAATCATCGTCCGCCGGAAGATTTTAAGCCCGGAGATGAACAATAAAGTATAACGTATGTATACCATATTTAAGGCCATCCGAGGTTTTCTCTTGGATGGCTTTTTTCTTTTGCGGCTTCCTCACTCTTCCAGACTCTATGGACAATTCTCTACAAAAGGTAATAAACCAGCATGTAGCCTGTCCGCTATGGACAGAAATGCCAGGAGTTTTCTAAGCATATATCATGATGTATTTTTTAGAATTCCTTTTTAATCATTCTGTGCCGCAAAGTGCGTTTTCCTGGAAGGGGGTTTTTTCTTCTTCTGGTATGCGTTGTCGTTAACCCGGTTCAAACAGAGATTTCTTGGCTCTTTTGAACCGGAGCTTTATTGCCCAGCTTAAAAATCCCTATCTACCGATTTTTAACTGGGTTTACACTACTGGGCAAAATCCGGAGCTTGGACATAATCGGGAATTAAACTTTTACTTCTCTCCCTGCTATTCCCACCGCAATTCTCCTCTATGCCAGGACCTCACTCTATCTCCCTATTAGGATACATATCTAATACAGCCAGCTGCACTTTTCTTCAATCCTATCAAAAAAGAAAGCTGACTTTTAGCCAGCTTTCCTCTCTTTGATCTTGTAATCTTATTTCCTTTTTTATTCTACAAAAGAGATCAACCTTTTTTCAAAATTACCTGCCGGACCAAGATTGTGGAAATCATCCCCACAATGCCTAGCAGAAAGTTGATTCCAGCATAAATTAGGAAGTCCATTTCAAGGGCAAAAAAGATCCATTCTGCGCACAGTGCCAGCAGGGGACCACTCAAAAGCAGCCACCACCGGGCCCTTATATCCAGCCCGGCAAAAATCCCCATTCCCAAAGAGCAGGTGGGGTGAATGACCAGAAGAATTAATATGTCCACCGCAAAGTATATATCCAGACTACCAAAGATCAGGTTTAGAGCAGGCAGTCCGGCTAGGACTACTACTTGAACCACTAATGCGATTAAGCCCGACTTTTTCATTTTACTCTCCCATAGGGGTCCCGATGGCGGCCTTTCCCCCCATATACATGCGCAGTGGTTCTGGAATACGAATGCTTCCATCAGCCTGCAAATTATTCTCTAAGAAAGCAATGAGCATCCTGGGCGGGGCTACCACAGTGTTGTTTAAGGTGTGGGGGAAGTAGTTCTCCTCCTTGTTCTTCACCCGAATGCCCAGCCGCCTGGCTTGGGCATCTCCCATATTTGAGCAACTGCACACCTCAAAATATTTCTTCTGTCTGGGAGACCAGGCCTCAATATCTACACTCTTTACCTTTAGATCTGCCAAGTCTCCCGAACAGCACTCTAGGGTGCGTACCGGAATATCAAGGGAGCGGAAGAACTCCACCGAGTAGCTCCACATCTTATGGTACCACTCCATGCTGTCCTGGGGCTTACAGACCACAATCATCTCCTGCTTCTCAAACTGATGAATACGATAAACGCCCCTCTCCTCAATGCCATGGGCGCCCACCTCCTTGCGGAAGCAGGGGGAATAACTGGTAAGGGTTTGAGGTAACTGGTCTTCGGTGAGCAACTCGCCGGCAAACTTACCAATCATCGAGTGCTCGCTGGTGCCAATCAGGTATAGGTCCTCCCCTTCAATCTTATACATCATGTTTTCCATCTCGGCGAAGCTCATGACCCCAGTGACCACATCGCTGCGGATCATAAAGGGTGGAATGCAGTAGGTAAAGCCCTTCTTATCTACCATAAAGTCCCGGGCGTAGGCCAAGATACCCTCGTGCAGCCGGGCAATGTCCCCCATCAGATAATAGAAACCGTTTCCGCTCGTGCGCCGGGCACTGTCCAAATCAATGCCGTTTAGGCGCTCCATAATCTCCGTATGATAGGGTACCTCAAACTCCGGTACAACAGGATCGCCAAAGCGCTCCAGCTCAACATTTTCACTGTCGTCCCTGCCTACGGGCACACTGCTGTCAATGATGTTTGGAATCACCATCATGCGCTTTTTGATCTCGGCGGTCATCTCCGCCTCTTTCTGCTCCATTTCAGCCAGTTCGCCGGCAATTTCGGCCACCTTCTTCTTGGTCTGCTCTGCCTCTTCCTTTTTGCCCTGGCCCATGAGCTTTCCAATTTCCTTGCTGATGGTATTGCGCTGGCGGCGAAGCTCGTCGCCCCGAGCTTTACTGGCCCGGAACTTTGCGTCTAGATCCAGAACTTCATCCACCAGGGGCAGCTTTTCTTCTTGAAATTTCTTCTTGATATTTTCCTTTACCAGGTCCGGGTTAGTACGGACCAGTCGAATATCTAGCATAATGATTCCTCCAATTTTTAAGCACTAATCTTTCAAAGAGACCAACCTAAAGTAAAAGCTATCCTTCCATTTTTCAAGTAATAGAAACCAGGGATAGACTCTCTAGCTGCCAGAGGATCTCTTGTACTTTGCGCATAACAAGGGGCTGCCTACCCAAATCCTGTCAGGAACTAGCATCCCTGCACCCACGCATCATGGCGCGGCGTTCCATCTTTTTTCCTACTATTCCTTTAGTTTTAGTTCACTAAGCAGGTTTTGCAGGTCCTCTTCCCCATAAAATTCAATCTGCAAAACACCCTTTTTCTTTGAGCCCGCCACCTTTACCTTTCGGCCCAGGTAATCGCTCACTGCCAACTGGGCCTCTGCGTAAAACTGGCTGGGCTGGCTAGATCGGGGTATCGCCTGGGGCTCCTTTGTCTCCGCGCTTTTCTTGGCTAATGCCTCCAGCTCCCGCACAGAAGCGCCCTCTTTCGCTCTCTGGGCTGCCGCCAGCATATCCTCCTGGTTCTTAAAGCTTAGCAGGGTTCTGGCATGTCCGGCGGAGAGTTCTCCTCTTTCTACCATCTGCTGAATCTCCTCCGGCAGGTTCAACAGCCGCAGCGCGTTGGCCACGGCGGGCCGGGATTTTCCCACTGCTTCTGCCGCCTTCTCCTGGGTAAAGCCCTGGGCCTCTATCAGCTGTTGGTACCCCCTGGCCTCTTCCAGGGGGCTTAAGTCCTCCCGCTGTAGGTTCTCGATGAGAGCGAAGAGCATCTCTTCCCCATCGCTCATTTCCCGCACCACTGCGGGCACCTCGGAAAGGCCAGCCATGCGTGCCGCCCGCCACCGGCGTTCCCCAGCCACAATACGGTATCCGCCACTGACCATGGGCCGCAGCAAAATAGGTTGAAGCACCCCGTGCTGCGCTATGGACTCTGCCAATTCTGAAAGAGCGGCCGGGTCAAATTCTTTTCTGGGCTGGTCCCGGTTTGGCTCGATTTCACTGATGCGCACTGCCACCGTTCCCTCGCCGTTTTCCGCCGCGTTTTCCGCGAAGATGGCGTCTAGCCCCTTGCCCAGTCCACGTTTTTTCACGCTCATCATAAAATCCTTTCTAAAAAATGTTCATGCAGGCCTGATGTAAATATTGTGCAGTAGAGGGACCCCACCGCAACTTTTGAATGAGGCACTGCCGGTTACTTTGGCGGCCTCAAGCAATTTGGGTCATGTAACATAGATCAAGCTGGCAGCGGAAAATAGTAAAACTTTTACTGTCTCATTACCGAGACTTTCATGCCACCTTTAAACATTTCCCTTTACCATCCTAATTCTTTCCTGCGCTCGCTCTCTATCATGTCTTACTTTTCAGCAGCTCCTCTGCCAGTTCCTGATAGGCCCGGGCGCCCTTTGAGCTTTTATCATAATACATCACCGGCTGGCCAAAACCCGGAGCCTCTGAAAGCCGCACAGCCCGGGGAATAACTGTTTTAAAGACCTTTCGTGGAAAGTACTTCTTCACTTCCTCTACCACCTGTTGGGTCAGGTTTAGCCGGCCGTCGTACATAGTCAGTAATACTCCCTCTAACTCCAGCATATTGTTATATTGGCGCTTTACCCGGCGAATGGTGTTCATTAGCTGAGAAAGCCCCTCCAAAGCGTAGTATTCGCATTGGATTGGGATAAGGATGGTATCTGAAGCGTTTAGAGAATTCGTGGTGATCAGTCCTAAAGAAGGGGGGCAGTCAATGAAGATATAGTCATATTTGCTCCGCACCCCAGCCAATGGCTCCTTTAACCGCTCCTCTCGTTTTTCCACCGAGGCCAACTCAATCTCTGCCGCCGCCATGTCAATACTGGCAGGCAGCAGCTCCAGGTTCTCAAATTCTGTTTTCACAATGGCATCCGCCGCCTTTGCTCCCCCGATAACTACCTGATACATTGTCACCGGGCAGTTGCGTCGGTCCACCCCCACGCCGCTGGTGGTATTGCCCTGGGGGTCCGCATCGGCCAAAAGTATCTTTTTGCCCATACTGCCCAGCGCTGCCGCCAAGTTGACCGCTGTGGTGGTTTTCCCCACGCCGCCCTTTTGGTTAGCCACGGCAATAATTTTTCCCATTTTCTTCACTCTCTTTAGTTGTTTGTTGCCTTTCTAAAAATCCAGTAATTCACTCACATTATAACACAGAATGGGGCTTTTTTCCAGTCCCAATATTTTGTAGATTGATTAAAAGAATGTCGCCCTATTCCTATTTTGTTTCTTGCTCTGCCCGTCTACTTTTTCTCTGTTCCACGTGAAACAAAAGCTGACGGCCGGAGCTTTTCAGCCCCGGCCGCCTTCTGTGGGAAATGAATAAGGGAATGGGTTAAACTTGTACTCGTGATAATTTAGGAATGCGCACCACACACTCGATATAGTCTTCCGTCTCCTTTTTCTCCGTATGGGCCTGTATCCCAGCTGTCTTCATGGCGTCCACCGCATGGTCAATGGTATTAATAAATAAGCGGATATCCTTTGCCACAAAAGTACGCTTGGGCCGCCGCACTGGTTCTCGCGGCTTTAAAGCCTCTAAAATCAGCTCTTCCGTCTGGGCCACATTCAGGTTTCGCATAATGACGGTGCGCAAAATTCTCTGCCGCAGTTCAATATCGTCTACCCGCAGCAGCGCCCTAGCATGGCGCTCTGTTAAGTTATTATTAATAATCTCAGACTGTTCCTCTGGGCTCAATTTCAGCAGCCGAATCTTATTCGCTAAATAGGATTGGCTCATTCCCAGCCGCCGGGCCGCCTCTTCTTGGGTGATTTGCCATTCTCGTAATAATGCTAGAATGGCGTTGGCCTGTTCAAACATTTGCAGGTCCCTGCGTTGAACATTTTCCAAAAGAGCTAGCACTGCGCTATCTTCAGGTTCGCAATCTGATAAAATCGCAGGTATTTCCTTTAATCCTGCCAGCTTACAGGCCCGAAGCCGACGCTCTCCCGCCACCAAAAAGTATGCGCCGCTCTCTCGCCTGACTGTCACTGGCTGAAGCAGGCCATTTTCGACGATACTTTGGGCCAAGCTCTGCAATTCGTCCTCACGAAATATCTTTCTCGGCTGGGACGGGTTTGGCAAGATTTTATTAATGGGAAGTTTAATCAGTTTCAGCTTGTCCTTTGTGAACATCCTGCCTTACCTCCTTTGCAAGACCTATTTTACTACAAACCAAGCGCGAGTTTTGTTGCTACTTGTCGGCGGGGCAAAAAAAGAACAATTCCTGAAGGATGCTCTCTAAGAATTGTTCTTGTGGCTAGTGAAGGATTTATTATATTAATATTCCGGATTGATTGGCTTCCAATCAGCAGGAAACAACTCGTGAAAATTTGGGACCCGCTCTTTTGTCCCATCAGGACTGAGGATGTAACCCTCAATCCCATCTTGCGACCAAGCGTCCACTCGGTTAATAATCCGTTTCCTTGCTTCAAGAATCACGGGCTTCATTGCTTCTTCTGCCTGCTCCAAATTCATATAAGCATAATATTCCGGGCCATGAAGCGAAAAGGCCTGTTCCATGGTTTGCGGTGCTTGTTTTTGAAATGTCCTGGGCAGATTTGGAGTAGAAGCAATTGCAGTAACACAGCCTAGACATATTACTAAAGCTTTTACATTCATTTTGTCACCTCCTCTCTGAAACAATTATAACATCATAAATAACAAATGTCAATAACAAAACAAAAAATTTATAGAGGATGCTTCACAATTGTCCCACCATGTCTTGGGTAACTCTTGGGAGTAAAGGCCAGCTTTCGCACCACCACCAGGTTTCGCTCCCCAGCATGGGGCAATAAGACCGGCTTTAACTCCACCTGACTGCCGCCCAGAATCTCTAGAGCTTGCTTCGCCTCATTCAATTCTTTCTCAGCCCCTGGCCCCTTCATGGCCACAAAATATCCCTTCATTTTCACCAGGGGTAAACAGTATTCACTAAGTACATTCAGCGCTGCCACTGCCCGAGCAGTCACCAAATCGAAGCTCTCTCTCATGTCTTTATCCCGTCCAGCCTCTTCGGCCCGCTTATGCACCCGAGGGCAATCCAGTCCCAGCCGCCCGCAGACCTCCTCCAAAAAACAAAGCCGTTTATTTGCTCCATCCATTAGTGTAACTTCCAAATCTGGCCGGAGAATCTTCATGGGCATCCCAGGAAATCCAGCCCCTGTCCCTACATCTAGGACCCTGGCTCCCTCCTTAAGGTTACAAACACTTAAAACTGTTAAGCTGTCAAGAAAATGCTTTTCTACAATTTCTTCTGGCTGGGTAATAGCGGTTAAATTCAATTTTTCATTCCATTCCAGCAGCTGTTCCATATAAATTTGGAATTTCTCTCCCTGTTCCCTGGTCAAACGCAGTCCAAAAGATTTTGCCATTTCCAGCAGCTGTTCCATTATGTTTACCAATATTCTCTACTCCTTTTTCTTATAATTAAATCCTTCTATTCCTCTCTAGCTCCAGCATATTAAGTCAGCCTTGAGCACCTATATTTTCCAAAGTCTTTATGTGTTTTTTCTATCCCCCTCTTGGGCCGCCAGCCAGATCATCAGCACTGAGATGTCTGCTGGACTCACTCCCGACACACGCCCTGCCTGGCCTAAATTAGCAGGCCGGACCTTCTCAAGCTTTTCTATTGCCTCTAAGCGAAGGCCAACAATAGCTTGATAATTTATATCGGGCGGCAGTTCCTTTCGCTCCACTCTCCGCATTTCTTCAATATCAGCCATTTGTCTGCGGATATATCCCTCATACTTCAGCTCAATTTCAACACTCTCCAAGACTGCTTTGGGAAGCAAAGGACGGTTCGTATCCACTGGTTCTAAAGCCGCGTAAGTAACTTGGGGACGTCTCAAAAGCTCCGCCAAACGAACACCCGTGGAAACAGCTGTTGTTTCACATGAAACAAGTATTTGATTCAGCAGATCTGTGGGCGGAAAAATAGTAGCATTAGCTCGCTGCAGCTCCCGTCGTTTCTGCTCTTGCTTTTCATTAAATTTGTCCCATCTCCAATCCGAAATCAGGCCCAGCTGCCGGCCCACCGGGGTCAGCCTTTCGTCCGCATTATCCTGCCGCAATACCAGCCGGTACTCAGAACGAGAAGTCATCATTCGATAAGGGTCTGAAACGCCTTTTGTAATTAAATCATCAATCAAAGTACCGATATAAGAGCCTGCCCGGTCCAGGACCAAAGGAGGCTTTCCCTGCACTTTTAAAGCCGCGTTGATTCCTGCCACCAGTCCTTGGGCTGCGGCCTCTTCATAGCCAGAACTGCCGTTAAACTGTCCCGCTCCATATAGCCCAGGCCAATCGCGGAATTCTAAGGTTCCTTGCAGCTGCAAAGGGTCACAGCAGTCGTATTCAATGGCATAAGCAGTACGCATAATCTGTACCCGCTCCAACCCTGGAATGGTACGATAAAAGGCCACCTGCACCTCTTCTGGCAAAGAAGAACTCATACCTTGCAGATACATTTCCTCCGTATTTAAGCCACAAGGCTCAATAAACAGCTGATGCCTTGTTTTATCGGGAAAACGCTTGACTTTATCCTCAATACTGGGACAATACCTGGGCCCTACCCCATCAATCATCCCCGAATACATAGGAGACCGATGAAAATTTTCTCGAATTACCCGATGGGTTCCTTCATTCGTCCAGCTGACATAGCAGTCCACCTTATTTGCCAGCGGTTCCACTGTTTCAAAGGAAAAGGGTTCCACTGGCTCATCTCCCTGCTGGATCTCTAATCCAGAAAAATCAATAGAGGAGCGCAGTACTCGGGCCGGAGTACCCGTCTTGAATCGACGCAAAGAGATACCTAGCTCTCGCAGAGAATCCGGCAAAAAGGCAGAGGGAAACATTCCGTCTGGGCCACTGTCCATTACTACCTCGCCCACATAAATCTTGCCGCCTAAAAAAGTTCCCGTACAGATAATCACCGTCTTTGCCTGAAAAACAGCACCAAATCGTGTAAATATCTTCCAGTCCCTTTCCTCTCTCTTCAGACTGACCACCTCCGCCTGCCGAAGAGTAAGATTTTCACAACGTTCCAGCTTCTGTTTCATCATTTGAGAATAGCGGTTTCGATCAATCTGCGCCCGCAAGGAATGCACAGCAGGTCCTTTTCCCAGGTTCAGCATCCGGCTTTGCAGCATACATGCGTCCGCTGTCTTTCCCATCTCTCCCCCCAGAGCGTCAATCTCCCGCACTAAGTGGCCTTTAGCGGTTCCACCAATACTAGGATTACAGGGACAGTTTCCCACAGCATCCAAGTTAATCGTAAACACAGTAGTTTTGCAACCCAGACGGGCTGCGGATAAACCGGCCTCAATTCCCGCATGGCCCGCGCCTATTACAGCCACATCCAAATATCCAGCAAAATATGTTGATACCATAAACAGAACTCCTTAATAACATGAATAAATTATTCTTAGCCCGGATCTGACCCCAAATCTCCAAAATGATCCATAAGTAAGATTCACATCAAAGTTACTTCAGGCCAATCCCATGTAAAACTTCCCAAGTAGTAAAAACGACATCAGAAAATTCCATTTCCGATAGTTCAAAAGGCAGTTCCGCATAACCACTTAAGCGAATCAACTGATCATTCAAAAGCAGACGCTCAGTATTTTCCAAAACAGTGGTCCTTAATCTAGGGTTAGAAATATGTACAGCATTCTCAATCAGCTGAGAAAGACTACCAAACTCACGCAATAGAGCAGCGGCCGTTTTCGGCCCTATTCCCCGTACACCATTAATATGGTCCGAGGAATCTCCTACTAAAGACTTAAAATCCGCATACTGCCATGGCTCAATTCCAAAACGATCTCGAAGATATTCTATTCCACAAAAATAGGATTTTTTACCACGATAGCGAAAAACCCTCACATTTTCACTAAGCAGCTGAAAAAAATCACTGTCAAAGGAGGAAATTATAATCTCATCTTCCACACCATATCGGCTTACATAACCAGCCATCCAGTCGTCAGCTTCACAATCAATGGTTTCTTTATAGGGGATTCCTAAATAATCAAGGGAAGCATACACCCAAGGCAATTGGGAATAAGGATTTTCTTCTTCCGAAACATCTTGATAATCAATCCGGTTGCATTTATACCCAGCATATAATTTATTACGAGGATTTTCATGTTCTCCATCAAACAAAACCGCGACATGGGTAGGCTTTGTGTACCGGAAAATCTTCAAAAGTGCCCCCACAAATCCTAAAACACCCCAAATACCTATTCCATTCGCATCCGTTATCCTGGCAGGGATTCCAAAGAACATTTGAAATAACAGATTATTTCCATCCACTAAAAGAATTCGTCGCTTCTCACTCATATCAATTATTTTCCCACACAGAACTGCTCAAAAACCTGATCCACAATTTCCTCTGAAACCCTTTTGCCTGTCAGTTCATAGAGAGCAGCCAAGGCATCTTCCACACAGACCGTTACCGCATCTAAAGTCATTCCTCCACTCAAAGCACTTTCCCCTTCCATCAGGCTCTCAACGGCTCGCTGAACTGCCTTTCTCTGTCGTTCTGTAAACAACTCTCCATGATCTGGATCAAAGTCCTTTTCACTTAAAAGTTTCTCTAAGGCCTTACCCAGTTCCTCTATCCCCTGGCCCTCTCCAGCCGAAATCAGTACAACCTGGTTAAAACGGGCATATATCTCTTCTAAATCCATCTTCTGCTCCAAATCTGTTTTATTAACTACAGCCAGAGCAGGACAACTCTTTACACGCTCCATCAAGATAGTATCCTCTGCCTCTAATTCACAGGATCCATCAAAGACAGCCAACACGAGCTGAGCGGAAGAAATCCGCTCCCGAGCAGCCGCTACCCCAATCTCTTCCACTGGGTCCTCTGTCTCACGCAAACCAGCAGTATCCGCAAGAATCAAGGGAATTCCCGCCAACATCACCGTTTCCTCCACCACATCCCGGGTAGTACCTGGATACTCTGTAACAATGGAACGCTGACAGCCTGCCAAAAGGTTCATCAAAGTTGATTTTCCCACATTCGGCCGACCAGCAATCACCGTACGAAGCCCCTCTCTATAAATCCGCCCCTGTTCAAAGCCTTTTAGCAGCTTTTCCAAATTCGCCCGGCAACCCGCCAGTGAAGCGGCCAACTCTTCATCTGCCAGTTCCTCCACATCTTCCTCAGGAAAATCTGCCCATGCAGCCAGATGTGCCCCCAACTGGCCCAATGTAAAAGCGATTGCATCAACTTTTTTTGTCAATGCCCCTCTGCTGGCTGCTTCCGCCATACGTGCCGCCTGGTGGCCACTAGCATGGATCATCTCCATTACAGACTCTGCCTGAGCCAGATCCATTTTTCCATTTAAAAAAGCCCGCTTAGTAAATTCTCCAGGCCCTGCTGGCTGTGCGCCTGCAAAAAGCACCTCCTGTAAAACTCGACGAGTAATATACAGCCCTCCATGGCAGGAAAGTTCTACTACATCCTCGCCCGTATAGCTTCTGGGAGCGGCAAAAACCGTGGCCACACAATCATCCAACTTATCCCCAGAAGAAGAATGCACCCACCCAAAGGCACAGGTGTAGCCATCCATTAAGCAAAGCCGCTTTCCTCTCATAGCGGAAAAAACCCTGTCCCCTACCCGCCGGGCCTCTGGACCTGATATACGAACTACACCAATTCCCCCCGGAGCCTGACCGGTAGAAATAGCCGCAATAGTACTACCCACAAAAAATCCTCCTACAACAATAGTATCTATAAATTATTATACTAAAATTATCAAATAATTGTACCAACAATTTAATCTATTACCAATACACTTATGATGATAATCCATTCAATTCAAAATGCTCAAATCATAGAATGCAGTCAAAAAAGAAAAGCGGGACCGCACAAAGCCGCCCCGCTAAAAATCTCACTTTTTTGCTTCAATTTTCCCGTAAATCGGCGCGCCGGGATCATCTGCCTTTGGACCCTCAGCACGCGGAGCCGCACTAGACTGACTGCCCTTTTGGGGCCGGCCGCCCCGGCGGTCCCGATCATAACCCCGGTTATTATAACCGCCTCTGCCGCCGCCCCGGCGATTCCGGAACTGAGAGCGCTCGCCGCCCTCTGGCCCAATCACCACATGCCTGCCCTGGTTCTCTCCTTCGCTCCAGGACTTAGCCCCTTCCACAGTTTGAACCGCTGTATGGATAATTCTCCGCTCATAAGGATTCATAGGTTCCAAAGAAGCATTACGACCAGTCTTTACCGCCCGATAAGCCATCTTCCTGCCCAAAGCCTCTAAAGTCTCCTTGCGCTTCTCCCTATAATTCCCTACGTCAAGCGTTAGACGGAAATAGGAGCCATCTGTGTGGTTGGCTACTAAAGAAGCCAGATATTGCAGGGCGTCCAGGGTCTCCCCCCGGTGACCAATCACAAAACCAATATCTTCGCCGCCCAAAGTAAGAGCCGCTCCAGACTCCATTTCCTTTATACTAACCGTTGCATCATGCAGGCCCATACAACTTAATACCTGCTTTAGATAATCCGCCGCTTTCCGCGCAAGATCTTCTCCCCCACTAGAGGGCACAGCAACCGACGTCTCCTCTACAGGCTTTGAAACAGGAATGGCCTTGGGAGCCAGATTCTTTGGAACAGGCTGCTCCAAAACCTTCGCCGGAGCAGGAACTGATACAGAAGGTGCTTCCTCCACCTCAATATAAGCCCGCACTTTAGCTGGCCGGCCTCCAAAAAGTCCAAGAGTCTTTTTCTGAGGCATTTCTAAAACTTCACACCCGGCGTCAATAGTATCCACGCCCAATTGTTTGCAAGCGTTTGCAAAAGCAACCTCTACGCTTTCACCTGTGGCTACGGCCTCTTTAATCATGGTTATTCCTCCTTTATAAAGAGCGCGCCCTTATTCACCACAAAGGCGCGCAAAAAATCAAAACATTTCTAATTGGCACAAAGTTTACTTCTTACTACCCATATAATTAGCCGTATCACCAGAACCAGACTTCTTCTTTTTTTGTGTCTGTTTCTGCTGCTTCTGCACTGCTTTTTCAGCCTTTTGTTGAGGCACATGGCTTAACTTTTCCGCAATCATCCTCTGCTGGGCTGCGGTCAAAGGGGTAACATTTGCCTCTGCCTGCTCCAGGGAAACCGCCCTTCGAGCTTCCGCCATAGAGGCCATCTGGTCATTACTAAAGTACTTGTTCATAATGATTGTCTGCAAAAAGCTTGCCAACAAAGAAATGATATTATACATACCCACAGCCGCTGGCATGATAAAAGCCCAGTACACGCTAATAAGCGGGAAAACGTACATCATCACTTTTGTGCAGCCCTTTCCCGCGCCCTGGGGAGCCCCATTCATCTTACTAGTATAAAATTGGAACCCAAAGCTCAATACAAGAGACAGCACGGGAATCATCCAAAGGAAGGTCCAAAAACTAGACTCCTGGGGAGAAGCCAACATATCCAGGCCCATAAACCGAAAACCTTGGGAAAAGAATTCAATACGCGCCAGATCATCCTGGGAAAACATGGTCAGGTTGTCCTTCAGAACATCAAAATGGCGGATAATTTGCAGTTCGGTGTACATCCCCATACCACTGCTGGAACCAATACCCGGAATCTTCATAATATAGTCCGTGGCTTTTGCCACAGCCTCACTGGCAATATGAAGCGTATTGGAAAGAGGCATAATTACACTATAGAAAATACCCAGCATAATGGGAAAGGGAATCAAGGTAGTCAGACACCCGGAACCAGGGTTAACCCCTTCCTTTTCATAGAGCTTCATCAGCTCCTCATTATATTTCTGTTGATTATTCGCGTATCGCTTTTGCAGTTCCTGCTGTTTGCCAGTCAGCTTGGTCTGAGCAGACATACTGCGCTGCTGCTTGACGGACATGGGGAACATAACTGCCTTGAGAATAAGGGTAAACAAAACAATTGCTACGCCATAGTTCCGGAAGATCGTATACAAAAACCATAACAAATAACCTAATATGCTGCCAAAAAAATTAAAAATTCCCATTCGGTGTTATTAACCCTTCTTTACTCTTTCATAAGGTAGTAAGCCTTTTTCTCGCGAAATTCAAATAATAGAGAATAGCCTCCATGTTCAAGATCTCCAGAAGCTTTTAAGCATCCACAAGTTCCTTCTACATGAACCGGCAATTCCTGGCCTGTCCGCCACAGACAAAGACTTGCTAAAAAACCAACGCCTTTTCACTGCGCTTCGCTCAACATGGTTTAAAAAAACTCTTTTTTCGAAAGCCTGTTAATATTTCTTCTTTTCCGGTACCGGATCATACCCGCCCCGACCCCAAGGGTTGCAGCGCAATATTCTCCAAACGGTCAGAGCCATACCCTTTAAAGCGCCAAAACGCTGGATTGCTTCTAACCCATACTGGGAGCAGGTGGGAATAAACTTACAAGAAGGCTGGGTATGCGGCGAAATGTGATTTCTATAAAATTTAATCAGCCATATCAAAATGAACTTCATCTGCTCTTTGCTTTTTCCGCCCCATTCCACAAACCAGCGGCTTTCAGCTGCCGCCCCAAATGCGCCTGCACTTCTGTGCTTTTTACAAAAGGCGTACGACCCCTGGCCACAAAAACTAGGTCATAGCCAGTGTGAACCTCTGGGGCCAGCGGTCGAAAAGCCTCACGAATAACACGCCGGGCACGGTTGCGCTGCACAGCGTTACCAATCTTCTTACTGGTGGTAATGCCTACCCGCAGGACCCGCTGCCGGTTTTTCAGCACATAAAGCACCACCACTGGAGAAACATAGCTCTTTCCCCGGGAATAAACCCGGCGAAAATCATTGTTCCTGCAAAGCGAAATCATCTTGTCCAAAAACAGCCTGCCTTCCTCTTTCTCGGGGCCCTCTTTATAACAAATAAAGGCCACAACAAGAGCCTGTTTCAAAAACCAGAAAACGCTGCCTTTTTTTCAACAAAAACGGGATATTCGCGTGAAGCATCCAAGAAATACGGAAGTATTTCTCAAAGGTTGTTCTGAAATACCACGCACTTGGAAAAGATCCAGCATTTCCTCGGTTTTAAAACAGCCTCCCGGTGGCCTTTATAGTCGACTCACTTGAAAAATAGCTTTTCAAGTGGCAGGCAGAGTTTATAAAACCCCACCCGCGTAATGGTCTTGTTCAAAAATAAAACCATTACGACTCATGCAGTTAAGAAGCACTATAACGTACAAAAGTTTCTTAACCATAAGCGCCGGATAAAACTGCACCCGCCAAAATAAAAGGCAAATTAATAAGACAGGCGGGCCCTGCCCTTTGCCCGGCGGCGCGCCAAAACCTTGCGTCCGTTTCTGTCAGACATGCGCTTGCGGAAGCCGTGCTCCTTTTTTCTGTGGAGCTTCTTCGGCTGATAGGTTCTCAGCATAGAAAGTCCCTCCTTTCGGACTAATCCCTTGCAATTAAGAATTATACCTTACCAAGGGGCCTTATGTCAACAGAAAAATTTCAGGAATTCAACAAATACATATATAACGTGGAAAAGGGGCGGCGCCTATGCCACCCCCAGCTCCTCCACAGCTTTTTTCAGGGCCCGCCACTGGTCTAACAGCGCCTCATAAGCCTTGAGTCCTTCTGTTGTCAGCCGGTAATACTTTCTAGCCGGGCCTCCAGAAACCTCCCCCCGGTAAATCTCTGTCCAGCCCGACCTGCACAGTCCCCGCAGCAGGGCATAAATAGCGCTCTCTTGGGTATCGGGAAAAGCGCTGTGCAAAAGGGACAGCATCTCATAACCATACCGGTCCTCCACAGTAAGCAGGTGGAGCATACACAGCTCCATCAGCTCCTTTTTCAGCATAACCCCACCCCCGCAACTAGAATTCCCGCCGCTCCAATGAACAAACTGCTAGACGCACTGACATGTATCCAACTCATTAAATTAGCCGGTCCAGCATTAGTATAATAATTGAAAATGGATAGAAGAAAGCCAGCCTCCTGAAAGTCAGGAAGAGCAGTAGGCCCCATATAACCCAATATGGACATGACGTTGATACTCAGGCAGACCAGCGTCATACATAGAATCGCCACGGCCCGCCAACCCCTGTGAAAAAGCTTAGCCAGTAATACAAAACCGAAACTCAATAGAGAAAGAACCGGTACACTGGTCCGAAGGACATCCTGGACAATCCATACCGCGTCGAGATGGATAGCACTGGTCACAATACTGGGCAGAAAGAACATGGACCCGCAGAACAGGGCCACCAACACAGCCATTGCCGCCGCAACTGCCAGCAGAAGCTTGTTCTTCTGGTAAAAGGGCCGCAGTGGGCGCTCCACACCAAACCAAAACAGCAGGGTCCCGGCCGCCACCGCTGCCATAACCAAAGCTTCTATAGAGTAATAGCAGCTGTGCATGACCCAGTGGGCTGGGAAAAAAATCAAAAGCAGAATTCCGACCAGCAAGATATGCCAAATTACTACCTGCCGCCGGTTCGCAGCGGCCAGAACCGCCTTTTTAGGCGGACCAAAACGTTGGCAGGCTTGTTCTTCCCCAACCTCACCCAAGATTTCCCGATAGTCCTCCATCATTTCCCTGGCTTCTTCCTGGGGCAAAAACCACCGGGCCGCCAAAGAGAGCATTTGAAAGTAACCAAACCGTTTCATAAAAAATCCTCCATTCTTCTTATTTTTTCACTCTGCTAGAGCTGGTTTGAAACATCCAAAACGCCGTCTTTTTGCCCAAAAGCGGCCATCTTCCGCATCAAAAATCCTTGTCAACCGGCCGGTTGACTTGCGGTTTTTCCTGGGATCTGACCACTTCTGACCCAAAATTCCTCATCCCCGCTATGTTCCAACAAGCCCTAAAAACCTGCCAAAAAAGATCATCTTTGCTCTACCAACTACTGATAAAAGCATTACTGATAAAAATATAATAGCATTCCGTTTTGGAAAAGTCAAGAGGAGTGTGGAAAAATATTTGAAAATGAGCCGGAGATATGATATACTATTTTCTGTAAACCATTTTTACGGGGGATTGCGCGGAGGCAGCTTGAGGGCCGCCGCGCAGAGGAGACGCACGGCAAAAATAGGCCGGGCCGCCCAAAACGATTATTACGGAGGGTATATTCTTGGATTCTTTCAATCAAGCTTGGGAAATTATTTGCGAGTACTGCAAGAGCCAAATCACAGACGTGGCGTATAAGACCTGGTTTAGCCGGCTAAAGCCTGTTTCCATGGACTTTGAAAACGGGGTAGCCATTATCGAGGCGCCCAACGACTTTCACAGACAGACCTTATTGCGCTGTTATAGCGACCTTTTAGAACAGGCGCTGAAAAACGTGTTTGGGAACAACATTGGTTTTTCCTTGATAATACAAGAGGACAAGCCACAGCCCGCTGAAAAGAATATTCCCCAGGACGACGGCTATGAACTGACTTTTGAAACCTTTGTGGTAGGCCCTTCCAACCGCTTTGCCCATGCCGCTTGCCAGGCCGTGGCCAGCAAACCCGCCATTCTATATAATCCTCTATTCATATACGGAAACTCTGGTCTAGGCAAAACCCACCTGCTCTCCGCCATCTCAAAAGAATTCACCAATAATTTTCCAGGCCAAAGCGTGGTCTATGTAAAAAGCGAGGACTTTACCAACGAAGTCATCGAGGCAATTGCCCGGGGCACCACCTCCTCTCTGCGAAATAAATACCGCAACGCCGACCTTTTCCTGGTCGATGACATTCAGTTCATTGGCGGAAAGGTTTCTACCCAAGAGGAATTCTTTCATACCTTTAACACGCTTTATGAGGCCAAAAAGCAGATTGTTCTCACTTCGGACCGGCCTCCCAAAGACATCGCCACCTTAGAGGACCGGCTAAAAACCCGGTTTGAATGGGGCCTGACAGCAGACGTACAAGAGCCAGAGTTTGAGACCCGGGTAGCCATTATCCGCCGGAAAGCGGAGAGCTTTGACTTCGACATGCCGGAAAACGTATGTGAATACATTGCCAACAAGCTAAAAAATAACATCCGCCAGCTAGAGGGCGCGGTAAAAAAGCTTCGGGCTTTCCATCTGTTGGAAAACCGGCCGGTAAATATTGCCACAGCGCAAACAGCTATTAGTGATATTATTAACAACTCCCAGCCCACTCCCGTGACAGTAGATAAGATTATTGAAGAGGTGGCCAGGACCTACCAGGTCTCTCCAGAGGATATTCGGTCTCAAAAACGAAATGCCTCTGTCTCTAAAGCCCGGCAGGTCTCCATGTACGTGGTGCGGGAGATCACCCAGATGTCTATGGTAGAGATTGGCCAGACCTTTGGGGGCCGGGACCACTCCACGGTAGTGTATGCTATGCACCAGATGGAGCAGAGAATGGAAAAGGAATCCCACACCAAAGACACAGTGAACGATATTATCAAAAATATAAGGGACCGGTAAAAGCTGTTAAAAGATTCACAGGAAAAACGAGATCTTCTTAACTTTTCCCTAACATTCCACAAACAGGGATTCCACTGGCTGTTAAATGAATCAAGGGCTCTTCACCATTCCACCATCTTGTCCACAGTCTGTAGTGAAGTTTTCTAAAGCGATTTTCCTTGATTCTTCCAGGGCTTTCAAAAAAATTAACAGAATTAACAGAGCCTATTACTGCTTCTATATCTCTTAATAAAGAAAAGAAAGAGAATCAGAAAGCGCCCGGTAATAGATAAGGTGGATAAAAATAATACTTTCTCTTACAGCACGTAACATCCCTGGCCCAGAAAAGATGAATAAACCCATTTTGGTTTCTCCCAACAGCTTTCCATGGAATTTATTATTAAAGAGGTAACACTTATGAAATTTTCCGTAAACAAAAAAGACATTACCGAAGCCGTCTCCAATATCCAACGGGCCGTCTCTACCAAAACCTCTATCCCCGCCCTGGAGGGGATTCTTCTCTCCAGCCAAGAGGAAAACCTGGAACTTAGCGCTTTTGACCTAGAATTGGGAATTACCACAGTGATTCCTGCCAAATTGACAGAGCCGGGACGGTCTGTGCTTAGCGCGAAGATATTTTTTGATATTGTGCGCCGTACCCCAGACGACACGATTACCATTGAAGTGGATGAAAAAAATATGGCCACCATTGAGAGCGGGTGCAGCCGGTTCTCCATTATTGGCATTCCCGCTGAGGAATTCCCCGAGCTTCCTAAGCTGACCGATTCCACAAAAATTGAACTTCCCTCCAATATTTTAAAGAGCATGATCCGCCAGACCGTTTTCGCTGTGGCTGAAAGCGACGCCAAACCCATTCATCAGGGGACTTTATTTAATCTTTCTGAAGGCCAGTTGGACTTAGTAGCTGTGGATGGCTACCGTCTGGCTAAACGCACCGAGCCTATAGGATTTGACGGAAATCTATCCTTTGTGGTGCCTGGAAAGACTTTGGTAGAGGTGTTGAAGCTGCTGAAGGAAACCGATGACTTGGTGGAGCTGTACGCCGGGCAGCGGCATATTCTCTTTAAAATTGACAACTATACCGTAATTTCCAGCCTGCTGGAAGGTGAATTTCTCAACTATAAGGCGGCCATTCCCACTAGCAGTAAAACCAGTGTAATGCTGCGCTCTCGAGAGGCTATTGAAAGTGTGGAACGTGTTTCGCTCTTAATCACGGACCGGATTAAAAGCCCCATCCGCTGTATTTTCTCAGACAATGAGATTAAGCTGCTGTGCACTACCTCCATGGGTCGGGCCAGCGACCAGATGCAGGTGGAGATAGAGGGGGAGGATGTGGAGATTGGCTTTAACAACCGTTATCTGCTGGACGCACTGCGGAACACGGAGTGTGACGAGGTAAAGGCCTGTCTTAGCGGCCCCCTTAGCCCCATGACCATCCACCCAAAAGAGGGAAACAGCTTTTTATTTCTAGTGCTGCCAGTGCGGCTGAAGAATAACTGATTCCTTATTCATTAGAAGTAGGCCAGGCAGCCTTTAAGGAGGAAAAATGGAAACCATTTTGATAGAGACAGACTATATCCGGCTGGACGCCTGTTTAAAGTTGACAGGTCTGGTGGATACCGGCGGCCAGGCAAAGATTGCCATTCAACAGGGGGAGGTCTCTGTGAACGGTGAAGTGTGTACAATGCGCGGCAAAAAGCTGCGCCCTGGGGATCAGGTAGAGGCCGGAGGAAAAAGCTTTAAAGTAGGAAAAAATTAAGAAAACTGGATATTGAATTTTTAGTTTTAGTCCTATAATTTTATAAGGATGATGGGAAGGAGGAGGCCCTCATGTATGTAACCCGGCTTGCCACCAGGAATTATCGAAATTTGGCAGAGGGCGAGCTCTTTCCCTGTCAGGGCGTAAATGTGATCTATGGCGGTAACGCCCAGGGAAAAACTAACCTGCTGGAAAGTATCTGGCTTTTTACCGGTGGTCATTCCTTTCGAGGAGCAAAGGACGCTGAGCTGCCCCGGCTAGACCCCGCTACTGGGAAAAATTCCAAGGGTACGGTTCTGGATTTGGATTTTTTCAGCCAGGGCCGGGAGCAGTCGGCCCGGCTTCAGATTGAGAATGGCCGCAGGGCCAGCATCATTAACGGGGTGAAAAAGAAAACTGGCGCGGCACTAATCGGCAAGGTACGGGCTGTGATCTTTTCCCCCGAACACCTTTTACTGGTAAAAGAAGGACCCAGCCGCCGCCGGGGCTTTATTGACGGAGCCATGTGCCAGCTAAGGCCTGGCTATGCGGCGCTGCTTAGCGACTATAAACGCACGCTGATGCAGCGCAATGCCCTGTTGAAAGAGATGCAAAAGCCGTCTCAAGGAATAGCGGATACCTTGGAAATATGGGACCTACGTCTGGCCAGCCTGGGAGCTCAGGTCATGGCGGAGCGCAGGGCTTATACAGAAAAGATTGCCCCAATTATTGAGGAAATATATGATGGAATTGCCAGGGGAAAGGAGAAGATTCAAGTCCTTTTTTCTCCCTCCATTCAGGAAGGGGAAACTGTAAAAGAGATGGAAGAATCTTTTTTAGCCCAGTTAACCCGGTTTCGTCCCCAGGATGCTCGAACCGGGCATACCTCCTGTGGTCCCCATCGGGACGACTTAGAAATTATGATTGATAGTATTTCTGCCAAAGCTTTTGGCTCTCAGGGCCAGCAGCGCAGCGCGGTTTTGGCCATGAAGTTGGCAGAGGCGCAGGCTCTTTGCGACCACTCGGGAGAAACGCCTGTAATTCTTTTAGACGACGTAATGAGCGAGCTGGACCGGCAAAGACAGGACTACCTGCTAAACCATTTGCAGGGGCGGCAGGTATTCATTACCTGTTGCAGTCCAGAGACCGTGAACTTAATGGAGACCGGTATGCAGTTTCAGGTAGAGGCCGGGCAGGTGGCAGTAGAAAAGCTATGACCTGGAGCCCAAAGTTTTAAATCCCTTATTATCTAAAAAAAGGAAGATTTATGAAAATGTACCTGCATTTGGGGCAAGATACCATTGTAATGACCCAGAAGATCGTAGGGGTTTTCGATCTGGATAACTCCACAGTATCGAAAAAAACCAGAGATTTTTTGGCAAAGGCTCAAAGAGAGGGCAGGGTGATTACAGTAACCAATGAGTTACCCAAGTCCTTTATTGTCTGTGCTGGAGAGGAGAGAGAGACTGTTTATCTTTCTCAAATGTCCCCCGCCACTCTGTTGAGAAGAGCCCGGGATGGGTTCAAAAATCCCGAAAACACGCATTAAATCAAATAGGCTCAAAAAAATCCTGTTGGATTTGACCAGTGTTTTAGAGCCTGTTCCCATAAAGTAGGGCGTTTGGATTTTCGCGGGGGTTTTGAGGCAGGTTCTAGGAGAAAAGACCCGGAAAACCCGGCTGTTTATGGTATTACAATTCTGGCAAGCTTTTTTGATGTGAAAACTGCCAAAATCCACAAAATATCAGACACGATTCCTTGTGTGAATAGGCTCTAGTATAGAAAGGATGGAAAAACCGATATGCGATATTTTGGAGTACCTACCTGTCCATACTGTAAAAAAAGGGTAAATTTAATCAGGACCTGGTCGCTAAAGCGGCAGGGAGAATATCAGTGCCCAAGATGCGGGGGAATCTCAAATATATTTCTCTCTCCGCTGATTTATGTGATGGCGCTTTTAGCTGTGTTCGCGGGGGGAGCCCTATATTTTTTCCACAAGTTTGTGCTAGATGATATTGAGCTGAAAACGGCTATTTATGTGGTGATTCCCTTTGCTGTGTTCTTTTTGTTCAGCTTATTTATGGTGTATCTGGAAAAACCTGTCATTAAAAAAATTTCCAAAGAGGAATATAAACGTAACCGCCGCCAAAGACAGACATTAGATGAAAATCAGCCCCAGGCTACGCCAGTATCTCAAATAAACGATTCTCAGGAATTTATTCCTGTAATCAGAACGAACCGGGCTCTGCTGGAAAATACAGGGGAACGCCGCCGGGCTTCTGCCCAGCAGCCAAAGCCGAAGGCCCAGGGAGGCGAAACCGGCGTTTTGCCCCAGGCGCAGAACACGCAGCATAGTCCTGTACAGCAAAATGCTTTGCAGCATAACCCGGCCCAGCGCGGCATGGGAGAGAGCAGGCAAATTGACCTGGATAGTTTTAGCAGAGCGAAGCGGCAGGCAGCCCAAACTAATCTACAGCATAGCCAGCAAATTAGGCGCGGAGTGCGGCAGGACGCCTTAGAGGGTTCAACGACCCATATTGACCGCCCAACGATAGCTGCCCAGACGCAGGTTCAGTCAAAGGCAGGTCAGCCGGTTTCCCGGCGGCCGGCCCAGCCACAAAACCAGGCCCGGCCGTCCGGCGCTTCGCCACAAATGGTTCAGGCATTACGAGATTCAGGAGCGTATCCACCAGCCCGGCAGACTCCCCAGGATGCCCGGCAGGTTCCGGCAGATCCAGCCACCCAGGCTGCTGCCCGGGCTGAAACCGATTCCCGCAGGCGTACGCCTATTCAGCAGACCGCTTACAGTCAGCAGGGGGGCAATTTCCGCCAGCAGGCCCAGGCAATTCAACAGCACACAGCCGCCCAACAAAGGGCCTCTTCTTATCAGAGCGGCAATATGCAGCGGCCAGCTACGCCGAAAAATATTCCCCAGGCCTATCAGACTTCTGCCAATAGGCCCGCTGTCTCATCGGCACCTGCCCGGCCCACGGCCTATGTTCAGCAGCCAGCAGATTCCGCCCCTCCCAGGCAGGTACCAGCTGGGTATCAACAGTATAGATCCCAGCAGCAGGACACAGCCTCTTCCCAGAGACAACCAGCGCCCCACCAGCAGTTTCGCTCATCTTATCAGCAGCAGAGATCCCAAAATCAGGGTGAAAATTCCAGAAGGAGTTCTCGTGTAATAGGTGGCATTGAAACGCCGCTGAATCATGACGATGTGATGAGAAGATAGCAGCTGGGGAACAGCCAGGAGAGAAGTTGACAGAAAACCGGAAAAACGTCCCAACGGGGCGTTTTTCTTGATATTTCATATATTAGCCGGGGGAATTTCTTATGTTTTGTAATAGGAAAGTGGAGGCAAGGTCCATACTGTAAAGGGAGTTCAAGGGGCGTGTTTATAGCCGAAACTTTTTCTGTTTCCTTACTGGAAACTTGCCAGTTTATCGACGGGATTTAGGCACTCCCCACCTTGCCAGAGACTTTACAAATTCTTGAAAATATGCTATAATTATATGAAATAATGGAAGAAAATGTGGCCAGAGTTGTTTTGAGAAATCACGAAGTTGGAGGGCGTTTTCTGTTGGATATAAACGAGATAAACGAGATGACAAAAAGCGAACAGGCCTATGGCAGCGACCAAATTCAGGTGCTGGAGGGCCTGGAGGCTGTGCGTAAGCGGCCAGGCATGTACATCGGCTCTACAGGTCCTCGGGGTCTGCATCATCTGGTCTATGAAATTGTAGATAACGCCATTGACGAGGCGCTGGCTGGGGTCTGTGACAAAATTGTGGTCCGGCTGCTGCCTGGCAATGTGGTCTATGTCTCGGACAACGGCCGGGGAATTCCTGTGGGCATCCAGCACCAGACCGGATTGCCCGCTGTTACGGTAGTGTTCACCATTCTCCATGCTGGCGGCAAGTTCGGCGGCGGCAGCTATAAGGTATCCGGCGGTCTGCACGGTGTGGGTGCCTCGGTGGTAAACGCACTTTCCACCTGGCTGGAGGTGGAAATTGTCAGTGACGGGGTACGGTACTACCAGCGCTTTGAACGGGGCAAGGCTGTGACCGAGCTCATTGAAAAGGGCCCCGCCCCAGAGGGAAGCAGCAACGGCTCTGTTATATGCTTCCAGGCGGACCCGGAAATTTTTAAAGAGACTACAGTGTATAGCTATGAGACCCTACAGACCCGGTTGAGAGAACAGGCTTTTTTGAACGCGGGCCTAAATATTGAGCTCATTGACGAGCGGGACCCGGAGGAACGCATACCGGAAGAGCGGGAATGGGCCCGTCCAGTGGTGAACAGCTACTGCTATAAGGGCGGTATTCGGGAATTTGTGGATTATCTGAACAAAAAGAAGGCCGTAGAGGTCATTCACCCGGACATTATGCATTTTTCTAGCGTGGCAGCGGACAACAACGCTACAGCGGAGATTGCGTTGCAGTATACGGACAGCTTTAACGAGCTAGTCTTGTCCTTTGCCAACGACATCCGCACAGTAGACGGGGGCACCCACGAAGAGGGCTTTAAGCGGGCCCTGACCCGGGTGATGAACGACTATGCCAGAAAGTACAATATCCTAAAGGAAAATGATAAGAACCTTTCCGGCGAGGATGTGCGGGAGGGCCTGACCTGCGTGATCAGCGTGAAGCTGAAGGAGGCCCAGTTTGAGGGACAGACCAAGGCAAAGCTGGGAAATACGGAGATTAGTGGTCTAGTGAACACCATGCTCTATCAAAACATGATGGAGTATATGGAGGAGAATCCCACCATAGCCAGGGCCATTTTTGATAAGGCTCTTACCGCTTCCCGGGCCCGGGAAGCGGCCCGGAAGGCCCGAGAGCTGGCAAGGCGCAAGACAGCCCTGGAGAATAACTCGCTGCCCGGCAAACTGGCTGACTGCCAGTCTCGGGACCCGGAAGAGACGGAAATCTATATCGTGGAGGGTGATTCCGCCGGCGGCTCGGCTAAAAATGGCCGGGACAGGAAATTCCAGGCCATCCTTCCCCTGTGGGGCAAAATGCTGAACGTGGAAAAGGCCCGGCTGGATAAGGTATATGGCAACGAAAAGCTAATGCCCGTGGTTACCGCCTTGGGCACCGGCATTGGCGAGGATTTTGACCTCTCAAAGCTTCGCTACGGTAAAGTAATCATTATGGCGGATGCCGACGTGGACGGTAGCCATATCCGCACCCTATTACTGACCTTTTTCTTCCGGTTTATGAAACCCCTGGTAGAGGAGGGCCACGTATACCTGGCCCAGCCTCCCCTGTATAGAATTACGAAAAATAAGCGGCACCGGTACGCCTACTCGGAGCCTCAGCGGGATAAAATTTTGGCAGAGCTGGGTGGAAACTGCTCCATTCAGCGGTATAAAGGTTTGGGTGAGATGGACCCCATTCAGTTGTGGGAAACTACTATGGATCCTGCGGTGCGGACCATGCGCAGGGTGCAGGTGGACGACCTGGTGCGGGCGGACGAGGTGTTTACCGTTTTGATGGGGGATAAAGTGGAGCCAAGAAGGGACTTCATTGTAGAGAACGCGCAAAAAGCCAACTGGGACGTATAAGATATAAGAAACGAAAAGCAAAAAAGCGGACAAAGATAAAGAAACAGAAAAAGGAGACCCCCCATGGATGATTTTGAGAATACCGCCTCTCCTCCAGAAGAAGAATCCGGCGGAAGCGTTATCGACGTAGCGATTACCGACGAGATGGAACAGTCCTTTTTGGACTACTCTATGTCCGTGCTTGTGCAGCGGGCCCTGCCGGATGCCAGAGACGGCCTGAAGCCTGTGCATAGACGCATTCTTTACCAGATGTACCAGGACTCTCTGTGGCCCGACGGCGCTTACCGAAAGTGTATGGACACTGTGGGCAAAACCCTGGCCTCTTTTCACCCGCATGGCGACGCTGCGGTGTATGACGCTATGGTGCGCTTGGCCCAAGACTTTTCCATGCGCTATATGCTGGTAGACGGCCACGGCAACTTTGGCTCTGTAGATGGCGATCCTCCGGCTGCCCCACGTTATACCGAGGCCAGAATGACAAAGCTCTCGGTAGCCATGCTGGATGACATTAATAAGGATACGGTAGAGTTTACCCTAAACTATGACGACCGTTTGAAAGAGCCCACTGTGCTGCCCAGCCACTTCCCTAACTTGCTGGTGAACGGAACCATTGGTATTGCCGTGGGTATGGCCACCAGTATTCCTCCCCACAATTTAGGGGAGGTGCTGGATGGTGTTTGTTGTATGATCGATAACCCGGACGTTACCTTGGACGATCTGATGGAGCATATCAAGGGCCCAGACTTCCCCACTGGGGGCATTATCATGGGACGCAGCGGCATCCGTTCGGCCTACGCCACAGGCCGGGGAAAGGTAATTGTCCGGGCCCGGGCAGAGATTGAGGAGGACGAAAAAACCGGACGCTCCAAGATTATTGTAACGGAAATTCCCTATAAGGTGAATAAGGCTGATCTGATTAAGCATATTGCCGACCTGGTAAAGGAAAAACGCATTGAGGGCATCTCCAATGTGGACGACCATTCTGACCGGGAGGGTATGCGGATTGTAATTGATGTGAAGCGGGAGGCCTCGCCTCAGATCGTGCTGAACCACTTGTTTGCCCTGACCAAAATGCAGGACACCTTTGGGGTTATTATGCTGGCCATTGTGAACGGCCGGCCCCAAATGTTGAATTTGCAGCAGATCTTACAGGAATATATTAAGTTCCAGATGGACGTGATCGCCCGGCGCACCCGGTTCGACTTAAACAAAGCCCAAGAACGGGCCCATATTCTGGAGGGCCTAAAAAAAGCGATTGACATTGTAGATGAGATCATTGAGACCATCCGGGGTTGTAAGGGCGGCCGGGCAGAGGCAAAAGCCGCGCTGGTGGAACGCTTTGATTTTGATGAGGTGCAGGCAGAGGCCATCTGCCGGTTTCAGTTGGGACAGCTAGCCGGGCTGGAAATTCTCCGCATTGAGACAGAGCTCTCTGAACTGCACCAGCGTATTGCTGATCTGAGTGATATTTTGGCCAGTGAGGCCCGCCGCAAAGCCATTATCAAAGACGAGGCCATGGACATGAAAAACCGCTTTAATGACGAGCGCCGTACCGAAATCGCGGCCATCAGCGGCGAGGTGGATGTGGAGGACCTGATTCCTGTGGAGGAATGTGTGTTCACCCTGACCCAGTACGGGTATGTAAAGCGGCAAAAGCCAGATTCGTACCGAACCCAGAAGCGGGGCGGCAGGGGCATTTCTGCCATGAACCGCAAGGAGGAGGACGCGGCTACCCAGGTGTTTGTTACAGGCACCCACGACTATGTGCTGTTTTTCTCGGATATGGGACGGATGTACCGGCTGAAGTGCTATGAAGTGCCGGAGGGCTCCCGGGCCAGCCGGGGCATGCATATCAAGAACCTGCTGCCTCTACAGGACGGGGAAAAGGTAACCTCGGTTCTTGGGCTCAGCGATTTGGACGATGATAAGTTCCTGGTGATGGTCACCTGCAGGGGTGTGGTGAAGCGCACCAAGCTCTCTGCTTTTAACAATGTGCGCAAGGCGGGGCTTATTGCCGTGGACCTGGATGAAGGCGACCACCTGGCCTTGGTGCAGGTAACCAGTGGCGACGACCAGTTAATTGTATCTACCCGCAACGGCATGGCCCTGCGGATGCACGAGACTGAAATGCGAGAGTTGAGCCGCACTGCCCGGGGCGTGAAGATTATGACCTTGGATGAGAATGATCAGATTGTGGGTCTGGATGTGGTACGCCCAGGCGGCATGGTGCTCACTGTCAGTGAAACAGGTTTTGGCCGCCTCTCCTCCCCCGAGGACTACCGCCTGCAAAAGCGGGGCGGTAAGGGGCTTATCAACTACCATGTGGAGAAGTTCGGCGCCGTGGCAGGCGTGAAGGTGGTCTTTGAGGATGAGGACGTGATCTTAATTTCCGAGGACGGAGTGATTATCCGTATTCCAGTGGGTGAGATACGACAGTGCGCAAGGCCTAGTAAGGGTGTGCGGGTAATGAAAGTGCCGGAGGGCAGCCGGGTGGTCACCCTAGCCAGCGCGCCCAAGGAAGAGGCCGCGGAGGACCCGGAAGAATCTGCGGAAGAGATAGAAGAAACAGAAGCCCGGGATCTTCCCAGCAAGCCAGAAGAAGAGGAAGAAATTTAAAGGCAGGGGCAGCTAAGATCGCTCTTTGTGAACGTATCAAAGTCCAAAGGGTCCGCCCGCTGAACAGCGAAAGCAAATTTTTACAGGGGCTTGCCCGTTATCACTTAAAAAAGAGAACTTGAATAAGAAGGTATTCCCCAGGCGCCTGTGATAAGAAAGTAGATACCCGCTGAAAAGAAGTTGCTTTTTGGCGGGTACTATTTATAGTGAACGAACCAAGAAATCGAAGTTTTATAGAGGAGGCTATCATGCTTGATATAATCCCTGACGCAGAACAATTGAAAACCTTAGTTGGAAAACCTTTATATGAGGTCTGGGAAAAATTATGTGCTTTAATTGATGAAAAATATGATATGGATTGCTTATGGGATAAAGGCGGTAAAGCGTGGACATATGAATATAAATACCGTCGCGGCGGCAAAACTCTATGTGCGTTATACGCAAGGGAAAACTGTATAGGCTTTATGATTATATTTGGAAAGGATGAACGCTTAAAATTTGAAAAAGATAGAGAAAATTACTCAGAAGAAGTTCAACGGATTTATGATGAAGCCAGAACCTATCATGATGGAAAATGGATGATGTTTGAGCCAACAGATACTTCTCTATTTCAGGATTTTATCAGACTGTTGGGCATTAAAAGAAAATCAAACAGAAAAGGGAAAATTAATTAGAAACTTTCCATTTATTGCTTTTCCCTGCGGAAAACTTTTCAAAGGGTCCCTAGGGAATTCTTAAGGCAATACCGCACAATTCTAAGTAGCGTATTGCGCCAGCCGCGAATTGTGCGGTGTTGCCTTATAGCAAGAAGGGCAAGACAAACCATCTTCCGTGGCTTGTCTTGCCCTTAAATTTTTATAAGATAGTCCTTGGAAAGGGCTTTTTTAGTGGGATGAGGAAGCTCCAAAAATATCATCATAGATATTTTGTGTAGCATTTGTCAAGTCGGTAAATTTCTCATTGTTCTGCCATAAGCTTTCGATTTCGTCTATATTTTCGTCTGGGCGCAGCAGCAGCTCCGCTAAAGAATCAATCTCCCTTAATTCTGATTCAGGCAGGAGATGAATACCCTTTCGGATATACCTTGGCTGATAGGAATAGAAAATTTCGTTGTTCATTAAAGCGTGAAAATCCATAAAAAGATATTCGCCCACGCCATCCAGCTGGTTTGGGACAAACAAATTTAGGGATTTCCCAAAGGTGTGATTTCGTAACCCAAGCCATGCCTCTGCTGCGGGAATGAACTTTTGCCTTGGCAAATCGAATTGACTGTAGCCAAATCGTGATTCAAATTCATAATAGCCGTCTGTGTCTACCAGCACCCACCGCTTTTCCGTATCGTTCCAGTATTCGTTTACCCAGTGCTCTGTATAACTGGCTCCGTCATTGCCAAAATCTATAAATCCAGCTCGAGAACGGCATGGAATACCTTTTGCCTTTAAGATGGAACTGAATAGTATAGAAGCGTGGCGGCAGGATACGGTGATTCTTTTGCTTACGTCTTTTCCTTCTGTAAAGCCTGATTCATCCAGCCGGAAAATTTCCGCTATCATACCAGCGGCAGTAATAAATAATTCATCTTCATTTTTAAAACGGGTTTTTGGGTAAGAGGCGAATTTTCCAAAATATTTATTTTCCAAATAAGCAGAGGGCGGGGTAAAGTACATGGTTGGGTGTGTGATTTGGCCGCATACCAGCATGCCAATAGACGGAATATCATCTGGCAGAGATAAAAGATATTCTTTGTATGCGCCAGCATAGGTATAGGAACTTACCTTTAAATACCGTAAATAATCCACAAGCATGGCCGTCTCCTTAATGTTGAAAAGTGGTTAATACTGTGGGGAATGCGTTTTTAGCCCTTTGCCTTGTCTGCCAAAGCCTCTTCAAAATCCGGCAGTTCGCCGGTTTGACGGTAATAAACCTCGCTGACCTTTAGGGCCATACTTCGATATAGCTCCATAACCTCTTTGGCGGCATCAATTTGACTATCCATGTCCTCCTCCAGGTCTGTGTAAATTTCATCAATCTGACCCTCTATGCTGTTCCTCCAGCTGTCCACCTCCTCCTGCAAAGTTTTTGCCGCATCGCTGGGCAAAACTTCCATGGCGGCCTGAGAAACAGAATTGATGATCCGTTCCCAGTTCTGATTGGCTTCTTTATAAACTTTACCAATAGCATTGGCAGAAGAGGCGAACCGCAGGTCCTCTTTTATTTTAGAGTCTACCAGATTATGTTGCGTAAATAACTGGGCAAAGTCTTGGTCTGAAGTGGGTTCAGGGGTAGCCGTGGCTTCTGGTGTAGGGCTGGATGTGGGTTCTTCGGTAGGTACGGCAGTGGCCTGGGGTGTGGAGGAGGAGATGGAAGAGGGCGGAGCTTCTTGACAACCAGTCAAAAGGGCCATAAAAACTAACCCGGCCGCGGCCAGGCTGAGAAAGATTTTATTTTTCATGGAACAGGTTCCTTTCAAAAAACGATATTTTATAACAAACCTTTTTCTACCAAATGGGCAGTTTTTAAAATGCCAATTTGGGTTTTGGCGTCGGGAATCTCAAGGTTGTAAACCATCTCCACAGCCTTTTCCAGGGGAATACGCTCTGTAGAGAGAAACTCATCCTCATCCAGATGAAGGCTATGCTGGTCGCCGCGGACCCGGCAGGCCCAAAGGCGGATGATCTCCCCGCAATAGCCGCCAGTAGGGTATACTTCACCTAAAGAAATATAGTTTTCGCCTGTGGTGCCAGTTTCTTCCATTTGTTCCCGCTTCATGGCTTCAAATGGGTCCTCCCCGGGTTCCAGCTTGCCCGCGGGGAGTTCTAGCAAAACTTTCTTATAAGGATAGCGGAACTGACGGACAAAGATTAGCTGGTTCTCTGGGGTAAGCGCTGCCACGCTAACGCCGCCCGGATGATCGACTACCTCCCGCATAGCGGTTTTTCCGTTTTCCAGCTCCACTTGATCTAAGCGGACGTGGATAATCTTTCCATCATAGATGGACTCAGAACTAAGGGTTTTTTCATATAGTTTCATATGGGATTCCTTTCTATAAACCAGATACAACAACCTAAAATATGTGGACAGTTTAGGGCTTGTTTGAAAATAGAGGGAATGGGGTTTTCTACTCAGAAGCGGTGAATTTCAAGGAGTTTCTACGGGGAAAGCGGCCTCTTCTGGGAAAAAAGACGGCGTTTCCGATCTTTCAAACCAGCCCTAGACTCCGTTTTAAAATCGGAGAAATGCCGGCGCCTTTCCAGGGTTTTTGACGCCGAAGCCACCATTTCTGGGCAAAACTGACCCTGTTTCGGAGTTTTCACACAGACTCTAGGATCGACTTACTTTATTTAAAAATTGATAAAATTACTGGCTGCTTAGATCATTCATCACCAGTCCTGTGATAAGCTTTGGATAAAAATATGTGGACTTCTGGGGCATTTTTTCCCCACTGGCAGCCACCGCGCCAATTTCTTCTACCCGGGTGGGATTCAAAAGGAAACAGCAGTTGGCCTTGCCGCTCTCCACTGCTTCCACCGCTTCCTCTGCCGAGCGGGTGTAGGTCAGGTTTACCTGATTGGCCATATTTTCTTTATCAATACCCAGCAGCCGCTCTAAAATAAGAGAATGCAGAATGGTTACATCCAGGCTCCGATAAGCGGAGCTCATGGCAGGCAGCAGAGCTTCTACGGCGGAAAGGTCTTTCAGCGTTAAGATCTGCCAATGTTCCCCATCAAAGTAGGCGAAAGCATGCTCCCCCTGGGCATACGCATGGTCAAGAGAATTCTGGATCTGATCCAAGGTACGATTCTCTGCTGGAGAAAGGGTAAAGTACTCTTTACAGGCGTCTAAAAGGGCTGTGCCGCTGAAATCAGTTAAACCACGAACTAGGCGGTGGGTGGGAAAAACCACTAGGCCAGGATCTGCCATGTCCGCTAGGAACATCATTACATACCCGGCCCCAGGGATATATTGACCCTGCTCTTGTAGGTGCCGGCGGTAATTAAGGGCGGTTTCATAACGGTGGTGGCCGTCGGCAATGTATAGCTTTCGAGGGGCAAAGTCCTCCTGCAAGGCCGCTATGGCCTCAGGATCGTTGATGACCCACAGCCGGTGGGTCACCAGACCATCGGAAAATTCATAGCGGGGAACCGTGCACTGACAAAGATGGTCCAGCCGCTGGCGGGTGGTGTGGGCATGGTCCTGATAAAGGGAATAGATTTGGCTGAAATTGCAGTTTGTGGCCTGCATTAGCTGAAAGCGGTCCTCTTTCGCTTTGCTTAGGGTCTCCTCATGGGGCAGCACTACTCCGGCAGTGAATTCTTCCAGCCGGACCCGGCAGATCAGGCCCCGAAGCTTTTTTACCTCTCCCCTATCTACCCGGCTGAGGAATTCCTCCTCATAAATATACATACCTGGGTCCATATCATGGGTCAAGGATTCTTCCTCCAGCCAGGAGGAAAGAGTAGCCTTTGCCGCGGCATAGGGCTCTTCTCCCTTGGGTAGTTCCAGACGGATGACGTTATGGGGATTTGCGTTAATAAAGGCCTGGCGCTGTTCTTCACTGATAATATCATAGGGCGGGCAGGTGAGCTCTTCTATTTTACCGGCCTGGCTGGTGTAGCGCAGGGCGCGGAAGGGTTGAATGTCTGCCATAATTCCGTTGCCTCCTTTTTCATTCAGTGCGCTAAGTCTATATAGGTACACACCTTTGTCTATTTTAACCGCTACATGGCCTTGCGTCAAGCAAGAATCACCAGGTATTCACGTAATATTCACAATTGGGGGGTATACTGGTGGCGAAAAAACTAGAGGCGTATCAGGCCTTTAGGGTACTGTTTTTACAGCGGGACCGTGGTAGGATAGAGAAAGGAATCAAGCTTGATAGAGGGAGATTTGCCAATGGAACGGATTATAAAATCTATGGAAAAAGGCTTACCTTCTTCCAGCGCTAGACCTGATAGAAGAGGTGTTTACAGAATATGACAGCCCGGAAGAGGGAAAGATGGTCCGTCGGCTGGTGGAAGAAATTCGGGCGAAAAAGTATTATATCCCCCAGCTGGAGCTCATCATGGGTAAATGAAGAGCGGGCGGTTATTGGGTATGCGATGTTTTCTGGATTCCATCTGGAAGGAAAATATGAAGAGGAGTTGTTGATTCTTACCCCTGTAGCAGTGAAAACCCAGTTGCAGCGACAGCATATTTCAAAAGAACTAATAGAATATGGCTTTGAAAAAGCCAAGAAACTGGGGTATCAAGCGGTGCTGGTGGAAGGTAACCCGAAAAATTATGCTTCCCGGGGCTTTCGGCCCAGCTATACGGTGGGCATAGAGGCGGGGCCGAAGATTAAGCTGCCCCACCCAGACTGCCTGATGGTGAAGGAGCTGGAAGAAGGGGCGCTGAAAAAAATAAGCGGCTGGGTAGACTACTCTTTTTATGAAACATTATGTGAAGGGTAGTTTTTTTCTCCTGCTTTGGCCCAATTTTTTAAAAAATCCCCTAAAGCGGCAGGAAATATACGGTGAACAGGCCCTATCTACTTGACAAATTGGCAATATTTTGCCATACTATAAAGAAGCCGCCCTAAATGGACGGCTTCCCAAATGATGAGGGGAAAAAGGCGGAATGGGAGTATTTGGAGCCGCCGCGGACCTTTGACAAAAGTAGTTTTTGGAATAAGCAGCTTTGTGCTATTTATTTTGTAGAAAGTCATAAAACAGGAGGAATCACAGAAATGGTAGAGGTCAGGAACCTTACAAAGCGCTACGGCGCAAACCTGGCAGTGGACCACGTGAGCTTTACCATAGAGGAAGGCTCTATAGTGGGTTTCCTGGGGCCAAATGGCGCGGGAAAATCCACTACCATGAATATTGTCACAGGGTATCTATCCGCCAGCGAGGGCAGTGTGGCTGTTTCCGGCAAAAACACTTTGGACGATCCCAACGAGGTGAAACGCCTCATCGGGTATTTACCAGAGCAGCCTCCCCTTTATATGGATATGACGGTAAAGGAGTATCTGGATTTCGTCTACGAGCTGAAAAAGGCCGCCCAGCCCAAAAAACAGCATATCCAGGAAATTTGCCAACTGGTGAAGATTGAAAATGTGTACGGCCGTATTATTGGTAACCTCTCCAAGGGCTACAAACAGCGGGTGGGCATTGCCCAGGCGTTAATCGGCAATCCGCCGGTACTGATTTTGGACGAGCCCACCGTGGGCCTGGACCCCAAGCAGATTATTGAGATTCGCACTTTGATCAAGAACCTGGGGCGCAACCACACGATTATTCTCAGCTCTCATATTTTGCCCGAGGTGCAGGCAGTGTGCGAACGCATTATTGTGATCAATAATGGTAAATTGGTGGCCGACGGCGCCACCGATACCCTGGCCCATGACCTTTCTCAGGACCACCGGCTGATTATGCGGGCCGAGGGGCCGGAAAAGGAAATTCTGCACGCCATTGAGGCTTTAGAGCATGTAGAGGACGTATATTCTCTGGGTGAGAAGGAGCCTGGCGCCTATGACTTTAGCATTGAGTCCGCCCTGGATGTGGACATCCGCCGGGACCTGTTCGCCCTGATGGCCCGTAACGGCTGGCCGGTGCTGGCCCTGAAGAATACGGACCTGACCCTGGAGGACCTGTTCCTACAGCTGACTAGTTCAGACGAAGCACATTCTGAAAGCAAGGGGGAGGACTGAAGATGAAGGCAATTTTTAAGCGGGAGCTGCGCTCGTATTTCAGCTCGCCGATCGGCTATGTCTGCGTGGCCGCCCTGGCCGCCCTGTACGGCTTTTTCTATTTCTTTGTGATGGCCAGGGGCTATTCCAGCTATATTCCCAGCGTGGTGTACGGCACCATGTTCAGCTTTTCCATGCTGATTATTCCCGTTATCACCATGAAGAGCATGACCGACGACCAGAAGAACAAAACCGACCAAATTTTGCTGACAGCCCCGGTAGGGGTCACCTCCATTGTGGTGGGAAAGTTCCTGGCCTGCTACCTGGTGTATATTATCGCCTCTACCATCGGCCTGCTGCCCGCCATTGCCATGAGCTTCTTCTCCACTCCGCCCTGGGGCGAGATCCTCGGAAACTATATTGGCACTCTGCTGTACGGTGGGGCTATGGTCTCTATTGGCGTGTTTATCTCCAGCCTGACGATCAGCCAGATTATCGCGGCCATCGGCACTTTTGCGGTCTCGGTGTTCCTAATGTATATCGACTCCCTGGCCTCTTCCATTAACAACGCCGTGGTGGCCACGTTTGTCAGCTGGATTTCCTTTAGTAACCGCTACAGCACTTTTACCCAGGGGCTGTTCAGCGTACCCAGCACCATATTCTTTATTAGCGTGATGGCTATCTTTGTGTTCCTGACGGCACGCAGGCTGGAGAGCCGCCGTTGGTCGTAAAAGTCCTAATCTTGTAAAAGAACGTCAGCAAGAGCGCGGTCCAGGGTCCACTCTTGGCCCCTGGCAGAGTTTGGGGCAAAGCCCCAAAGGTCTTGCGGCAGCCGGCAATTTATGCCAGCGGAGGCAGATCCGTATTATGATAAAAATCCCTTTAACTTTGCCCCACAGGAAAGGAAGGTAGCAATTCTAATGGACGAAAACAACAAGGAAAATTTGGAAATAGAAGAGCAAGAGGCGGCCCAGCCCCCAGAGACCGTTGAGGAAAATACGCCGGAGAAAGCGCCCGTTTCCACAAAGCCCGGTTCTAAGGGCAAGAAGCCCTCTTTCTTCAGCGGCAGCAAGTTTAAGCGCGGAGGCATGGCTACGGCTTTGACCGTGGTATTCATTGCCATTGTGGTGGTAGTTAACGTACTGGTCTCTGTTTTGGCGGACCGATTTCCCTCAATGAACGTGGACCTGACCGCCAAAAAGATGAATACCCTTTCTGAGCAGGCCCTGGAAGTGGCTGGCAAGGTGGAGAACAAAACCGAGATCTTCCTCATTGGCGAAGAGTCCGCTTACCGGAACGACGCCATTTTCTCCAACTACGGCATCAAGTACAGCCAGGTGGCTAACTTGGCCGAGCGCCTGGAAGAGGCAAACGGTAACATCCACACTGAATTTTTGGACCCAGACACGAACCCTACCTTTGCCAATGAATATCCTAACGAGAGTTTGACCAGCGGCAAGGTGCTGGTGCGCACAGAGAAGCGCTATAAGCTTTTGACCCTAAACGACATGTTTTCCCGGTCCCAGGACCAGACTACAGGCGAGACAAATATGTTTTCTAATGCGGACAGCGCCCTGGCCGCAGCCATTGAGGTGGTGAATATGGACAAGGTGCCGGTGCTTACCGTTGCTACCGGCCATGAGGAGATTCTTACCAGCAGCATTATGTCCTACTTCCTGGAGCTGATGGAGAAGCAAAACTTTGAAGTGCGGGAGATTAACATTCTTACCGAGGAAATTCCTGAGGAAACTCAGCTGCTGATGATTCCCACCCCAAAAAATGACTACACCGACGCGGAGCTGGACAAGCTGCGGGCCTACTTGGGAAACAGCGAGCGGCTGGAAGATCTGGCGTTGATTGTCACTTGTTTCCCAGGCCAGGGCAGTCTGCCTAAGCTGGAGGGATTTTTAGAGGAGTGGGGTGTTTCTGCCAACACGGACGCCGTGGTGGCGGAAACCGACGCGGACCGGTATTTCTCCAGTCCCATTAATGTGCGGGTGAATCCTTCGGAAGAGGTTTTGGAAGGAAATTACGGTTGGGTGGTCTCTCCCCAAAGCGTGCCCTTGGAGGTGCTGTTCTCCGGCAACGGAGAGATTACTGCTAAGGCCCTGTGGACCACCGCGGACAGTGCCTATACCGCTACTGCCGATGATACGGAAGATACAGACCCAGATACTTCCGAGCAGGTGGTGGCAACCATGTCTAATACCTTTATTCAAAAGGATAATAAGATCTATAACCGGGATGTATTTGTGTTTGGTTCTTCCCATGTGTTTGCCGATTCCTTCATAGCCGCCCCCGCCTTTGGCAATGGAAACTATGTAATGGACCTGATGAAGCAGGCCACCGGCACGGACGGAAGCAATGTTTCTGTATATACCGAGCGGGTGCAGACCAATGTGCGGGACGTAACGGCTTCTCAGAACACCGTTGTGGTGCTGGGGCTGTTTGTGTTCACCATTGCCCTGCCAGTGCTGATTTTGGCGGCGGGCCTTGTGATCTTCTTGAAGAGGAGGCACCTGTAAGCCTATGAAAAAAACCGGAAAGTATATTGTTATTATGCTGGTGGTTCTGGCCCTTTTGGGGGGCGCGGTGGCTGTGCTAGTGAATTTGCCCACAGAGGAGGGCAATGAGGAGAGCTCTGCTCCCTCTTCCAGCCAGGCCGGCGAGACCCTGCTGGAGGTGGAAGAAGCCAAGGTGGACTCTATTGAAATAGAGAACGCCAAGGGCGGCTTTGTTGTGGTGCCCACTGACTCCGACAGCGAAGGGAATGTGAATTTTACGATCCAGAACTGTGAAAAGTATAATATGAACCTGGGGCAGATTACTGCCAACGCCCGCAGTGTCTTAAAGATCACCGCTTCAAAAAACCTGGGCAGCCGGGATGATTTGGAGGCCTTTGGGCTGAAAGGAGAGGACGCCGCCCAGGTGACCATTCACTGTGGCTCTGAGAGCCACAGCATGACCCTGGGCGCCAGTACGCCGGAATCGGGCGGAAGGTATGTGCTAATAGACGGCCAGGTTTATGTGGTTTCCAACGTGCCCGCCAACTTTTTTGGCAGCCCCATGGCCTACTTTAGCACAGAGGTTTATACCATAGAAAACCGCAAGGAAGAGACCATAGACGAAGAGGGAAACAAGACGGAGACCGACGGAATAGACATTCTCTATGAGATCACCTTCAGCGGCAAGCAGTATCCAGACCCCATTCATATTGAGTATTCCAGCAAGTCTACCAGTGGATATCTGATTACAGAGCCCATTGTGGCAGAGTCGGCCAATAACCGCTTTAACGAGCTGCTGACTACCCTAAAAAGCCTGACCGCTACCAGCGTTAGCAGCATAGGGGACTCGGACGAGGACCTGGAGGCCCATGGCCTGCTGGAGCCAGAGGCCGAGATTTCCTTTAACATGAACAATAGCCAGCACAGGCTGGCGGTGAGCGCCAAAGACAGCGAGGGATACCGGTATTTAATCAGCGATACCAGCGACGTAATCTACGTGGTGGAAAATAGTTTGGTCTCTGGCTGGGCCGAGGCCAACCTGCTGGGCCTGCGTATGAGCTATGTTTGGATTCCCAATATTAAAGAAGTACAGCAGCTGACCCTGACCGTGGAAAAAGACCAGGTGTACCAGTATGACGTGACTCGCCAGGTAAACGAGGAGAAGTCTACCGAACAGCTGACCAGCTATGACTTAACCATTGTAAATGCGGGCGGCGAAAATGTGGATTATTCCGAGGCCTACCAGCCCTTCTTCCAGAAGCTGATTAGCCTGGCGGTGTTCTCTCAAGATAAGGTAGAGGTAAGCGGCGCCCCAGCCCTAGAGGTGGTCTATAAGTACTTTGACGGGGGCAGCGATACCCTAGAGCTGTACCGGATGGAGGACCAGAACCGCTATGCCGCTTTTTTGAACGGCACGTTTAACGGGCAGATTCGGGGCACAGAAGTAAGCGGAGTGCTGGAGATCATTCCATAAATGCGGAGCCAAAAAGGCTTTGTGCACAACAATAGAAAGAAATTCTTTGCATAACCAGGACCGGACCTTGCGCTTGCGGAAAAAAGACAGCAGGTCTAAGGCCGGTATCGCAAAAAGGAGATGATGCCCCATGAAGAAGTTCCTTTGCCTGCTTTTGGTGCTAGGGTTGGCCATAGGTGGACTGGCGGGGTGTAGTAAAAAGGAAGAAGAGAACCAGGGCCCCTCCTCAGTGGAGAATTCCTCTTCCCCAGTGGAGCAAGAGAAGAGAGTGCTTCAAATTGGCCTAGTGCAATATATGGAGTATGCTCCCCTAGACCAGGCCCGAGAGGCCTTTATCAGCCGATTGGACGAATGGGGATACGACGATGGCAAGCTGGCGGTTGATTATCAGAATGCCGGGGGCGACCGGGGAAAGGTCACGGAGATTTGCGAAAAATTTATAAAGAATAAAGTAGATGTAATTGTTGCCATTTCTCCGCCCGCGGCTAAAGGCGCGGTGGAGGCTGCCAAAAAAGACGGCACAAAAGTAGTGTTCTTGGGAGTTGGCGACCCGAAAACCGAGCTTGGTATTGCCAACCCGGAGCAACCGGAAGGTAGTGTGACAGGTGTCGCGGACGCAGCCCAGGCCCGGGCTGCTGTGGACTTTGCCCTACAGGTAAATCCAGAACTGAAAACCATGGGGCTGCTCTTTGACCCCAGTGGAGCTTTGGGTACCATCACGGTGGAGGAGCTGCGAAAGGTTTGCGGAGAGAAGTCCATCACAGTAGTAGAGGGCCAGGTCAGTGGTATTGGAGAGGTGAAGCAGCGGATGACAGAACTCTGCTCTCAAGCAGACGCTGTGTTTAGCCCCATGGACAATACTGTGGCGGCGGTGGCCCAAGAAGCAGCCCAGGTTGCCCGGGATGCTGGAAAGCCTTGGTATGTCTCTTCTGAGGACCTTGTACAGCAGGGTGCTTTGGCTGGGGTAAGTGTAGACTATACCGAGGCGGGTAATCAGGCTGCCGATATGGCAGTGCAGATGATCGCTGGGCGTGCAGTGGAGCAGCTGCCGGTATGGACTCCTACCGGGCGGATTAGTGTGAACCAAGAGACTATGTCCATCCTGGCGGCACAGGTGCCGGAGGAAGTGCTGGAGCAGGCTAGTTATTATTAAGGATAGCAAAAGGGAAAGCAGCGTTTGTGCCAAAAGGTACAGCGCTGCTTTTTACTTTCTTTCATGAAAATGGTTTTAAAATGTGGGCTCGTTTGAAAAACCGGAAACACCGTCTTATTGCCCAGAAGAGGCCGGCCGGTTTCTGCGTCGAAAATGGCAGAACAGCTTACGGTTTTCTCCTTGAAAGTCACCCCTTCTGGGCAAAAAGACCTCATTCCCTCTATTTTCAAGCAAGCCCTAAATAATTTCGAAAGTTTCAATTTAAAAAATGCTCATGGGAAATTGTTTGAAAATGGATGGCGTTTTCACTTTTTCAAAAGAACCTTAGATAGATGATATTTCTTTTAGGCAAATCATGATTGATAGTAGCCAGTCTGATCGGATCGAAACAGACATGCAATGTGGCCATAATAATGCTATGATGTATTTGCCAAGTGATTCTTATGTATCGCTCTCTCGCTTTGCTTCACTTTTAGCCCGGGTGATAATTTCTTCTATTCTGCCGCTGATACGCTCTTCTGCCTGCCGCATTAGGTGCCCGTATATATTTGTGGTGGTAGCCACGCTGGAATGTCCCAGCCGGTGGCTAACACTGATGCTGTCCACTCCGCTAAATAAAAGCAGACTGGTCATGGTGTGCCGGAAAGCATGAGGATTTAGATGGGGTAAACCATGACGCTTTTCAAAGCGGGTCAGCCAGTTTCCCAATTGAGAGGGGTTCATAGGTCCGCCATGTTCGCCTGTAAAAATGTACGGAGATTCCTTCCAACGCGCACCCTGCGAGGTGATTTCTTCCAGTTGCCACAACCGGTATTCCTGGAGCAGTTCCATGGTTTCCTCAGGCAGACGCAGGGTACGTACAGAGTCTCGGGTTTTTGGGGGGCCCTCATACAGTCCCCGGTCGGCAGCGTAGTGCATAGCACAGTCAATGCGGATAGTCCGCCGGACCCAATCCACTTTCTCCCATTTCAGTCCTAAAAGCTCCCCGCGGCGACAGCCAGAGGCCAACAGCAGATTGACGGCGGCCTGCCATTTGATAGGCTCTGATTCCAGGGCGTTTAGAATGGCCCCCACCTGATCCTCTTGAAAATAGTTGGGGTCTATGCCTTCGCCCCGCTTGGGAGGTACGGCCCGCCTTGCTGGATTATAGGGAATTAACATCTCTTTTTCTGCCTGGCCCAGCACAGCGGAGACCAGCAGATGACAGTTCATCACAGTGCGGGAGCTTAGGGTTTTTTCCTTGCGCACTGGGGTAAACAGATCGCTGACTGGCATATCTAAACTTTCGGCAATACGTTGGGCGGTGGCAGGCTTTACAGGATGTCCAGCCCGAAGCCGGGCCAAACTGATCCGCCCGCCTCCTTTTACCGGTAGGTCGCCAAAAATTCCCTGCTTTTCAAGTGTTTTCCACAGAATGGGTTTATCTTGTTCCATTTCGTTATCATTTCTGGCCTGGGGAGAGGAAAGGGATTGGTACAGCAGATTTAGATGCTGGGGTTTAATGTCACAGAGTTTCATGGGGCCTAAAATGGGCATAACCCGCTGGAGGCTTTGTCGGTAGTGTATTTCGGTCAAGTGTTTCATGCCCATCGTAATTTTACAGGAGAGCACGTATTCCGCATACTCGGCAAAGGTTTGAGTCCCGTTTGAGATACCCTGGCGGCATCGGCGTTCAAAAAGGACGGCCTGCTTTTCCGCTTCTTTACGGGCGCGTCTTTCGCCCCACCCATCTGGGACCCGCCAGGTACAGGTGTAGGGGGTTAGCTGTTTGCCGGTTTTTGGGTCTCGCCCCCTGTATACTCTGATACAGTAGGAAATGACCCGTCCTTCCTTGTTGGTTCTTGCCTGGATATTAGCCATATTGCTTTACACTCCTTTTTTAGCGGGGCATGGCATCACCCAGACAGTGTGGGGTGATGCCATGTCCATTTCTTTTCATATCTTGTTAAGAAATGAACAGACTTCGCCCGCCTGTGCAAATTTTTACCGTTGTCCAGACTTTGCGGGACTACGGAACTATTATATAGGATAACAGGATGTGCACATCATTGTCAAAACTAGAGAGAAATAATTGCCGCATAATCCCAAGAAAAGAAGTACGCCGTCTTTTTTGCCCAGAAGAGGCCCCTTTCCGTGCAAAAAATCCTTGTCAACCGCCCGGTTAACTTGCGGTGTTCTCCTTGCAATGGACCTTCCCTGGTCAGAAATTTGTCTTTTTCTCCATGTTCCAACAAGCCCTAACCAGGTCTGTTGAATAAAAGTTGAACTATGGATAAGAAATTCATTTTTTGCTATAATTCGACAAAATACTTCAATTTTCCACTTTTTTCCAGAAGGTGTGGAATAAGAGTTGAATAAAAGTTGCATTCTTACAACTGCTTGGCGGAAAAAGGGATGAAATACTTTAGAAATGATGGGAAATGCATGAAAATATGGTGGAACAAAGTGCAGTATATAGTTAACTTCCACTCAGCGGCGAAAAAGGCCGGCTGAGAATCTAAAATTTAAGAGGGTTGAAATCATGAACAAAAGCAAGTTTCTGAAGAAATCACTTGCGATGCTTCTGGCCATCATGATGGTCGTCGCAATGATTCCGCTCAGTGCTGCGGCGGAGGATGCTCCCACGGATCCGGCTCCTACCATCGAGCCGCCAACCGTGACGGTGAACAACCGTACCGCAACAAAGCCGGCGGACGGCAGTAACGAATATAACGTTACTGTGCAGGACGCCACCACGGTATCCATCGCGTGGGTGCCGGTGGAGGGCTACACCGCCCAGGTGGTCACCGCGCGTGACGTCACCATTCAGGTGCCCTTCTCCGGTCTGGACCTGCTGAACGAGGCTACCGTAATCAGCGAGAAGGACGTCACCCCTGTGGTGTATCAGGTAACCTTCCAGGTCCTGAACGCGGACAAAGAGGTGGTTGGCGACTACAAGCTGAACATCACCTCTGTGGTCACTGTTGCCAACGACGATACTACCTTGCAGGCGGTGCGCCCCAACCAGCAGTTCCGCAATGGCACCACCGACTATGCCTTTATCGGCATTAAGGGCGAGTTCGACAATGTGAACGAAACTGTGACCATCACCCTGCCTCTGGGCATGACCTGGAAAGAGGCTGGTTTCGGCGACGGCACCAACGGCAGCTTCGGCGCTGCTCAGACCCTGTCTGACGCGGACGGGATTCTGGCCGAGGGCGAGCCCATTGCCGGCACGGACGATGAGAACAACCGCATCGCCCGCCGGGTGTTCATCCCCAACTCCGTATACTCCACTGTGAACTACCAGGCGCCCACCAGCGTAACCGGCAACGGCCGTTTGACCGTGACTGCCCGCGATGGCCACACCCGGAACTACACTGTGAAGTTTGTACAGGAAAACGCCCTGACCGATGTGGCGGTGAAGGTTGGCAAGAACACCTACAACACCTATAAGACCACTACCGATACTTCCGGAACTACTACTTACAACGTGGTGGTGAACAACAAAACCGACTTTACCGCTATTGGCGCTGGCTTCTCTACCATCCTGTTCAATCATGACGCCAATGTGGTGCGCGTAGAGGACCCCCATTTCCAGAATAGCACACTGCCTGGCAGCGAGACCAATGCTGGCTGGGACTCCATTCTCTCTGCCAACAAAAATGAGTCTAAGGACTATCCCATTAAGAGCGGCGAGAACCAGGTCCGCTTTGAGGGCGGCTCTGGCACTCCTCCCACCTATGTGTACTACCTGACAGTTAAGACCGAGGCGAACATGGAGCCCAACGCTCCCGCCGACATCAACAACTGCTTCTATAAGAACGTAAAGATCATCGTTAGCGAGGCCAGCACTGTGGCTGCCGACGACACTGCTCCGCTGCTGCGCGAGCTGCAAATCAACGGCTATGACAGCCAGGTTTCCTGGACCGAGGATGGCTTGAACGACGAGATCAACTACTATGTTGACTATCAGTTCCAGTTCAGCACTGGCGATGGCCAGCATCCCGCCCGTATCTCCGCTACTACCAACAGCGGTAACTACATCTCCATTCCTGCCCAGGATCCCAGCATTGTGGGCGACCGTTACTGGGGCGTGAAAAAGACCCAGGCCAACGGTAACCGCTTTAACAAGCCCAATGCGGCCAGCGCTGTGATCGACAACGTTAACACCGAGGGCGGCAGCTTTGTGCTGCGGGTATTCGGTTCTGATGGCAAGACCTACAAGGACTACACCATCAACCTGATTAAGCCCAGCCAGGACACCGGCACCACCCCCACCCGCGTAACCCTGAAGTACTTCGATGGGAAGGAAAAAGTGTGGAAGACCCTGGAGTCTACCAAGGCTGACACCCACCGGAACTTTAACTTCGATCTGGATGCTAGCTGGTATGAGAATTTCTCTGAAGCCGTAGACGCATCTGCTACTGATGCTTCTGTTGAGAATCTGGACCTTGAGGCTGGTGCCACTATGGGTACCTATCAGTGGCAGGAGACCGATGACGCTAATCCAACTGATCCCGCAGAGGATGTTGGCACTCCGGAGGACATCACCGTTACAATGGCAGCTGTTGATACAGACGACCTGCCCAAACTGGCCGCTGCTATTAAGGCTGGCATGGGTGACACAGCTGCCGCAGTGGCAGCTGACAATGTGGAACTCTACATTAAGAAAAATGCCACAAAACTTGACCTGATTGCAAAAGTAAGCACCGATGCCGGCACCAAAGACATTGTGTTGGCTAGTGCCACTGCCGCTGTTGTAAGCGCTACTGCTGGTCAGGAGAACCAGGGCACAATTACCTTTGATGTTGATGGTGCTTCTGTTGTTCTGGATTTCTCCGTTGCTAAAGCGACCGCAACTGCTGGCCATACTTTGGTTAACCCCGCGATGAGCGACGTTTTCACCGCCATTGCTAATGCTTGCACCACTGAAAATAAGGTTGCTACTGGTGACTATGATCCTGAAGGCGGCGACGCACATCCCGCCGTGGAAGAAAAGTACACCCTGAACAGCCTGTTGAAGAGCGCGTACATCCTCATCGACACTCCTCTTGGCTCCGTGGTCACTCCTGGCGGCTCTCTGAATGGCCGTACCACCCAGGAAGTGGGCATCAGCCTGTGGGGCGTGGGCGACGGCTACAACAAAACCTGGCCCAACGTGGACCAGTACAAAGAGCTGGAAGAGGGCGTAACCAAGGTTTCCGACTGGTTCGTTCCCAACTATGTGATTGGCTTTGACGGCAAAGCTGTGAAGCCCGTTACCGCCAACAACTATAATGCCGCGGACTCCAAGCTGTACTTCAGCGTAAAGAATGGCCGCGAGGGCATTAAGCAGGCTTACACCATCACCTTCAGCCGCCGCGGCACTGGCGACGAGACCCCCGCCAAGGCAGAGCTGAGCGTAAGCAAGGCCACCAGCGGTGTGGAAGAGGATCTGGTTTATGCCGGCAACACTGCCAGCAATGGCGTGATTGTGCAGAACTCCAACAATGTGCCTGCCACTCCCGCCTATCCCACCGCGACCAACAGCTGGAGTGGTTGGACTGGCGCCACTGGCACCAACTCCAACGTAAACCCCGGTTTCATCGACCCTGCTAACGCCGCTTACATTGGCGCGATGAACAACCATAATACCTATGGTGTGGAAATTGCTCCTCTGGCCAACAGCGCTAAAGAGTATGTCATCACCGTAACGGTGCCCGAGGACTTCCGTGCTAACGACGATACCACCAATCCGTTGTTCAAAGCCGGTGACGGTATCATCTATTTCACCGACTTTGAGATGAGCGACCTGTATGGTGGGGTATTCCGTGGCGATGCTAACAACGCAAGTGCTCCTTCTGCGGTGTATCCTTATGTTCCCGCTGGCGCTACCAGCCATGCAGTTGCTAACTTGAACATTAGCATGGTTGACCAGACCCAGCAAAACACAGCCACCAAACAGTTTAAGATCAAAAAGAGCGATATGACTGCTTGGAACGGCGACCTGTTCGATCCCACCGCAGTTTCTTCTGACAACGTTCTGTATGTATACGACAACGAGGCTGTTCAGAAGACTGCTCCCACTAATAGTGCCGACGCTTACCGTGACGCTACCGCTATCTACTACGTGACCGTTAAGAAGGCCGCTTTCGCCACTGGCGACGCCATCTCTGGCGTGGGCAGCAGCGACACTAAGGTGCGCGCCATCGTGAACCAGGCCACCAAGACCGTGACCGTTAATGTTCCCGCCAGCTACAACACCATTGGCTACCACACGGACAATGACCCTGTGTTCGACCTGAACTTCAACACCAGCAACGGCGCTCTGCTCATCGACGCTGCCCAGGATACCGCCATTGAGTACCTGCGCGCCGTGAGCCCTGCCGCTGCCAGCTTCAAGAACTTCACCCTGCCCGACCTGATTAAGCGCGAGCAGGAAGTAGACAAGTGGGTATCCGCCGGCATCGAGGGCGCTACCTCCACCAAGTTCTTTGTGAAGGACGGCGAGCTGTACGTCGATAACGAGTTCACCGGCACCGAAACCCAGATTACGGGTCTTGCGGACAGCGCCTTTATCAACAACCAGTGGGGCGTGCAGGAAGCCCGTCAGTCCGAGCTGCATGTTTACAGCGAGGGCCGCAACAACGTAAACAACTACAAGCTGGAGCTGGTCATCCGCGAGGAGTCCTCCGAGGCGACCATCACCCACCTGCTGGTGGATGAGACCACCGCCGAGCTGGACCCCGAGAACGATAAGCTGTTCACCGTGGCCCTGCCCCAGGGCACCAACCCCGAGGCTGTGAAGCTGTCCATCGCGGTTTCCGAGGGCGCAGAGGTTGAGAGCGTAAACGGCGCTCCCTTCGATCCCAACGACACTGAGAAGACCTATGATATTACCAAGCCCATTACCATTATCATCGTTGCCGAAGATGGCACTCCTTACACCTACACCCTGAGCATGGACGGCAGCGTGCCCACGCCGAGCCCGACGCCCAGCGAGGAGCCGAGCCCGAGCCCGACGCCGGACTTCGACGCCAGCAAGTATGCTGACCTGGATAAGCTGTCCGAGAGCGTGCGCGCCGAGGTAATCGCGGCCATGAAGGCTGGTCTGGTGCAGGGTATCAAGACCGACGCAGAGCCGTACGAGTTCGGCGTAGGCATGAGCATGCGCCGCTACCAGATGGCCCTGCTGATCGCCCGCGCTGACCTGAAGAAGGCTGGCGAGACCGGCGACGCTGCCGAGCTGGATGCGATTCTGGTGGAGAAGTACGGCACCGAGACGCCCTTTACCGACCTGGGCAACCGTGCCGACGCTGCGAAAGCGGCTATCGCGTACTGCCTGGACAAGGGCTACATGAAGGGTGTTTCCGACACTGAGTTTAACCCCAACGGGAACCTGTCCCGCCAGGAGGCCGCCGTGGCCATGGCCCGCGTGGCTGGCCTGAGCGACGAGAACAAGGACGTGTCCATGTTCAAGGATGGCGACAAGATTGCCAACTGGGCGAAGGGCTATGTGCGGGCCGCATATGACGCCGGCCTGGTGAATGGCCTTGATAACGGGAACTTTGGACCCACCCAGAACATTCTGCGCCAGCATGCTGTGTGCCTGTTCACTCGTGCGTTCCTGGACGAGGATGGCAATATTAAGGATCCGGACGACGGCGATGAGCCCAGCAACCCGGACGATGGCGATGAGCCTAGCAATCCTGACGAGGGAGACGAACCCAGCAACCCCGACGAGGGAAGCGAGCCCAGCAATCCTGATGAGGGAAGCGAGCCCAGCAACCCCGACGAGGGCGGCGACACTAGCGAACCCAGCACTCCGGACGAGGGTGGGGACACTAGCGAGCCCACTGAATAAGGTTTCAACTCACCTAAATTTTATGATTACCCCATAAAGCGAGAGGGGCGGAGAAATCCGCCCCTTTTGCTTTTTTGTTTTATG
>NZ_JAWXXL010000023.1:0-54787 GCF_034334985.1 Acutalibacter intestini | reverse complement strand
CGCAGGATATCTCTCATAACATTCATTCATTTATGCGTCGGCTCCAGCATAATCCCTCTCGGGTTATTCGTTTTTTCCTCCATCCGCTTCTTTCCTATCTTTCGGCGGAGGAGTAATATTTACATGTTCATGCAGCACGTAACCATCTACACAACTCAGCTAAATGCTTCCGTTGCCTTTTATCAGGACATTGTTCAATTGCAAATCGTGTCAGACCGTCGCCCAGATGCGGCCATAGTGTTTTTAGCAAACCAGAAAGGGGAGACAGCCATTGAGCTAATTGAGACACCCGTTGAACAGGCTTATACTGGCGGTGGACTGGCCATTGGTTTTCATACAGATGATGTAGAGGCAGAACATGGCCGTTTGTCTAAATTGGGTCTGCACCCTACGGATATGATCTGTCCCGCTCCTGACGTGAAGTTTTTCTTTGTGAAAGATCCCAGTGGCGTTCAGGTCCAACTCATTCAAGGATAACTCATAAGGTTTTCCGGCAGCGGGAAAAGGAAATATTTGTAGATCGCTTTTTAGAAAGTTAAGGAAAGTTATGTATCCAATTAACAGAGCTTATAGTGCCTTTTCTAAAAGTGCGAAAATCAAGCAAGTAAGCAAGCCAGTATGTCTTAATTACTGGTTGCGTTAGACGATGGGAAGAAAACATATACAAAGGTAGATTAGTTGGGAATGGAGGACTCTCTAAACGACCGTGAGCAGGCTGACAATAAATTGGAAAAAAGCGCTTATGTGACTCTGCCTCCTATTCTTGGTAAGAGGTGTGAGCAGCATGTGGAGCTGATGTGGTCAGGCTCCCAAAACGAAACCTGATTACGGAGTGGATTTTATTATATGTATTACGAAGATTTCTAATTTTGTCCCAAAGGAGTACTCTGTGGAAACATTAATTTCTCTGCAAATAACGATCTTTTTGCTTATTGCCATAGGCTTTTTGCTTAAGAGAATCCGTCTGATTCAGGACCAAGGCCAAAAGAATCTGAACGACCTGGTTCTCAACGTAATCTTGCCCTGCAATATTTTCAAGGCTTTTCTAGATGGATCTGGTGCAGAACTTTTTGGCACATATGGTAGCGTACTGTTGATTTCTATTGGTATACAAGCATTATGTGTGGTCTATGGTAAGCTGGCTTATCATAAAGAACCCGAGAGTCGGCGTAAGTGCTTACAATATGCCACAATCTGTTCTAATTCTGGTTTTTTGGGTAATCCGGTGGCCGAGGGGCTGTACGGCTCTCAGGGGCTTGTGTTGGCTAGTATTTATCTGATTCCTCTGCGGATTATGATGTGGAGCAATGGTCTGCCCATCTTCTCTGGCATAAAAGACCGCAGGCAGCTGGTAAAGAAGGTGGCTTTCCACCCGTGTATCGTGGCCTGTGTTTTAGGCATTGTGTTTATGATAGCTGGCTGGCGGCTGCCGGCAGGGTTTAGCGGTGTGGTGAGCGCTTTGGGTAGTTGCAACACCGCACTTTCCATGTTGGTTATTGGGATGATTCTGGCGCAGATTGATCTGCGCCGCCTATGGGACAAGACCGTGTTGAAGTATTCCATCCACCGACTGGTTGTAATACCTGCCATTGTGTTTCTGGTATGCCGGTGCCTTCCCATAGACAAGACCACGCTGGGGGTCTGTGTAATCCTGGCGGCTATGCCTGCAGGAGCCACTACCAGCATCTTAGCAGAAAAATATCAGATGGAACCAGAGTTTAGCACTAAGCTGGTGATCTTTTCCACGCTGCTTTCTCTTCCAAGCATTGCCCTATGGAGCATGGTGGTATTTCTGTAACCGCTATATTTTTGCAAAACATGCAAAGAGTTATGATGGAATGAGAGAGTCCTATTAACAGAAAAAGAGCCCCCAGTGGGGGCTCTTTCTACAATAATTTTTCATAGGTAAAGCCGCGTATAGAGCTTTTTAGCAGTATAGCCGCTAATACTGCACAAACGACGCCAATCACCAGAAGGAACCAGCCGCTGATAAGCAAGATACCGGTAAACTGTCCAATAATCATTAGTAGAAGGGGCATTAATAGAAATACCGCAGCTTGCTGAGCGTCCTCTACGCTTTGGGCTTTGGCGGATACCCGCACGGTAAGTGTAATGGAGATAAGAGAAATGGCGGGGGATATGAGTAGTAAGATTAAAAACCACTTAGCGTCCGGCAGCACTAAACTGAGAGTGACACAAAAGGTCTCTACTTCAACGACGGCTAGCATGGCGACAAAAGAGGCAGCGGATACCGCCATACTCAATAAAAAGGAAGCTAATACTTTTGCACGGAAAATTTGCTGGAGTGACAGAGGACAATACAAAAGAGTCTCTAGGGTGCGCCTTTCCTTCTCTCCTACAAAGGAACTGGCCGCCATGACAGAGGATGCCATAATGGGAATGATCAGAAAAAAAACAGGCAGAATAAAATTTAGCATAAGTTGGATGAGGGTAGATAGGGAACTGCTTTCTTGCACGGTCAACGGCAACATTTTCATCAGCTTTAGCAAGTCGCCGCCTTCTTCCGGCATAAAGTGAAGCGTCAGGATGAACACACTGGGCAGAAAGACGGCGAGTACCAGAGGGACAATTAGAAGTGTGGAGAACATACGTTTGTTGGCGGTAATACTCCGAATATCTTTTTGGATAATGGCGACCATGGGCCGGTTCATAGGTTCTCCTCCTTTTTACTGGTCAGCTGAAAATAGATTTCCTCCAGAGAGGGTCGATGAGCGGAGATATGATAGAGTCTCCCACCGTTTTCCACAATCTCCTGGGCGATCTGGGGAATTTCTTCTTGAGATTGAATAGGGATTTCCCAGCTGCCGTCTTTCTGTTGAAGTCTACGCCATCGCTCTGGAACGCCCTGTGCGTTAACCTTTACAGTTATTCTTCCGCCGGCCAGAGACTGTAGAGAATCCAAATCGCCCCTTGCCAACAGCCGGCCTTGGTCCATTAGGCCATAACATGTGCAAACCTCCTGAGCATAGCGTAGCTGATGGGTGCAGAGAAAAACCGTGATGCCCTGCTGGTTGGCCAGCTGACGAATCATGGTGTGAACATTCTGGGCGCTCTCCGGGTCCAGACCAGAAGTGGGCTCGTCCAGAAAAAGAATTTTTGGTTGGTGAATCAAAGCCCGGGCCAACGAGAGACGCTGGCGCATGCCGGTGGAATAGGCGGAAAGTTTTTGGTCCTTTGCATCAAAAAGTTCCAGCTGCTTTAAAAGCGCTTCACTCCTGTCTTTACACTGGGCTGTACTAAGCCCATACAGACTGCCGTAGAAAGTTAAATTTTCCAGCCCACTGAGATTGTCGTACATTTGCGCGTGCTCAGTCACCACTCCACAAAGGGCATGAAGCCTTTCAGGCTCTTGAGCAGGGTCAACGCCAAATATGGTGCAGCGGCCCTGGGTAGGGGAAAGGGTTCCGTTCAGCAATTTTACGGTGGTAGTTTTTCCCGCGCCGTTGGGGCCCAGAAAACCGAATACCATTCCAGCGGGTAAAACAATATCAATAGAATCCACTGCTTTTTTGCCGCCGGGATAGATTTTTGTCAAGGCGTTCAGTTCCACAGCGTTCATCTGTGATTTCTCCCTTCCATATTGAGTTCTGAGACGATCTTTTGAAACCTCGGATCTTCTGCCAAACGGGCAAAGGCTGGGTTAGCAGACAGTGCTTCATATAGGCTTTTTCGCAGCACAGTTTCCTCTTTAGGAAGATTACTGCCCAGAGGCAGGGTCTCCTCCAACCAATCCTCTAATAGATCGAAAAAAGCGTCGCCGTGAAGCTGAACGGGATAGATGTCAGACAGTGCCAACACCTGGTAGCGCTCTAAAAATTCCAGAGCCCGTTCCTGCTGGCCGCATAGGGCATATTCCTGGGCAATGGACAGGTATATAGAGATTGCCAGGGTTGGGTGCAGAGCATCCAGCTGGAAGCTCTTTGTCAGTGAAAGAGTACGCCGAATGGTCTCTTCAAAGGCAAGGCTTTCTCCTCGACAGAGGGATATATAGGACAGAAGGAGGTTTACTAGTTCCAGCAGAGACTGGTATATCCCGGCCTGTAAGACTTGTTTTGCCTTTTCTGGCCTTTCGGTTCGCTGATAACCTTCGGCCAGCAGAGGCTCTGGGGTTAGGCGTAGGGACAGGTTGGCTTCTAACAAGTCGATGGCTTCTTGGGTCCGGCCTAGATTTAATAGGCAATACCCCTCCAACTTGGCGGCCTGGTCCACCAGTGAGGCGTTGTTGCTTTCCTGCTTAACTCGGACAAACAACTTACGGGCTTCTTCCAGGATTTGCAGGGCCTTTTCGGTTGTGCCGGCTAAAAAACAGTGGTTTACCCAAAGACAAGCCAGCTGAAGTAACAGGTCTGTGCAAGAAAAGTATTCCTGCACAATCTCCCGGCAGCGGCCCATAACCTGGTCAAAAGGTTCTTCCGAAAACTCCCGCGCCAATTTCTCGCAGAGTTTTCGAATCTCTTTTTGACTCATTTGAGGCCTATAATCCATGAGTTCATCTAGAGTAATGTTAAAATAAGCGGCCAGCCGGGGCAAAAGGAGGATGTCCGGGTAGGTGGCGGACGTTTCCCACTTGGATACCGCTGTTTTTGAAACGCCTATGTGTTCTGCCAGTTCTTCTTGGGTAATGCCGCGCTTGTGGCGGTTTTCAATAATCACCTGGCCTATATTAATTTCTTGCACGAAGCATTCACCTCCATATGATTATAAGCCCTGTCCAACAGGAATACAAGGGAGCGCTAGGAAAGTTTAAGGGGGAAAGTTGCCTGATAGGAAACAAGATGTACTAAGGCGAATCAGACACAAGCACAAAAGAAATAGAATATGCTGTTAGATGGTAGAACATTTGACACGAAGCCCTATTACTTTCTTTAGTTTTGGGTGGAAAATCTATTAGAAATGTTGTGATTTTCATGTTTTCTCTTGCCATTTTTCGGGCGCTGTGCTATCCTTTTAGCAAGCTGGCTCTGCCGGAAGGTAGGAAAGTGTAACCCCTGGCGTTGCAGCAAAAAATTATTTTTGCGGGAAAGGACAAGGAACAATATGCTGAAAGTTACATTTATGGGGGCGGGTAGCACAGTATTTGCCCGGAATGTCATAGGCGACTGCATGTGCAGTCCGGTGCTTCGCGAAGCAGAGTTTGCCCTGTATGACATTGACGGCAAGCGTCTTTCAGAAAGTGCGGAAATTTTGGGCGCCATGAACGACACTCTGGGTGGCCATGGAAAGATTACCACCTATCTGGGCGTGGAAAACCGCAAGGAGGCTCTGCGGGGGGCAAGCTTTGTGGTAAATGCTATTCAGGTAGGTCTATACGACCCCTGCACTATTATTGACTTTGAGGTGCCAAAAAAGTACGGCCTGCGCCAGACCATTGGAGATACCCTGGGGATTGGTGGTATTATGCGGGCTCTGCGCACTATTCCAGTTATGGACGATTTTGCCAAGGATATGCAGGCGGTCTGTCCAGACGCCTGGTTCCTGAACTATACCAACCCCATGGCCATGCTTTCTGGCTTTATGCAGCGTTATACCGGGATTAAAACCGTGGGTTTGTGCCATAGCGTACAGGTATGCTCGCAGGAACTGTTGAAAGCTCTGGGTATGGAGGATAAGCTGGAGGGCCGCAAAGAGCTGATTGCGGGCATCAACCATATGGGATGGCTGCTGAAGATTCAGGACAAAGATGGCAACGACCTGTACCCAGAGATCCGCCGTCGGGCGAAAGAAAAGAATGCCGCTGAAAAGCATAATGACATGGTGCGCTACGATTATATTGATAAATTGGGCTACTACTGTACCGAGTCCAGCGAACATAACTCAGAGTACAACATGTTCTACATCAAAGAAAAGTATCCTGAGCTCATTGAGCGATTCAATATTCCTTTGGACGAGTATCCCCGCCGCTGTGTAAACCAGATTGCCGGCTGGGCCAAAGAGCGGGACCAGCTGCAAGAAAGCCACCAGCTGAACCATGAGCGCAGCCGGGAGTATGCATCGTATATTATGGAGTCCATTGTCACCGGAGATCCTTACAAAATCGGCGGCAACGTGCTGAATACCGGAGGGCTTATTGATAATCTACCTCAGGATGCCTGCGTTGAAGTACCCTGCTTGGTCGATAACATGGGGGTGAATCCCTGCCGGGTGGGCAGGCTGCCGGTGCAGTGCGCGGCTATGAATATGACCAACATCAATGTACAGCTATTGACCATTGAGGCCGCCGTTACCCGGAAGAAGGAGCACATTTACCAGGCCGCTATGCTGGATCCCCACACAGGCAGCGAACTGGATATTGATACTATTATAAAAATGGTGGATGACCTGATTGCTACGCATGGTGACTGGCTGCCCAAGTACCACTAAGAAAAAAGAGTCCGCAGCTTTTTGGCTGCGGACTCTTTTTCATTTCGTGGATAGGAATTTAGGATTTGCCGCCAGCCTGCTCCAAATAGTAGAAACCGTAGGCCGGTATGGTTAGTTCTACTAGACTTTGTTTCTTGCCAGAAAGCATCTCGGTAAAGAGGCCTGACTCGCTGGGGAAGGACACCGTTTTGTCCAACTCGGTAAAGTTAAACACGCCAATCACTTTCTGGCCCTTGTGTACACGCCGCATAGCCAGCAGGCCGTTGTCACCGGTATCCAGGGTGCATACTTCGGCGGCAGTGGCAAAGGCCGGATTATTTCGCCGCAGCTGGCCCAGCGTGTTCAAACCGTTAAAGATAATGCCTTCCGGAGAGGATTTGTCTTTCACGTTAGCGGCCAGATCCCAGTTTAGCTTGCCACGGTGCAGGTACCGGCTGTCTGCGGCCTTTTCCGGGTCATCTTTATAGGTATAGTCGTTTACCTGGGCCAGCTCGTCACCGCTGTAGAGCATGGGTATGCCACTTTGCAAGTAGACCATAGCATGTAAGGTCAGGTCAAAGCGCAAGGCCCGTTCCATGGCGTCCTTATCTTTTTCAAAGCCCGCCTTTTCCACTCCGCATAGACTGGCCGTGGTGGCACAGAATCGGGCGTCACCGGTTACCGGGTCATCGTTATATAGTTCGCCCCGGCTGTTACTGCCCTCTATATAGCCCCGGAAAAAGTCGTTTAAGAATTTTTTGTGGGGGACCTCTTCCATGTCCCAGGTTTTCAAAGTCTCGAAATCCAAACCCCAGCCAATGTCATCGTGGCAGCGCAGGTAGTTGAGAAATACGTATTCTTTTGGCAGACTATTCACGGCATCCAGCTGCATTCTCAGCAGCCGTGTATCCCGGGTGGCCACAGTGTGCCAGGTGGTGCACATGGTTGTCACATTGTAAAGGAGATGGCATTCCGGTTTTTCCACTGTGCCGAAGTAGGGAACTACCTTTACGGGCTCCATAACCACCTCACCTAGAAGTATCACTGAAGGACAAACCATTTCGCCGATCATCCGCATCATGCGGACAATCGTGTGCACCTGGGGTAGGTTGCGGCAGCTGGTGCCCAGCTCTTTCCAAATATAGGGAACCGCGTCAATACGGATAATGTCCATACCTTTGTTGGCCAAGTAGAGAAAATTGTACATCATCTCATTAAATACTCGGGGGTTGCGATAGTTTAGGTCCCATTGATAGGGATAGAAGGTAGTCATTACATGGTGGCTACACTCAGGCAGCCAAGTAAAGTTGCCCGGGGCTGTGGTGGGGAACACCTGGGGAACAGTCTTTTCATATTCGGTAGGAATAGAGGAATCCGCGAAGAAGAAATAGCGGCTCATATACTCTCCGTCACCGGCCCGGGCCTTTTTGGCCCACTCATGGTCTTCACTGGTGTGGTTCATAACAAAATCCATACATACATTGATACCTCTGTCATGGCAGGCGGCGGTAAGCTTTTCCAGATCTTCCATAGTACCTAAGTCCGGGCGGACTTTGCGGAAGTTTGCTACAGCATATCCGCCATCGCTGCGGCCGGGAACCGTATCTAAAAAGGGCATCAGGTGCAGGCAGTTTACGCCGGTAGAGTTTAAATAGGGCAGCTTTTCCCGCACACCGCGAAGATTTCCAGCAAAGTTATCAATGTACATCATCATGCCAATCAGATTTTGAGACCGGTACCATTCAGACTGGGCCTCTCGGTCTATGTCCCGCTTTTTTAGGGCAGCGGCCCGTTTGTCGGCAAAGTCATGCAGCTGTTGGCAGAGTTCGGCAAACATGGAGGAGTTATCATACAGCTCCATATATAGCCATTTAAGCTCGTCCAGATGGCGGCTTAGGCGAGATTGAAAAAGCGCTTCTTCTTTTTTTGTCATTAAGTGAACCTCCTCTGTAAAAAATGCGTCGCATAAAATAAATTGTATATTATAAATGATACCAGAAACTAAAACGCTGTGCAAGAGAAAAATAGAGGACATTCTCCACAAAAACTAGCATGGATTTTTATGATACTAGCAATATGTATGAAAAAGTCCCCGCCGTACCCAACAAATGAACGGGTATAGCGGGGATCAAAATGGAAAACATAGAATTATTTAACTGGCGTTTACAAACTGCTCGTTAACAAGTAGCGCCACCCTGCATATGCTTCTGAGTAGACAAGTTTTCCTGCTTACGGTTCAGCAATCCGTCTGAAAGCAACTGCTCCTGGACATTCTCAAAACCTAAACGGGCAATAGTATCGGCAAAGCGCTCACCTGTGATACCCTGCTCCCGGAACAAAAGGATTGCCTTTTCTATAACGTCCATAACCTCGTCCTTGTCAGTAAACACTTTTTCCAGATACTGGCCGTGGGCCACCTTTTTGCCCCAGCGCCCGCCGATATAAACCCGGTAGCCGGGCACGAAGTTCTCTACCGCCTTAAAAGGACATTTCCCCACACAGCGTCCACAATGGTTGCAAGTACTGTCATCTATAATCACTTTACCATCCTTGAGCACCGGCACATTGATGGGGCAAGCTTTTTCCACCTGGCAGACCTTGCAGCCCCGGCACTTTTCCAGGTCAATCTGAGGTACTTTCTGGCCGATAATGCCCAAGTCGTTCAAGTCGGGCTTTACGCAGTTGTTGGGGCAGCCGCCCACAGCAATTTTGAACTTATGGGGCAGCTTTACCCCTGCATAGCCGTGAAAAAAGCGTTCATGAATCTCCTCGGACAGAGCAAAGGTATCAATAAGGCCATACTGACAGGTGGTACCTTTACAGGAGACCACAGGCCGCACCTTACTGCCAGTGCCGCCTGTTTCCAGGCCGGCGGCTTGCAGGTCTTCCCGCAGAGCATCAATGTTGTCAAAGGGCACATGCTGAATTTCTAGTGTCAGCCGAGAAGTCATGGCCACTTCTCCGCTGCCATATTTCTCGGCAGCTTCGGTAATGGCCCGCATTTCTTCAGCTGTAATTTTGCCATTGCGGGTAATGACCCGGCCGTTAAAACAGTCGGGGGTACGTTTATCCCATAGGAAGCCCAGACCTTTTACACGGGTGACTTCTTCTGGCGGTACTGTGGCCCCCGCAGATTTAATGCGCACGTCATTGAAGAAGGTGGCACCCTCCAGCACCAAGGTGCTGGTATAGCCCAGGCTCTTCAAACGGTTTTGCAGGAAATAGGCCCGCTTGCCCTTGGCGCAGACCAGCAGCAGTTTTTCATCTGGGGCAATTCCCTCTATAGATCCATTGACAGCGGCTAAATCCACAAACTTAGCCCCTCGGATGGAAGGCTGAGGATTTACATCCAGTATGGTGTAGCCCTCGGCAGCTCCGGCAGCGTACTGGGCAGGGGTCATACTGTTTAATATACCGTCCAGCTTATTTTCCAGCACATATACTGCCTGTACAAAGGGATGGATGGCAGTGGAGAAGGGAGGGGCATAGGCCAGGTCCAGATTTTCGTAGTCAGAAAGTTTCGCGCCCATAGAAAGGCCGAGAACGCCTAGATCAACGATCTTATCCACCGCGCCGGGACCCAATACCTGTACACCCAGCAGCTTCCGGCTGGTCCGGTCGGCCACTAGTTTGATAATAAAGTAAGCGGAGTCTGGATAGTAGTGCGCTTTGTCATCTGTAACAATTAGGGCGGTTTCCACGTCGAAGCCTGCCTCCCGGGCGGACTTCTCGGTCAAACCGGTCTTGCCGCAGTTTAGACCAGGCAGTTTGCACACAGCGGTGCCCAGTACTCCGGCAAAAGATTTGTTTTTACCCGCTAGAGCCTGAGCCAAAGTGCGGCCTTCCAGGTTGGCAGAAGAGCCCATAGGGGACCATTGGGGCTGTCCAGTAAGGCGGTTTTTTACCAGAGCACAGTCACCAGCGGCATAAATGTCCGGCAGGTTGGTACACAATTTCTCGTTTACCACAATGGCTCCCCGGTCCATAACTAGGCCAGAATCAGCCAAAAATTGTGTGTTGGGCCGTATACCCACAGAGAATACTACTGCCCCACAGGGAAGGTTCCCCGCAGAGGTTCGCACTGCCTCCACTTTGCTCTGGCCTGTAACGGCCTCGGCCTTTACACCAGTGAGTACGCGTACCCCGGCGGCCTGTAGATGTTTTTTTACATAGCCAGCCATTTCTGGGTCCAGCACCCCAGGAAGCAGCTGGGAGGTGAACTCCACAACAGTGGGAGAAACGCCCTTTGAGAGAAGATTATCAGCCATTTCCAGGCCGATAAAACCGCCCCCCACCACCACGGCTTTTTTTACGCTGTTTTGTTCCAGATAGCTCCGCACAGAAACAGCGTCCTCTGGGGTACGAATCTGAAAGACCCCAGGCAAATCTACGCCTTCTACAGGAGGCACTACAGGGGAGGCGCCTACAGCAATCACTAGAGAGTCATAACAGTAGATCTCTGTTTCACCGGTGGAAAGATTTTTCGCCTCCACTTGCTTCTTGGCAGGATCCACCTTCACAGCTTCCCGGTGGGTAAGTACCTCAACACCAGTAAGTCCCTGGAACTTTTGGGGGGTATTGACGATCAATTCGCTTTGGTCCTGAATAGCACCGCCTACATAGTAGGGGAGGCCGCAGCCAGCATAGGAGATGTCGGCACTTTTTGAAAGCAGTGTTACCTGGGCCGAACGGTTTTCGCGTTTGAATTTGGCGGCGGTTTTTGTACCGGCGGCTACACCACCGATGACCAGTAGTTTCATAAAAGTCATTCCTTTCAGATGTGTAAAGTAGCTCCAAGACATTATTATAAAATATTATAAATGCATTCTGCGCAGATGTCAATTCAAACATACACAAGTCCATTTAAAGCGAAATATTCCTGGACTAGGATTTGTTTGAAAAAACGAAAACACTGTCTGATTGCCCAGAAGCGGCCATCTTCCGCGTCGGAAATCCTCGTAATACGCAAGTATTACTTGCGGCTTTTTCCTTGAAGCTGACCACTTCTAGGGCTTGTTTGAAAATAGAGGAAATGACGAATTTTTGGCCAGAAGGGGACAATTTCAAGGAGAAGAACCGCTGTAGTTAGCTGCGCTAACTACGTCACTCTGGCGATTGACGAGGATTTTCGACGTAGAAAGTGGCCTCTTATGGCAAAAAAGACGACGTTTTCGATTTTTCAAACAAGTCCTAGTCAAAAATCCGTCATTTCCTCTATTTTAAATAAGCCCCAGCATTTTTGGGGAGACGACGCTGAATTACGGTAACTGTACTTAGCTGGAAGGATATTTTTTTCGTAGAAAACTGTGGGCGACAAGCCCGGTTAAGGGGCCCGTCGCCTGCACTTATAGCTAAAGAAAGGCTTTTGCTCTAATCATTGATAAAACGGTGGTCCCTTGGCCTTGACGGTCAAAGCGGGTAAACGCACCTATTACGGCAAGGATTTCCCCGCCGCGCAGTAAAGCTCATACCATTCGGTGCGGGACAGGGTAATCTCTGACGCCTTGCAAACATCCGCCAGCCGCTGAGCGTTGGTGGTACCCACAATGGTCTGTATCCCAGCCGGATGACGCAGAATCCAAGCTACGGCTACCGCGTTATTGGTAATACCATATTTTTCGGCGATTTCGTCAATCTTCTGGTTCAGCTCCGGGAACTTGTCGCAGCCCAGGAAAGTGCCCTGGAACATGCCATACTGGAAGGGAGACCAGGCTTGAATGGTAATGTCGTGCAAGCGGCAGAAATCCAGTACGCCACCGTCACGGTCTGTAGCCAGGGGACTCTCGGTGTTCACATTAAGGCCCGCGTCAATCATGCCGCAGTTAGTAACGCTTAGCTGGAGCTGATTAAATAACAGGGGCTGCTTGCAGTACTTTTGCAGCAGGGCAATTTGTCCCGGATTTTGGTTGCTAACACCGAAATGGCGCACCTTACCGCTGGCTTCCAAGGCATCAAAGGCCTCCGCCACCTCTGCTGGATCCATCAGAGCATCCGGACGGTGGAGCAGCAGTACATCCAAATACTCGGTATTCAGCCGTTCCAGAATACCTTCTACAGAGGAGAGAATATACTCTTTAGAGCAATCATAGGAGACGCCGGGGTGGATGGAGCACTTGCTTTGCAAAATCATTTTTTCGCGCAAAGCGGGAGTCATTTGGGCCGCCTTAGCAAAAAAGCGCTCCGCCTCGCCGCCGCCGTAGATGTCGGCATGGTCAAAAAAGTTGATCCCATTTTCTAGCGCGGTGTGAATTAACCGCTGGGCGTCGGCCTCATTAAGGGAATTAATGCGCATACAACCCAGGGCAATGGCGGGGACCTTCAGCGTTCCGCCGCCGGTAGAAAGTTGTTTCATGAGAAATATCTCCTTGATTATGAATTACTGGAATGATATTTGTTAAGCCTGAGCCGCGGCTTCTACAGCCGCCCGCAGCCGCGCCAGATCAATGTCGGCAGGTACTGTGCAGTCCGCGCCCAGCATAAAGCCCTGTTTACCAAAACTGGCAATGACCTCTTTGGCTTGGGCCTGAATTTCCTCCATACTGCCGTTTATTAGGACCCCATGGTTGTCCATGCCGCCCAAAATAGGAGTTTTGAACCAATCACGTCCCTCTTGCAGGCTCATGCCACCCCGGTGCACGTCCCAGTTGAATAGGTCGCCAGGGTAGCCGGCATAGCGCCGGGGAGAGGAGTTAAATCCAAATTCCTCCTCGCCGCAGATGTGTACGATATTATATTTTCCCTCAAACTCCCGGGTTACATGCAGCACGGCCAGGTCCCAAGGCTTTACCAGTTTCTGCCAAGTTTCTTCCGCAAAACGCTGGGGTTCGCTGAACTGGCCAGAATAGTAGATACCGCTGCTGCCCAGCCGCAGGTAGTCCGCTGCCCATTCCTGGAAACTCTCTGCAATCCGCTTCATGCCTTCCATCACAGAATCAGGGTCTTCGGCGCAGTCGGCCATGAATTGCTGATCCGTGCTGCCTGCCAGCACATAGGTGAAGGAACCGATCTTAAAGGGGCTCCACATGGTTGGGAACGTCATAGCGTCACCTTGCAGCATCTCCAAAATGCGCTGGATGAGCTGGATCATTTCCTGATAATGCCGGCAGTCCTTGCCGGGCAGACGGATGCTGCGCCAATCGGAGGGCTTGGTGATCTTGATACCGTCGGTCAAAAAGCGGCCAAAGTTATCGTCCATAATTTTGACCACGTCCATGCCGGTTTCCCGGAAAAAGTCCACATGGGCCTGGGCACGCTCCTCCACAGTAAGCTCTTTGGGGTAGTGCCGCCAAAACCCAACCGGCACCCGGTCGGGAGTTTGGTTGTGGAATACAGCTTGCATTCTTGCTACTTTATTCATGATAGCTTCCTTTCTGCGAATACAGCGGATGATTTTTTGTTCTACCGTCCCCCAAAAAACCAGGCTGGCGGCAAAATGGCTGTAAAATCGCACAAAATCATTGGCATATATTGGAAAATATCATAACACATCTAAATGTGAATTGCAAGGATTTAGAAGAGAAGCTAAACATATGCCTATTAAATAGGCCATTTCATAATATGGACGACAAAGATGCGGAAACAAACGGGTAAGAGGCACATTTTTCAGTAGCATTTCAAAATAGAATGTGATATAATGTACGCCAAGCAGATAACGGCGCCTGCCTGGTTTGCTTTATTAAGAGGTTTAAAGTTACTTTCCGATTTATGTAAGGAGGGTTCGGACTATGGGATTGGAAATGATCGACGCCGGTTGGCTGTCCATATTGCCGCCGGTAGTGGCTATCACCCTGGCTCTGCTGACCAAGGAGGTATATTCATCCTTGTTTTTGGGGATTTTTACCGGTATGTGCATATACAGTTTTTCCACCGGTGGGAGTCTGTTACAGGCGGTTACATATATTTTTGATATGATGGCCGGGAAGATTGGCCAAAACGGTTATATGATTATCTTTCTGGTGCTGTTGGGTTCTTTGGTAGTGGTGGTTAACCGCTCTGGGGGCACGGCGGCTTACGGGCGTTGGGCCATTCGCCGTATTAAAACCAAGCGCAGTGCAAAACTGACCACGGCTCTACTGGGGCTGCTGATTTTTTTGGATGATGGCTTCAACTGTCTGACGGTAGGCACTGTAATGCGCCCAATCACCGACAAATGTAAGATCTCCCGGGAGAAGCTGGCCTATCTTTTGGATGCTACCGCGGCGCCCATTTGTATTATTGCGCCCATTTCCAGCTGGGCGGTGGCGGTGGCTTCGGAGGTGGAGGAAGCCGGCGGGCTCAATGCCTTTGTGCAGACCATTCCATATAATTTATATGCCCTTCTGACCATTGCCATGGTACTGTTCCTCAGTGCCACAAACTTTGACTTTGGCCCCATGAAGCGGGCCGAGGTGGAACTGGAGAATGTCTCTGAAACCACAGATGAGACGGAGGAGGTCCCTGTAAGAGGCAGCGTACTAGACTTGGTGCTGCCCATTGTTACGCTGATTGTCACAGCTATTTTGGGTATGGCCTATGTGGGAGGCTTTTTTGAGGGAGTCAGCTTTTCAGAGGCAATTGGGGCCAACCCCACGGCTGGGCTGACGTTAGGCACTTTTGCGGGCCTGCTGGTGGCGCTGCTCCTATATCTGCCCAGAAAGATTATGTCTATGCAGGAGTTTATGACCGGCATTATTGATGGAATCAAGACGATGATTCCTGCTTTAACCATTCTCATTTTGGCTTGGGCCTTGGGCGGCGTATGTCGGGAAATGATTGGTACTGGTACTTTTGTTAGCCAGGTAGTAGCCGGCGGAGGGCTGTCCTTTGGCCTAGTTCCAGCCGTTGTGTTCGCGGTGGCGGCATTTTTATCCTTCTCTATGGGGACGGCTTGGGGCACTTTTGGTATTTTGCTGCCCATTGTGTCCATGATTTGCGCCTCTCCTGAGGCCGCAGAGGTGCTTATCCCATCTTTAGGGGCCACCTTGGCGGGGTCTGTATACGGCGACCACTGTTCGCCGATTTCTGATACGACCATTTTGGCCTCAACCGGCGCGCAGTGTGGCCATATCCGCCATGTAGAGACCCAGCTGCCCTATGCTACATTGGTAGCTGTGGTGTGCTTCTTTGGATATCTGGTGGCGGGCTTTGTCCGAAACCCAATCATTACCATTGCAGTTTCCATATTAATACTGGGGCTGGTCCTTGGGGGCGCGGCTGTTTTGCAGAAGTATAGCGGCAAGGAAAAAACGGCCAGCGAGGAAGGCGCTTAATACTTCCTGGTCTATGGAATTCCCCAAATGGTGGAGCTTTCCACCCGACAGGGGAAAATAGCCGAAATAAGCGATAGGATGATAAAGGGCCCTTTGAAGAGATTTACAGATACGGTTAATTGGGGCAGCACCTATGGGGTAAGTGATTCCAAAGTGTAGCTAGTCATAGGGGAAGCTATAATACAAATGAAAAAGCAGAGCCACCTGGCTCTGCTTTTTATGCGGTCTATTTTTGAATCTATGGGCTTACTGAAAATGCTTAGGATTTGTTTCCCTCAAAAAAGTCATCGATTTTTTTCTTGATTTCTTGGGGCTTTAGGTGCTTTAAAAAGTAACCTGCCGGATTTAATGGCATGACTTTGATCATGCTTTCCGGATCTCTTTTTCCGGTAAGAAAGATTACAGGAATATGGTCAAACTCTTTGACAGTCCGGAGCATCTCCAGAGTCTGGCGGCCATCGCAGACCGGCATTTCATAGTCTAGAAGCACCAAATCGGGCTGCTCCAGAGTGATGGCCCGAAAGGCAGAAGCCCCGGAATCTGCCAGAGAAACATCATAATCGTTTTCTAGCAACTGCTTCATTCCTTGGCGGATGGTTAAAGAATCGTCCACTAATAATATCTTTTTCTTGTGCGCGGCTTCTTCCTGTTCGGCCTGATGCTTCCGTTCTGATAAATACTTCTCTACTTCCTTAATGGCATTCTGATTTTCAATAGGTGTCAGATGGCCGCCCTGAAGCATGTTAGGGGCAATGGCGCAATACGCAAAATAGCCCGCGCCGGTATTGAATAATAGGCTGACCTGTGGTTTTTCCTGGGTGAACACCTCTTGAAACTGCTCATAGGTCATCAGGTTTTCTTCTTCCGGTTCACAGAACTTGCCGCCTGGCAGATGCTCCAACACCCGCCCCACAAACTGCCGGGCTGTATACCTGGCCGCGTGTATGAGCATGCTGTCCATACGGTTGGTCTGGACGCCCATGATTTTTCCCACTGTATTAATTAAAAGCTTTTCTTCGAAAACTAAAATAATTTCCTGCCGCTTTTCCTCATCGTCCTTAGAACGGCAAACCAGCCGGTAGTATACCCCTTTACCAAACTTTTCCCCGCTGTACGTGTCGCTGATCACCTGTGACTCCAGGTGGAACAAATCGAATATCAGCTGTATAATCAGCTTTTTTATGGACTTCAGTTCGTTCTCTGGCAACAGGTCGTCCCACTTGCTTTGGTGCCGGCCAACAATCGCCTGGTCCTCGGTCAAAGTGTGTCCAATCAGCCAGCCGGTACAAACACCCAGAAAATGGTCTACAGCCTCTGGGGAATAACCGCTTTGCTCCAGCTCCTGCTCCAGCGCGGGCAGGGTGTTTTCCCGAAACCCACGATGGATGTGGATGTGCCGCTCCAGTCCCTCATAGTTGATAGACGCCATGTAGCTTTCTTCGTCGGCAAAGTGTTTCACGGTGTGGCCTTTAAAATACTTGATTCCCTCCTGGCATGTCCTCTGATTTTTCTTTTCCTCTTCTCCAAAGGCGAAAAGCTTGTTGATGATCTTGAATAGTCGCTGGTGTTCTTTGTCGATAATCTCTACACCGAGATTATACTCATTCGACCACACCAAATGATTGTCCATCGAAATGATCCTCCTCTGCGTTAGCCCTTTTGTGATTAAAAGATTAAGTTAAAAAATGATTGAGAATGAAACCCATTTGGAGCTTACCATATTTTGACCAAGTAAAAAGGACTGCTTGGCCATCTGTGGAAGCGCCGAATGTACCGTTTGCATACATTATAGCACGTTCCAAAAGGAATGTCCATTATAAAGTGCAGCATTCTACATGGAAAATAAAATTTATTTAGTTAAAATTGAATTAAGAATTTAGATAAACATAGCCTGCTTCCTACCATGAGGGTGATTAGGACCAGTATGGTACGCAATGGTGCTTCGGAAGTGAAGGAGTGAATCTTTGAAAGAGCAAAGTTGAAAAGAGAAATTTTGAACGCAGACGAGGACAGGCGGGATGTTCTATACTATTCTTCAATAAACCATAATGTGCGCTTTATCTGCATTAGACATAAGGAACAATCTTGCAGTTTTAGCGGTCTTGTGCTAAAATATATAAAATGGGTTTTTATAGGCAGATGGTAGAAAAGGAGCGTGGCCTTTTTTGGATAGAGAATGGACCGCCTACAAGGCGGAGGTCCGTAGGATGATGCAGGAGAGAATAGAGGGCGTGCCGCTGGCTTATGTACGTACCTATGGGTGCCAGCAAAATGTGGCAGATGGGGAGAAAATTAAAGGGCTGCTGGCTGAAATGGGTTTTGGCTTTACAGAGTGTGATAAAGACGCAGACCTTATTCTTTTTAATACCTGCGCCGTGCGGGAGCACGCTGAGGACCGGGTGTTTGGAAATGTGGGAGCGCTGAAGCATCTAAAGCGAAAAAAACCTGGGCTGATTATCGCGGTTTGTGGCTGCATGACCCAGCAGCAGCCGGTAGCCCAGCGACTGCAAAAGACCTTTCCCTTTGTGGATCTGGTGTTTGGTACCCATGTAATCCACCGGCTGCCAGAAATGCTTTACCAGGTGCTGGACCGCCAGGAGCAAGTTCTGGTGCTGGGGGAGGAGGAAACCGTTCTTCGGGAAGGCCTGCCGGTGCGCCGGGATGGCGAGACTCGGGCCTGGGTCACGGCGATGTACGGCTGTGACAATTTCTGCTCTTACTGTATCGTACCCTACGTACGGGGCCGGGAGAAGAGCCGCCGCCCGGAGCATATCATTGACGAATGCCGTTCTCTAGTGGAGGCGGGGTATAAGGAGATCACCCTATTGGGGCAGAATGTGAACTCCTATGGAAAGGGCCTGCCGGAACCCACTAATTTTTCCAAACTGCTAAGGCAACTGGATGCTATTGATGGAGACTGGCGGCTGCGCTTTATGACGTCTCACCCCAAAGACGCCTCTAAAGAGCTGTTTGACACAATGGCTCAGAGCCGTCATATTCCCCACCATATCCACCTGCCCTTCCAGTCTGGTAACGACCGGGTGCTAAGGGAGATGAATCGCCGGTATGACCGGGAAAAGTATCTATCGCTGGTTGCCTACGCCCGAAAGGTTATGCCGGACATCACCTTTACATCAGATGTAATTGTGGGCTTTCCTGGTGAAACCTATGAGGAATTTCAGGACACTCTTACCTTGATTAAAGAGGTGGAATTTGTCAACTTGTTCACTTTCATCTACTCGTCTCGTCCAGGCACCAAAGCTGCCAGTATGCCGGACCCGGTGTCTCATGAGGAAAAGACCCGGTGGTTCGCGGAACTCTTAAAAGTGCAGGAAAAGATCGCCGCCCAGCACTGTGCCGCTCTGGTAGGCAGCAACCAGCAAGTGCTGGTAGAGGGCCGGGACCAAAAGACCGGGTTGCTCTCGGGCCGGACGGCGGGCAGTCTGGTAGTCTTGTTCCCAGGAGGGGATGATTGGCTGGACCAATTTGCCCAGGTACAGATCACCGAGGCCAGAGGCTGGAGCCTGAGAGGATGTTTGAAGGAGGAGAAATATGATCACGCTGCTTGTCAATGCCAGCCCTAAAAACAATGGGGCCACCCAGGAAATTCTTCAAACCATGCAGGAAGTGGTTCCAGAGGCCGGACTGGTCTGCCTAGGGGATTACCAAATTAATGATTGTTTAGGCTGCAAGGCCTGCTATACAACCCGCGCCTGTGTGCGCAAAGACGATATGCAGGGACTGCTGGAAAAAATGGACCAGGCGGACCGGCTGGTGATTGCCGCGCCCTCCTACTGGGCGGATGTGCCAGGAATCTTCAAGTCCTTCATCGACCGTTGCACGCCCTACAGCGACACCAATCCCGACTCTGAACATCCTCGGCTGCGGTCGGGAAAGCTCTGCTACGCTCTAGCCCTGCGTACGGGGCAAAGGCCCGCCGAGTGTGAGCATATCATCGAGACCATTGCCCATTGGTGCGGACATATGGGCATCGAGATGGCGGACAGCCTCTACTTTTGCGGTATAGGGGGGAAGGAGGACATAGAGCCGCATAAGGAAATGCTCTGGCAAAAGGCCCAGCAGTGGCTGGGCCCGGCGGGGATAGACCATTAAGGAATCGTTCTAAATTATTTGTTTTGTCAAAGAGAGGTGCATTGTGTATGAATGCCAAAAAGAGAAGTCTAGTCATCGTTCTGTGCTGCGTCGGGACCGGATTGCTCCTAGTTGCCGCCTGGGTGTTTTTCCATTTTGTCAGTTTTCGGAGCTATGAGCTGATTTTGCCGGACTATAACGATCTTAAAGGGGTGGCCTTGACCTATAAAGGGAAAGAGGTGGAACAGAAGGGGGCGTTCGCGGAGGACGTGCTCTTTATTCTCAAAGGGAACAACAGAAGTACAAAATTCGAGAGCGTTCAGGATGCGCCGGTAAATGTGGAGGAAGAGGCGTTGATAAAGGTGGATTTTCTCCACACAGGCGGCGGTGTATCCACGGTGTTTGTTTACCATCAGCCCAGGAGAGACGGCGAATTCTTTATTGAGCAGCCGTATAATGGCATCTATGAGATTTCTGGGGATGAGTACAACTCCATCCTGCGGTACGCAAGTGAATCGTAAGCAAAGGCAGATTGAATATAATAAATCTTTTGTATAATCCGGGGGCGAATAGCATGGAGAAATGGATTCTCTTTGTAGTGTGTTGGATTTCGGGGGTCATCTTTCTGGGTATAGGCGTCTATGCCCACAGGCTGCGGGGCCGGCCTATGAATTTCTGGTCTGGCCAGGAGGTGCCCAAAGAAAGTATCAGCGACCTTCCTGGCTACAACCGGGCCATGGGGTGGCTATGGGGCAGCTACAGTGCGCCCTACTTTATTTCGGGTCTGGTGGCGCTGTGGCGGCCTATAGAGGCAACAGTGCTGATGTGCGTTATATGTGGAGCGGGCTCGGTAGCGCTGGTACTTATTTATAAGAGAGTTATCGAGAAAAAATACCGGGTCAAATAGGAAGGCCAATGGGAATTTTTAGAAAATAGGGAGCGCTTCGGCCTGTGCCGATTGTACCGTCCCAATGTGGAGGTGCGTGACCGGCGCCAGGAGATCTGTGTAGGAGGGAAAAAACCGCCTTTACCGACAATTTGGCCATACTGCTCTGCGACAGCTGCCCCAGTCGGGCAGAGGAAGCCGTGTTTTTTGACAAAAACTGCGCGACGCGTAAATGTGTGCAGGAAAAGAGGGTATGAGCATTGTGGTTACTGTCAAGACTATCCCTACGCCATCGTTCCGGCAGAGCCCGGCTTCAAGGAGGGCGTCCGCATGGTGGATAGGGAAAAGCGCTGAACCTGGGAGAACGAAAAGCGGGTGGCGGCGTAGGTTTTTAAAATAGATATGGACGAGTTCCATAAAAAGTATGGATTATAATTCTTAGGAGGAAACAAAAATGGACATCATCGAACTGACACGAGAACTGGGCAAGGCGATTCAGGCGGACCCCCGCTATATAGAGATGCAGCTGGCCCGCCAGCAAAGTGACGAGGACCAGGAGCTACAGGATGCCATTGGAGAGTTTAACCTTAAGCGCATGGCCATCAGCAACGAGGCAGCGAAACCCGACCGTAACGACGAAACGATGCAGCGGCTGAACCAGGAATTCCGAGACGTATACGCCAAGATTATGGCCAATGAGCATATGATCCGCTACAATGCGGCAAAGACGGAATTTGATGCTATATTCCAGCGGGTGACAGGCATTTTAAGTTTGTGTGCCGACGGTGGGGATCCGGCGACTTGCGATTATGACGCGGCCAGCTGTGGCGGGGACTGTTCCAGCTGCGCGGGGTGCCACTAAAAGGCTAAAGCTAGATTATTAAAGATAAGGTGGGTTAAAGGGGCATGGCAGAATATTCCCCCATGATGAAGCAGTATTTCCAGGTGAAGAAGGAACACCCGAATTCCATTTTGTTTTTCCGTCTGGGCGATTTTTATGAGATGTTCTTTAATGACGCAAAAACCGTCTCACAGGAGCTGGATCTGACCCTAACCAGCAAGGAATGCGGCCAGGATGAGAAAGCTCCCATGTGCGGCATTCCTTTTCATAGCGCCGAGGGGTACATTAGCCGGCTGCTGGTCAAAGGTTACCGGGTGACCATCTGCGACCAGGTGGAGGACCCCAAACTGGCTAAGGGACTGGTGAAACGAGAGGTGGTCCGGGTGATCACCCCAGGAACAGTGCTGGAAGGCAGTATGCTGGATGAATCCAGAAATAATTATATCTGCTCTATCTGTTACCACGGCAGTGAGGCGGGGATTTGTTTTGCGGATGTTTCCACCGGAGAACTCTATGCGGGGCGGCTGGACGCAGCTTCTCCCCAAGATATGACCCGGGAGCTGGAAAACAGACTGAGCCGGTACGGCCCCAGAGAAATTTTGATCAACCCTCAGGCTACGGACCTGACGGAGCTAGCCGTATTTATCCGAGACCGGCTGCACGCTTCAGTGGAATGTATGGATCAGGAGATTTACCAGTCAGAGATGGCCCAAACGGTGGTAGTGAAGCAGTTTGGCGGCAAGGACCTGGAGCAGCTCTCCCTGGGAGACAAGCCCTTGACAGTGTTGGCCATTGCCGCACTGCTGGACTATTTAAGCCGGACCCAAATCACTGGGCTTGAGCGCATGACGGAGATTGAGCTGGAGGCAGATGCCGCCTATATGTCCTTAGATCTGAATACTGTGCGAAATCTGGAGCTGGTGGAGACCATGCGCAACAAGGAGCGCAAGGGCTCCCTGCTGTGGGTGCTGGACCGCACCCGGACCCCCATGGGCAAGCGGCTGATTCGGGCATGGCTGGAACGGCCGCTGTTAAGTCCTGCTAAGATTACTCTGCGGCTGAACGCTGTAGAGGAACTGACCCAGTCTCAGCGGTTGCTGGATGACCTGGACGCCCAGCTTACCGGCATCCACGATCTGGAACGCATTATGACCCGTATTGTTTACGGCTCCGCCAATGGCCGGGAGCTGCGGTCTTTGTGTGCAGCCCTGCAAAAGCTACCGGGACTGAAAGCTATTTTGGACAGCTGTCAGGCTACCTTGCTGGGGGACTTGAACTGCGAAATTGACGGTCTGGAGGACGTGGCCCAGCTTATTGACGAAGCCATTGACGAGAACCCGCCGTTTACCATCCGCGAGGGTAAGCTGATCCGCAAGGGCTTTAGCCCGGAGCTGGACGCCATACGTAGCGACATGACCGGCGGGCAGGCCCTTATCGCTTCGGTAGAGGCCCGAGAGAGGGAACGTACCGGTATTCCCAAACTAAAGGTGGGCTTTAACCGGGTGTTCGGCTATTATATTGAAGTAACCAACTCCTACAAGAGCCAGGTACCCGAGGACTATATCCGCAAGCAGACTCTCACCGGCAGTGAGCGGTATATTACCCAAGAGCTGAAGGACCTGGAAAATCGGGTGTTAGGGGCCCATGACCGCTCCATTGAGATGGAGGGTAAAATTTTTGAGGAAATTCGCCGCAAAGTGGCCCAAGAGCTTACTCGGGTCCAGTCCAGTGCCAAGGCAGTGGCTGCTTTGGATGTTCTGGGCTCCTTTGCCACTGTGGCAGTGAAGAACGATTATACCAGGCCTGTGGTAAATGTTAGCGGTAAGCTGTACATAAAAGACGGACGCCACCCGGTGGTGGAGGCCCTGCTTCACGACACGCCCTTTGTACCTAATGACGTGGATATGGACATGAACGACACCCGGGTGGCCATTATCACTGGGCCCAATATGGCGGGGAAATCCACCTATATGCGGCAGACAGCCCTGATCACCATTATGGCACAAACCGGCTGTTTTGTGCCTGCGGCTGTGGCAGAGATCGGCATTGTGGATGGCATATACACCCGGGTAGGGGCTTCCGATGATCTTTCGGCGGGGCAGTCTACCTTTATGATTGAAATGAGCGAGGTGGCGGAGATCATGAAAAACGCCACTGGAAAAAGTTTGATTATTTTTGATGAGATCGGCCGGGGCACCTCCACTTTTGATGGCATGAGCATTGCCCGGGCGGTGCTGGAATATGTACAGGACCCCAAGCAAATTGGAGCCAAGACCCTGTTTGCCACCCATTACCACGAGCTTACCGAGATGGAAAGCCTGCTGCCTGGGGTGAAGAACTTTAACATTGCGGTAAAAAAGCGGGGGGACGATATTACCTTTTTGCGGCGCATCCTGCGGGGCGGGGCAGATGACAGTTTTGGTATTGAGGTGGCCAAGCTGGCTGGGGTGCCGGATAAGGTGATTCGCCGGGCCAAGCAGGTGCTGGCCGAGCTGGAGGGCTCCAGCGGGGAATACACAGCCCAGCAAGCGGCAGCACACTCCGTAGAAGAGCCGGTGCAGCTAACAATGGAGAGTACCGAGGGCGAAGTATTGCAAAAGCTGCGGGGCCTGGACGTGAATGCCCTGACACCCATCCAATGTATGAACGCGCTGTTTGAACTGAGTAGTATGTTAAAATAATATGGAATGTTTAGGAGAGATATAAATGGAAAGCTATCAAGATATTAACGCCCGTACCATTGACCAGTGGGTGGAAAATGGCTGGGAGTGGGGGAAGCCCATCTCTCATGAGGAGTACGTGAATGCTCTAAAGGGTGAGTGGAAGGTGCTGTTGACCCCCACAAAGCCGGTGCCTAAGGAATGGTTTGGCAACCTAAAAGGCAAGCGGGTGCTGGGGCTTGCCAGCGGCGGCGGCCAGCAGATGCCCGTCTTTGCGGCACTGGGGGCCCAGTGTACAGTGTTGGACTACTCGCCTCGCCAGTTAGAAAGTGAACACCTGTTGGCGGAGCGGGAGGGCTATCCTATCCGCATCATCCGGGGGGACATGACTAAGCCATTGCCCTTTGAAGATAACTCTTTTGACCTGATCTTCCACCCAGTCTCCAACTGCTATGTCCGGGAGGTCAAACCTATCTTCAAGGAGTGCTACCGGGTGTTGGCCCCAGGGGGTGCGCTGCTTTCCGGTCTGGACAATGGTATTAATTTTTTATTCGTGGATGAAGACGATCGCTCGCAGCTGTGCACATTTCCCTTTGACCCGGTGGCGAACCCGGACCAGCGGGCGCAGCTGGAGGCGGAGGATGACGGAATGCAGTTTTCCCATACCATGGATGAACAGATTGGAGGTCAGCTGGAGGCGGGTTTTCGGCTAACGCATCTCTATGAGGACACCAATGGCTACGGGGTGCTTCATGAGCATAACATCCCTTGCTTTCTGGCCACCAGAGCTGTAAAGGAGGAATAGATCGATGCAGGCGGATGTTCAGCGTATTAACACATACAGTGACCCTCGGTTTTCCCAGCGGGTGCTGTGGCAGCACGGGGCCTTTTTGGCGGACGGGCAGCCCTATGAGGTAGAGATCACCGGACCTCATACAGCGGTGGTACGGGGGCTGAATCCCTCGATTTTCCCAGAAGTGATCGAATTATTCCGGTTCTTTGCAGAGCATATTTGTTACTTTTATAATGAGATAGGCCAGCTGGTAAGGGAATACCCACCGGTAAAGCTGTTTTGGGTGGATCTTTCAGAAATACAGCCCTCGCAGTTTTATGTGGATGAGGAGAAGCTGGCGGCGGTTAAGACCTTTGTGACGCAGCCGGAGGATATTGTGGTACCAGTGATACGTGGGGAAACGGGTTATATTTCTTTGGACGGTCACACCAGGCTGGCCCTGGCTCTAGAACTGGGCTTTGACAAGGTAATGGCCTTTCGGACTCGAGCTGGGGAATATATGAAAGACTTTGTACGAGAGGCCCAAGAAAGAGAAATTTTTTCACCCAATGACCTAAAAATACTATCTCATTCTGAGTATGAGATAAAGTGGAATCAGTTTTGCGACGATTTTTTTGAGAGGAGAGCTGAAACATGACGATACGCTATGCGAATAGGGCGGATACCTCGCTTCTTCTTTCCCATGATCGCCATGTTACACAAGGAGAATTGCTTTACAGTATCGGAAGGAACCAAGTGCTGATGCTGTTTGAGGAAGAAACCTTTGCCGGCTGACTGCGGTACCACCTGTTTTGGTCGCATATTCCCTTTATGGATATGCTGTTTTTTCTAGAGGAGTACCGAGGCAGGGGGCTTGGAGGAAAACTGACGGCATTTTGGGAAAGCGAGATGAAAGCCCAGGGCTATAAGCGGGTCATGACGTCTTCGCGGTCGGACGAGCGGGGACAGTTCTTTTACCGCAAACATGGTTATGTGGACTGTGGGGCATGGCTTTTACCAGGAGAACCATTAGAAATTTTCTTTTATAAAGATATATAGTCAACACTGTAAAGTAAACCACCCTTACGTTTGGCAGGGCTTTCTAAAATTTTTAAATGTCAAAACAGGTCGGTTAGTTATGAATAGATTATTCTTAAAAAGAAAGGCGGCGTCTTATGCCTAAAATTCAAGTGCTGGATAAGCAGGTGGCAGAGTTGATTGCCGCTGGCGAGGTGGTGGAACGTCCTTCAGCGGTGATCAAGGAGCTGGTGGAGAATTCGGTAGACGCCGGAGCCACTGTAATTACGGTAGAGATCCGCCGGGGCGGTGTGACTTATATGCGGGTCACAGATAACGGCTGTGGAATAGCTCCAGAGGATGTAAGTACGGCCTTTCTGCGTCACGCGACCAGTAAAGTAGTAAGTCAGGAGGACCTGAACGCCATTGGCACCCTGGGCTTTCGGGGGGAGGCGTTGGCTTCCATCTCGGCGGTGTCCCATGTTGAATTGTTGACTCGAGCGGCAGAATATGCCACGGGGACGCGTTACACCTGCGGAGGCGAGGAGTTGCCTACTTTGGCAGAGGCAGGGTGCCCGCAGGGAACCACGATTGTGGTTCGGGACCTATTCTTTAATACTCCAGCTAGAATGAAGTTTTTAAAAAAGGATTCTACCGAAGGCAACGCGGTGGCGGGTATACTGGATAAACTGGCCCTGTCTCACCCGGAAATATCCTTTCGGCTCATTCGGGATGGTAGGGAGCAGCTGCGTACTCCTGGGGACAGTAAGCTGGCTTCGGCAGTATATGCTGTCTACGGAAAAGAATTTTCCTCGGGATTAATTCCTGTTGACTACCAATTAGATCACGTCCATATCAGCGGCTTTGTCTGTACTCCTGCTGCTACCAGGCCTAACCGGAGTATGCAGAATATTTTTATTAACGGAAGATTTATCCGCAGCCGTACTGCTATGGCCGCTTTGGAAGAGGCCTATAAGGGATCCATCATGGTGGGAAAATTTCCAGCCTGTGTGTTGCACATGCTGGTGGCCTGTGGGGCGGTAGATGTCAATGTGCATCCGGCTAAGCTGGAAGTGCGCTTTGTTAATGAACGGCCTATTTTCGACGCAGTGTATCATGGCGTGCGCTCTGCACTCAATCAGGGGGACCGGCCTAAGGTGATGGAAATAAAACGTCCAGTGCTTTCACCTTATACACCGGAACTACAAAAGCCGGATCAGATGAAGATAAACACGCTGAATCCCACAGACGGGCCGTTGATTTTACGAGACAGCGGCGCGGTTGTCCTCCGGGAGCCAGAGCGCTCCGATCCAATACTGGAAATTTTGGAACAAGTACCACAGCCTGTACCGCTGCCCCAGAATAGCAAGTCACAGGAATCGTTGTATACGGAGTCCATACCCCGTCCTCAGTTGGTAGAGCGGCCCCGGCCGAAGCCCCAGCCACCTTTCCAGTCTCCATCACCGCAAGATTTCCCGCCCCAGCCAAATTCCTCTGTCTTTCCAGTGAATTTTCACCGGCGTATATTGGGGGAGGCATTTGGAACCTATATTATTGTAGAGTATAGCTCTGACCAGCTGATGCTGATAGATAAACACGCTGCTCATGAGAGGCTAATTTATGAGCGACTGAAAGCCAGTGAACGCGGCAGTGAAGCCCAGAAGCTTTTAGAACCAATAGCGGTGAACCTGGATATGGACGAGTATTCCGCTTTATTGGCCCATGAGGAGGAAATGCTGCGGGCGGGATTTGAAATATCAGATTTTGGTTCAGGGACCGTGCTGGTGCGCTCTGCGCCCATGCTGCTGGACGGAGGAGACGCCGCCGCTGCGGTAATGGAGATTGCCGGATATTTGGCAGGTTTCAAAACAGAGATCACCACAGAGCATATGGATTGGTTGTACCACAACGTAGCCTGCCGGGCTGCGATGAAAGCCGGGGACCACAGCAGCCGGGAAGAGCTGGCGGCCCTGGCAGAACAGCTAGAGCAAAATCCTCAGGTGCGGTATTGTCCTCATGGCAGGCCAGTGTATATTCTTTTAAAGAAGAAAGAGATAGAAAAACAGTTTGGGAGAATATGATGACAGAAAAGATACCAGTGGTGGCTGTGACAGGTCCTACAGCCGTAGGAAAGACCGCTTTGGGAGTCCGGTTGGCGGAGGAACTGGGAGGTGAAATCGTCTCCTGTGATTCTATGCAGGTGTACAAAAATTTAGAGGTGGGTACCGCTCAGCCAGACCAGGACGAACTGGCCCGGGCCAGGCATCATCTGGTGGGTTTTTTGCCCTGGGACCAGGACTTCAGTGTTTCTGACTATGTGGGGCTGGCCGGACGAGCTATTGAAGAAATATATGGCAGAGGAAGCCTGCCGGTGCTGGTGGGGGGAACAGGGTTATACGCCCGGTCACTGCTGCGAGGATTTGCCTTTTCTCAGGCCTGCCGGGACGACACTGTGCGGGAACGGCTGATCCGAGAGGCACAGGCGCTGGGGCCGGTAGAAATGCACCGGCGGCTGGCAAAAGTGGATCCTCGTTCGGCAGAAGAGATTCACCCCAATAATGTAAAACGAGTCCTGCGTGCCCTGGAATATTGGGAGCTTTTAGGCGAACCCTTCTCTTGCCAGGCCCAGCGTTCCCAGCAGATGGAGCCTCCCTACAACCATGTAATGTTTTGCCCCGTTTACCGGGACAGGAAGCGGCTTTATAGCCGCATTAACGTTCGGGTGGATTGGATGATGGAGCGGGGGCTTTTAGAAGAGGCAAAGCGGCTGTTTGACTATTGTACAGAGGCCCAGAGGCCCCCCACGGCAGCGCAGTCCATTGGGTATAAAGAGTTGTTCCCCTATTTTCGGGGAGAGATTAGCTTGGAGGAGGCAGTAGAGGACATCAAACGGGAAAGCCGCCGGTACGCAAAACGGCAGCTTACCTGGTTTTTTCGGGAACCCCAGGCGGTATTTCTCTACATGGATGATCTTGGTACCGTTGAAAACGCTTTGGCGGAGTGCCTGCGGGTGCTGGAAGAGCGGGGACTTAGAATGAGAGGTGGTAGCGGTGGAGTCTAAAAAAATACGAACAGCGGCAGGAATTAGTATCGCTCTGCTGATTTTGATGTATGTGGCCTTCTATTTCATCAACTTGCAGTCCGGTAATTCGGTCAAAGGGATTACCACCGAAACTGCCATGTATGGTGAGGTATTCGATTCTTTGCAGACCCGGGGGTTTGCCATACGGGAGGAGTCCATTATTGACCAAAGTTACAGCGGCGTAGTCAATTACCGGGTCTCCAATGGTTCCCGGGTTTCCGAGGGAGGCGTGATTGCAGACATCTACAACAGCGAAGGGGATGCCGCGGCTCAAAATAGGATTGACCGAATCGATAGTGAGATCGCCAGTTTGCAGGCGCTTTCTCAGCCGTTAAACTATTTTGCCTCTACGCCTAATGCTGTGGGCAGCCAAATTTTAGACGCGTTGGGAAGCATATTAACCGATATACAAAGAAATGATTTTGCGGACATCTCACGGCGTAAGGAAGGGCTGCTCACCTCATTAAGCCGGAAGATGGTTATTTCCGGGCAGGAGAGTGCGGAAGACTATGCCCAACGTATTGAAGAATTAAAGGCGGAGCGGGACAGTCTAAGTGCCTCGGCGGGGGAGGCCGTGGACGTGATTGAGGCGCCCAATGCCGGGTATTTTATTGGGTTCACTGATAGCTTTGAGAGTGTGTTTGACATTCAGGATGTGGAGAAGATTACTCCTGCTAAGGTAGAGGAACTGCTGTCCTTGGAACATGGTTCAGGAGCCTATTCGCCGGTGGGAAAGATCTGCGGCGACTTTAAATGGTACCTGGTCTGTGAATTTGATGACAATGATATGATCAAATTTGAGGGGGTAGAGGACGTCAGCTTGGATATTCCCTTTGCCAGCACAGAGACGATACCAGCAAAGGTGGTTGCCAAAAATAGAGACTCCAGCAAGGCAAAAACCGCAGTGGTACTAAAATGTTCCTACATGGACGCAGACATTGCCACAGTACGCAATGAGATGGTACAGATCAATGTGAAGGATTATAGCGGCGTGCTGGTTAGCGAAAAAGCTCTGCGCTTTCAGGATATTGAGGTAACAGAGAAAGACGAAAATGGAAACACTGTTACAAAAGTACATGAGAATGTAAAGGGTGTTTACGTAGTGTATGGTGAGCGACTGGAATTTGTCCAGGTATTTACAGAGAAAAACGTGAATGGTTACGCAGTATGTAAAACCGAGCTAAGTGAAGAAGAGCAGAGTATGCTGGTTACGGAGCGAACTGTGCAATTATACGACGATGTGGTAATAGGAGGGGTGGATTTGTATGACGGAAAAGTTATTCGATAGTCGTTTGGCTACGTTTGATGAGAACTATCAAAGGATTCTGGAACAGATCGCCTGGGCGGCGGAACGTTCTGGAAGAAGCTTAGATGAGATTACGCTGCTGGCAGCTACTAAGACTGTGCCAGTGGAGGTGATCAACTACGGCATTTCTAAGGGACTTCGCTGTCTAGGGGAAAACCGGGTGCAGGAACTTTTGGACAAATACGGCGTTTTGGACAAGACCCGCTGTGACCTACAATTTATCGGACAGCTACAGACCAACAAGGTAAAGTACTTGGTGGATAAGGTCAGCTGTATCCAATCTGTGGACAGCGTAAAGCTGGCGAAAGAGATTGACCGTTTATCCCAAAAGAATGGTAAAATTATGAAAGTGCTGGTGGAGGTCAATATAGGGGGAGAGGAGAATAAAGGCGGCGTGGCCCCAGATGCTCTACTGGAATTTGTGGACGAGATCCGCGCTTTGCCTGGACTGCACGTACAGGGACTCATGGCTATTCCCCCTATATGTAGTGATAAAAAGGATCTTTTCCGCTATTTTTTTTTAATGGAGCAATATTATGTTGACATAAAGGGAAAAACAATGGATAATGTTAGCATGGAAACGCTTTCGATGGGCATGTCGTCCGATTTTGTCCAGGCGATCGAATGCGGCGCTACCATGGTGCGCGTAGGCTCTTCTCTGTTTGGGGCCAGGGCCCGTTAACTTAAGGGAGGTCGAATTCAATTATGGCAGGATTTATGAATAAGCTGCAAAAAATGTGGAATCCGCCGGAGGACGAGTATGAGTACGAGGATTATCCCGAGGAAGAAGTAAAAGAACCAGAGGAAACACCGCAGCCCAGTGTGGTGACGTCTTTTAGCGAGCCACGCCGGACTAGTTCTTTTTCCTCCTATACATCCTATGCTACCTCTAACTATACCCCCAGAGAGCGAACTGCCTCTGAGGGTAAGGTGGTAAATATTAACGCAAAAACCCAGCTGCAAGTGGTGGTGTGCAAACCTGTGTCTTTTGGAGATGAGGTACGCTCCATTGCCGACGAACTGTTGCGCCGTCACACCGTGGTACTGAACCTGGAAAAGACCGAGAAGGACGTTTCCAGGCGGATTGTGGACTTTCTCAGCGGTGTGGCCTATGCCAATAATGGGAAGATCAAACGAATCGCCACAGGCACTTTTATTATAACCCCCTATACAGTGGACCTGACTGGCGATGATGTTTTGGACGAACTGGAAAGTAACGGTCTATATTTTTGAGCGTGGAACGAGAGAGAGAACTGTTCGTTTCTAAATTGGGGGACTGCCTGAAAAGGTCTTTGCGCCGGCCTTGCTTTTTGGGATTTTTGGATGAAAGTGAAGCTGCTTTTTGTCGAGAATTCTTAAAACGGGAGGAGACCGCCTGGATGCTTTGGGGCGGTTATGAGGAAGCAGAACGGGTAATGGCGGGTTTTTTCCCTGACTATATACGCCCCGTCCCGGAGGAGTTTCCTCTAAGGGCGCTGACCGTTCGCTTTCGAAAAGAAGATGCGTTGGGGCACAGAGATTTTTTGGGAAGTTTAATGGGGCTGGGCATTGAGCGCAGCGTACTGGGGGATATATTGATTGGAGAGGGAAAAGCGGTTGTATTTCTGAAAGAGGAGATAAGCCGGTATGTCCAGGATAATCTGCGAAAGATCGGCCGTACCGGTGTAAAGATCAGTGAAGGGATCGAGGGTCCTCTGCCTGTTATCCGGGAATACAAGGACATCACGGGTGTAATTGCCTCTAACCGCTTGGACTGCATGTCTGCTTTGCTATGCCATACTAGCCGGGAAAAAGCCGGAAGGTTTGTTTCTGCTGGGCTGGTTATGGTTAATCACCGGGAAATCCTGGAGGGATCTGCCCGGATTCATGAAGGCGATATTATTTCCGTGCGTGGACATGGGAAGTTTGTAATAGATAGTTTCGGCCCTCCTACCAGTAAAGGGCGGCTGACGGTAAAATGTAGGAAATATCAATAGGGGGAGGAACTTCCAAATGCTGACTGTGAAGGAAATAAATGAGGTGAGTTTTGGGAAAGCAGGCTTTTCCGGCTATAAGCCAGAGGATGTGGATAATTTTATCGATCAGGTGGCTGCGTCCTTTCAAGAATTGCTGACACAGCGGGATGCTGCCGTAAAGCAGGCTAATGACTTAGCTGCAATGAACAATGATTTGTCGGCCAGAAATGGTGATTCTCAAAAAAAGTTGGCGATTTTGGCTCAGAAGGTAGAAAAGTACCGCCAGGAGGAAGAAGGAATTAAAGAAGCGATTCTCAATGCCCAAAGAATGTCAAAAAATTTGGTCCAAGAGGCCCAAAGCCGGGCAGATTCTATTTTACGGGACGCCCGAGAACAAGCGGATGTGAAGCTGCGGGACGCCGATGAGGAAGCCCGACGTATCACTTCTAACGCGGCCAATGACGCCGCCAAGGCGGCCCGGGAATATGCCCAGCAGGTAGACGCAAAAAAGTCGGAGCTGGAAGAAGTAAAGCGGCAGGTCACCGCCTTTCGGGCTTCTTTGTTGGAGATGTATAAAAAGCATTTGGAATGTATTGATCATATTCCCGTGTTCCGCCAGAAGGAGGACCGAGCAGAAAAAAGTACCCACACTCCAGAACCAGAACCTGTGGCCGAAGTTCCGGCCCGTGAAGAGCCGGAAAAGACGATGATACAGGAGAAAAGGCCAGAGCCCATTCCTGCCAATACGACGCCGGAGCCCCAGCCAGAGCCTCAGCCCGTTTCTGTGCCAGCGGCACCTCAGCCGGTTCAGCAGCCTAGAGAGCGGCAGCCGGTTTACCATCAGCCGCCTGTCGAAGAGCCGGCTGCGACCCGGCCGGCAGTTCGCTCTACAGGATCTTCTCAACCTGTACCCACACCGACCCTAAATGACCGGGTCAACTATGTACAGGAGCAATTGCAGCCCTCGCAACCTCCAGAGGACTATTTGGAAGATAACGACTTATCCTCAGTGGGCATTGACCTGAACGCATACAGTAATATCCCGGAAACGCTGCGCAAGGAGAAGAGTACAAACTACAGTCATCTGGAATTTGGAGAGGGAGTAGACGTAAATGGGCGGAAGCGAAAAAGGTGACTGGCAGAGAAGGAGAAGCGTCATTGAAACAAAGCATTATTAAGAAAATAGTTGTGTTGGCTGTTGCAGTAGCTTTAATATTTTTGGACCAAGCAACAAAGATTTTGGTGGTAGAAAGACTAAAGGATAGCGGCCAGATTTTTCAGCCAGTACTACCGGGACTTTTGGAGCTTCAGTATCTGGAAAACCCGGCGGCAGCTTTTGGACTTTTTGGAAATATCATTTGGTTAATAGCGGTTCTAACAGTAGTGGTTGCTATAGGGATTGTTGTGCTTTTGTTTCGATACAAGCAACATGACTTTTTTAGCTACACAGCGGCTGCGCTGCTGCTGGCCGGCGGGTTGGGAAATTTGATAGACAGAATGAGTAGAGGCTATGTGGTGGATTTTATCCACGTAATGTTTTTTGATTATGTATTTAATGTGGCAGACTGTTGTGTGACCGTTGGTGTGGTGTGCCTGCTGATACATTATATTTTATATCTTTCAAAAGAAAATAAAGCCTCCTCGCAGCTGAAAGAGTAAGAATTTGTGCAGCCGGCTGGCGGATGGTGCAGAAAGGAGCAGCCCTATGGGCCGGTTAATTTCACTAGTAATAGAGGAAGAGGGCCAGCGGCTGGACCAACTGTTGACGCGGCGCCTGGGGGGAATGAGCCGTTCTGCGGTGCAAAACCTTATTGCCCAGGGAAAAGTTTGCTCTAAGGGGATGTCCCTTGCCAAAAGTGTGAAGCTTCGAGCTGGGCAAGAGCTTACTGTGGAGATTCCAGAGCCGACGCCTATGGAAATAGTGGCAGAAAACATTCCTCTAGACATTGTCTATGAAGATAAAGATTTATTGGTAGTCAATAAACCTAAAGGCATGGTGGTGCACCCGGCTCCCGGAAATTATACAGGAACTCTGGTAAACGCACTGTTGTTTTATTGTGGGAAGAGCCTTTCTGGAATCAACGGAGTCATGCGCCCGGGTATTATCCACCGTATTGACAAAGATACCAGTGGGCTTTTGCTAGTAGCAAAAAATGATCTTTCCCATCAGGGTCTGGCGGCGCAGATTCAGTCCCACAGTTTGACCCGTGAATATCAGGCCGTAGTATATGGCAATGTACGGGAGAATGGCGTAGTGAACGCGCCCATAGGACGTCATCCAGTGGAGCGCAAAAAGATGGCGGTATTGCCCCAATCGCCCAGTGCCCGTGAGGCAGTGACCCATTTTTTTGTGGTGGATCAATTTTCTGGTTTTACTCTTTTACGGCTGAGGCTTGAGACCGGCAGGACCCACCAGATTCGAGTTCATATGGCCTATTTGGGACACCCAGTAGCGGGCGACCCTGTGTATGGCCCCAAAAAAGTTTTGACCGAGCTAAGAGGACAATGCCTCCATGCGGGACGAATTGGTTTTATTCATCCTCGTACCAGAGAATATTTGGAGTTTTCCGCGGCTGTCCCAGAATATTTTGACAAATTTTTGACAAAGATTGGAAAAAAAGGAGGTAATACCGAATGATTGAGATTCTGCCCATGCAGGACCGAAAAGCAGAAGAGGTGCTTCTGGCGCAGATTGAGAAGGCCGGCCCAGAGGCTCGGATCCTTGCTATGTGCGAGCGGGGGCAAACCCTTGGCTGGGTGGCCCTAGAATTAAGTAAGGAGGTCTTGTATATTCTGCACATGGCGGCAGAGGGTTATGACGTTTCTCGAAAGCCCCAGGGAGAGGAGGTTTTCGTTCTGGATTCTTTGATGCGTTCGGCTGCGTCGTACGGAGAAACTTTTGGCGCTACAAAAATTGCAACCTGTTTTCCCGACTTTTTCGGCTTTTTTGCTGCCAGGGGCTTTGATTTTGACGAAAGCCATGCTTTTACGCCGATGAGCACCATTGTCAAGTATGAATTTCATTGAGCAGCTTACTGCCTACGGCCTCTTTTTTAGCCGTGGGCTTTCTTAAAAAAATATGAAATATTTGTGAAATCAGTTGCATGAAGAGCCAGGAAATGGTAAAATCTTTTGGTTAGGGATGTTGTAGTCAAGAAAAAACTTGAAGAGGCAAACATTCGCGTTTATTTATAGAGAGCGCAGTTTTTCTTTAGAGACATGACTAAAAAGATCCACGATATATCAACAAGCAGATTGGAATGAAGCGATATGCTGAAAAGTATGACTGGTTATGGACGCAGCGAGAGTACTGTGGAGGGCTGGCACATTGTTTTTGAGGTAAGATCAGTCAATCATAAATTTTTTGAGTTCAATTCCCGAATCAGCCGGGGCTATCTGTTTTTAGAGGACAAGCTAAAGACGTATTTACAGAGCCGGGTGGCCAGGGGAAAGGTGGACGTTTTTCTTCAAATTGAGAACTTGAACGAGACCAGTGTGGAAGTTGAAGTAAACCACGCCCTGGCTGCAGGGTATTATAAGGCGTTGGCGGAGCTTCAGGAGCGTTATCAGCTGCCGGATGGTCCCTCGCTGACACTGCTTAGCCGGTACCAGGACCTGTTTACTGTCCGAAAATCAGTAGAAGATGAAGAGAACGTATGGCAGATTGTCCAGGTGGCCATGGAACCCGCACTAGAATCATTCCTGCGTATGCGAGAAGCAGAGGGACAGCGCCTAAAGGCGGACCTTATGGAAAAAGCCAGTAGCGTTTTGGGTATGGTGAAACAGGTAGAGGCCCTAACACCTCAAACGGTGGCGCAGTACCGAGAGCGTCTGCGCGGCAAGATCCAGGAGTTGTTAGAGGACAACCGCTTTGATGAACAGCGGGTTCTTACCGAGGTAGCGGTGTTTGCCGATAAGGTAGCGGTAGACGAGGAAACCGTACGGCTACGCAGCCATTTTGCCCAGCTGGAAAAACTGGTGGAGTCCAACCAGCCGGTGGGCAGAAAAATTGACTTTCTGGTACAAGAGATGAACCGGGAGGCCAATACCATTGGCTCAAAGTCTCAAAATACGGAAATTGCTTATTTAGTAGTAGACATAAAGTCTGCGATAGAGAAAATACGCGAACAAGTGCAGAACGTGGAATAGCGCAAAATATTTAAGGGGGCGCTGCCCATGAAACTAGTAAATATTGGATTTGGCAATATGGTTTCTGCGGAAAAAGTGGTGGCAGTGGTCAGTAATGAGTCCGCGCCTATCAAGCGTATGGTCCAGGAAGCCAAAGAGCGCGGGGCTGTGATAGACGCTACTTTTGGCCGCAAAACAAAAACGGTTATAATTATGGACAGCGGCAGCATAGTGTTGTCAGCCATCCTGCCGGAAACCGTGGCCGGGCGCTTTAATGGCCTAGAGGGGGAAGAAAATGAATAAAGGACTGCTATTAGTTGTCTCCGCGCCGTCTGGCGGAGGAAAGGGTACCATTTTAGGCGAACTTTTTAAAAGGAACAGCAACCTGGTGCTGTCGGTATCAGCCACCACTCGGAATCCCCGCCCTGGAGAGGAACATGGAAAACAGTACTATTTTGTTGGCAGGGAAGAGTTTGAAGAGATGATCCGGGGGGGGAAGGTTTTAGAGTATGCCGAGTATGTGGGTAACTACTATGGTACGCCAAAACTTCCTGTAGAAAACTGGCTTAGTCAGGGGAAAGATGTGGTTTTGGAGATAGAGGTGCAGGGCGGCGCACAGATCAAGCGGTTGATGCCGGATTGTGTCTCGGTGTTTATCGTGCCGCCTTCTATGAGCATCTTAGAGAAACGCTTGCGGGACCGGGGTACAGAAAACGATGAGACAGTCCGCCGTCGCCTTGAGACTGCCCGGCAAGAGCTGACTCAAGCGAAGGATTATGATTATATTGTAATCAATGACCGTCTGGAAGATGCGGTAGACGATTTGCAAGCTATCCTGCGGGGAGAAAAAAGACGGTATTCCAGAAATCAAGAAATGATAGAAGCTGTGTTAAATGGCTGAATTAATAGGAAAAACAGGATATTTTGAGAAAGGAATGTGATATAAAATGTTAAAACCGTCTGCAAACATCATTAAAACACCTCATTTGAACCAGTATTCGCTTGTAATTGCTGTGGCAAAACGTGCCAGGCAGATTACAGAAAGGGCTGAAAATGAGGGAATCAAGCTAGTGGAAAAACCGGTAGATCTTGCGGTGCAGGATTTTGTGAAGGACAAAGTTACCATCATTGAGCCGGAAACCAAAGAGGGCATATGACAGAACTAGTCCAGGTGGCGGTAGAGAATACAGTCTATCATTTTGACAAGCTGTTCACCTATCAGGTGCCGGAACCCTTTCGGGCGCACATCGTACCAGGCATGCGGGTAATGGTGCCATTCGGCGCTGGAAACCGAAAGCGCATTGGTATGGTATTTGCTCTAGAGGGCGATTTAATGACAAAGCCGAAACAGGTGGACTCTCTGCTGGACAAGGAGCCTGTGCTGGACCAGGAAATGCTGGGTCTGGCCCAGTGGCTTAAAGACCGCTGTTACTGTACGCTGTTTGAGGCGGTAAAGCTGATGATTCCCGCAGGGCTGCAATTCCGGGTGAGAGACAGTTATGTGCTAAGCAGTGGCTTTACCGATTTTGACCGGGAAAGCTATGACAGTCTATCCTGGCAGATTATTATGGCTTTGCGGGCCGCAGGTCGAGCGGTGCCTTTTGAAAAGCTTTCTGGTACGCTGGGAATTAACCGGGAGTGCCCGGAGTTTCTGGCGCTCCTGGAAAAAGGAATCGTTTGTAAAGTAAATATGGCTGCCAGCAAAATGCGGGACGCCTTTACCAAAATGGTACGTCCTATAGATGGCTTTTCTGGCAAGCTGAGCTCTCGGCAAAAAGAAGTCTACCAAGTATTAACCGATGTGGGAGAAGCTTCGGAAAAGGAGCTGTGCTATTTTACCGGAGCCTCTTCTTCCGTGGTAAAGGCTTTGGCAGATAAGGGCGCGGCAGAAATTTTTGAGTATGAGGTATACCGCAGACCGGAAACGGCTTATGTACAGGAAGGAGACGGGAAAGAACTAACGCTTTCTCTGGCTCAGCAGCAGATCTTGGAGGAACTGAAACAGGAGTATGAAATGTCGGGTTCTGGTAGCCGGTGTGCGCTGCTATACGGCGTGACCGGCAGCGGAAAGACCTCGGTCTTTTTAAAGCTTATGGAATATGTGCTGGCCCAGGGCCAGGGGGCCATCGTTATGGTGCCGGAGATCTCCTTAACCAGTCAGACCCTGCGGCAGTTTGGAAAAATTTTTGGCGACCAAGTGGCAGTATTTCATAGTGGTCTCTCTTTGGGAGAGCGTATGGATGAGTGGAAGCGTGTGCGCAGGGGCGAGGCGAAGATCGCAGTGGGAACCCGCTCTGCGGTGTTCGCTCCAGTGCGGAATTTAGGCCTCATTGTCATTGATGAAGAACAGGAGCATACGTATAAATCAGAGGCCAGCCCCCGCTATGATGCCCGAGAAGTAGCCCGGTACCGGTGCGCATCTGCAAAAGCCTTTTGCTTGCTTTCTTCAGCAACCCCTTCGATAGAGACGTTTCGCCTGGCCAAGGAAGGACGGTTTTTCTTCCATAAGCTAGCAAACCGTTTTGGTACTGCAAAGATACCGGAAGTCGAGCTGGTAGACATGAATTGGGAGGACATTCCTGGTAAGCCTATTGGAGAAACCCTGGCCCAGGCCCTACAAGATAATTTTGCTCAGGGAAAGCAGTCTATTTTGCTTTTGAATCGACGAGGGTACCATACTTTTATTACTTGCCGGTCCTGCCGTCAGGTAGTAAACTGTCCCCATTGCAGCATTTCTATGACCTACCACAGCGCTAACCGGCGTTTGATGTGCCACTATTGCGGATACTCTGTCTCTGTTAGTAAAAAGTGTCCTTCCTGTGGACAAGAAACCCTGACCTTCCGTGGGCTAGGTACCCAAAAAGCAGAGGAGCAACTGCGGGAGCTGCTGCCCGAGGCACAGGTGCTGCGCCTGGACACCGATTCGGTTTCAGCGAAGTACTCTTTAGAGCGGCGCTTAGAGGATTTCGCCCGGGGAGAGTATCAGGTTATGGTGGGTACGCAGATGGTGGCCAAAGGGCTTAATTTTGAAAATGTAACGCTGGTGGGAGTTCTATCAGCAGACCAGTCTTTATATAATGATGATTTTCGCAGCAATGAACGTACCTTCGACCTGCTCACTCAGGTGGTGGGTCGGGCAGGAAGGGGAAAGTATCCGGGGCGGGCCATTATTCAAACCTTTACACCAGAGAACTCTGTGCTGCATTTAGCCGCAAAGCAGGACTATTTTAGCTTTGTCCAAGAGGAATTGGCTTATCGAAAGGCCCTGCTGTATCCGCCCTATGTGGATCTGCTAGTGATCGGTTTTGTGGGTGCAGAAGAGGCGCTGACCCGTCAGGCAGCGCAAAATTTTTTGGAACAGTTCAGCGGTTTAGCGGAGAGAGAATTTGCAAATTTGCCTCTGCGTGTGCTCCAGCCCTCGCCGGCAGCGGTGGCAAGGGTTTCTGGAAAGTACCGCTATAAACTAATTATAAAATGTAGAAACAGCCCGGAGCTTCGAAAGATGACGGCCCAGCTGCTTACCCGTTTTGCGGGGCAAAGGGAATTTCAACAGGTAAGCGTTTACGCGGACCCCAATCCCAATCGAATATTATAAGCCATGCAAGAAAGGAATGGTCACAATGGCAATTAGAAACATAGTGCAGGTTGGAGACGATATTCTAAATAAGGAGTGTCGACTGGTAGAAAGGTTTGACGATAAGCTCCACCAGCTGCTGGACGATATGCAGGAGACCCTGAGCCAGGCAAATGGCGCCGGGCTGGCAGGTCCCCAGGTAGGGGTGCTGCGGCAAATTTGCATTGTGGATGTGGGAGATGGTCCCATTGAACTAATTAATCCGGAAATTGTCGCCACAGAGGGTGAACAGGATGGTCCTGAGGGCTGCTTGTCCTTTCCAGAGGAATGGGGGATGGTTACCCGGCCTATGAAGGTTACTGTTAAGGCCCAGAATCGAAAGGGAAAATGGTTTGAAATAACCGGCGATGAACTGTGCGCCAGAGCTTTTTGTCATGAAATCGACCATTTGCATGGCGTGGTCTTTACCAAACGAGCCAGTCGTATGCTAACCCCAGAGGAAATTGAGGCATTAAAAGAAAGTTAGAAAGCCTGGAGTTTCCTGCGGCGCGTACCCTAGCAACAAATCAAGTTGGGACGATAAAAAAGATAACTTCCAAGATGCGTTGCTTTTCAGGGCAGACTCTAAATATTTTAATGTGGAAAGGAACGGTTTTACCTCCATGCGGATTATCTTTATGGGCACCCCGGACTTTGCTGTTCCAACGCTGGAAAGTCTGATTGTTCATGGTTATACCATATGTGGCGTGTTTACACAGCCAGATCGTCCCAAGGGACGGGGGCACAAGCTGCAAGCTCCTCCTGTAAAGGAACTTGCCTTGCGGCAGGGGCTGCCTGTTTATCAGCCAGATACATTGCGGGATAGAGCAGTTCAAGAGGAAATAGCCCGTCTTTCCGCAGATGTGATCGTGGTGGTAGCCTATGGGAAGATGCTCCCTCGGGAGGTACTAGCTATGCCCAAGCTGGGGTGTATCAATGTTCATGGTTCGCTGCTTCCCAAATACCGGGGCGCTGCACCCATACAGTGGGCTGTACTCAATGGAGAATCCACCACAGGCGTGACCACTATGTATATGGCTGAAGGTATGGATACCGGCGATATACTGCTAAAAGCTGAAGTGACAGTGGGGCAGGAGGAAACCGCTGGAGAGCTGTTTGATCGGCTGAAAATATTGGGCGCAAAACTGCTGGTGGAAACATTGGATTATTTAAATTTAGGATGTTTAGCCCCAATACCCCAGGACGAAGCGCAGGCAACGTTAGCACCTATGTTGAAAAAAGAGATGTCTGTTCTAGACTGGACCCTGCCTGCGCAAATACTCCATGACCAGATTCGTGGCTTAAACCCCTGGCCCTGCGCAATAGCTATGTTAAATGGAAAGCGCTTAAAACTATTAAGTTCGCGAGTAATTGAGGGAAATGACCTGCCGCCAGGCCGCGTATATGTTCAAAATGGGGAAATGATGGTATCTTGTGGTCAGCAGGCCTTGCGTATTGTGGAGCTACAAACAGAAAATGGTAAGCGGATGGGTGGCCGGGAATACCTGGTGGGACATTCCTTGGAAGAAGCGGAATTTCAATAGAGAAGAATACGCAGCGCTGCAAAGTGGTATAACTTCACAGCGCTGGGCGTAAGGAATATTTGAATGAAGAAACAGACAGCCAGAGATGTGGCGTTACGAGCGCTTTTGCAGATCCACAGACAAAATGGATATTCTAATATTGTGTTGGACCAGGCTTTAAACACTTCCGGCCTAGACAGTCGAGATGGAGCGCTTGCTTCAGCCATTGTCTATGGGGTCCTGGAGCGCCGGATCACTTTGGACTATTATCTCTCCCAGTGCCTAAAGGATCCGAGGAAGAAACTAGACCCTACCGTACAAGCGGCTTTACGCTGTGGTGCTTATCAAATTCTGTTTTTAGACCGTGTACCAGACGCCGCGGCGGTTAATGAGACAGTAAATGCCCTTAAAAATATGGAGAAAGCGCAGTTTTCCGGATTTGTAAATGGTGTGCTGCGGGGACTGATACGCAGGAAGGAACAGATCAAACCGCCAGATGGGGATAGTCTAAGGGCAAGGAGTCTACGGTATGGGGTTCCTCAGGAACTTATTGGACTATGGCAGCAGAGCTATGGGGATGAGTTTACCAGAAGCTTGTTGGGAAGCCTTATGGAAAAACCGGCGCTGTATGTGCGGATTAACAAAATGAAAGCAACGCCCCAACAGCTGAAAGCTCAGCTCGAAGCAGGTGGGATGGAGCTTGATCTAATAGATAATATGGATTACGCCGCAATTTTGCGTGGCTGTGGCGCCCCTGCCCATCTGGCGGCTTTTCAAGAAGGGCTGTTTCATGTGCAGGACTTGTCCGCTCAGATGATATGTCAAATTCTTGCGCCTAACCCCAGCGATATAATCTGTGACTGCTGCGCGGCGCCTGGAGGAAAGAGCTTTACATTAGCTCAGGAAGCACCTGGCGGAAGGATATATGCCTTTGATTTATACGAAAGTCGGGTCCGCCTTATACGAGATGGTGCAAGACGTCTGGGACTTGACCATGTTGAGGCTAGTGTAAACGACGCATTCAAGGGGTTTCAGAATTTTCCCCGGTTTGATCGAATACTATGTGATGTACCTTGCTCTGGCTTTGGGGTGATCCGGCGCAAGCCGGAGATCCGCTACCGGCCATTGGCAGAGATCCGTGATCTGCCTAAGCTACAGTATAATATCCTGCTCCAAGCATCCCGTGCATTGAAATCTGGTGGTGTGTTGGTTTACTCTACCTGTACGCTAAACCCAGCGGAAAATAGGGAGGTAGCGGAACGTTTTTTACAGGAAAATAGCGACTTTGAAGCGATGAATATCGATTTGGAAGTGACGCGTTGCGTCGTCGAGCCGCCTTATATGCTGACCATGACGCCCTTCACTGGGGCCTCGGATGGGTTTTTTGCGGCGGCTTTTCAAAAGAAACAAGGATAGGGGCGCGGCTGTGAAGAAGGCGGACGTTAAATCTAGGACGCTTCTGGAATTGCAAGAGGAATTTCTTAGCGCCGGACTGCCAAAATTTCGGGCAAAGCAGGTATATCGCTGGTTGCACCGGGGAGCAAAGAGTTTTGAAGATATGACAGATCTTTCTAAGGATTTGCGGCTCCAACTGGCAGAACGATATGAGATCACTTGGGCGGAGACTGTCCGGAAACAGACCTCTAAGGACGGTACCATGAAGTTCCTGTTTCGCATGAATGATGGCGAACTGGTGGAATCAGTGCTCATGCGTTACCATCATGGTATTTCGGTTTGCATCTCCACCCAGGTGGGTTGTAAGATGAACTGTTCTTTCTGCGCCACTGGCCGTAGTGGTTTTTCCCGTAATCTATTGCCTTCAGAGATACTGAGCCAAGTGCAGGCGGTTCAGATAGAGGCAAACGAGCGGGTTGCTAATATTGTGCTTATGGGAATGGGAGAACCTTTGGATAATTACGAAAATGTCCTGCGGTTTTTGCGTCTGGTTACGGATCCAAAAGGGATGAATATTGGAATGCGGCATATTTCGCTATCCACCTGCGGTTTGGTAGATAAAATATATGATTTAGCGGAAAAGAAATTACAGTTAACTCTGTCAGTATCTCTACACGCGCCCAATGATGAGATTCGGGGGCGGACCATGCCGGTAAACCGGCGCTGGAATATGGAAGAATTATTAAGGGCCTGCCGGCACTATGCCCGGGAAACAGGGCGTAGAATTTCCTTTGAATATGCAATGATCAGCGGCGTGAACGATATGGACTGGTGCGCCCGGGAGCTGGCGGCAAAACTGCGGGGGATGCCTGCTCATGTGAATCTGATTCCAGTCAATGACGTGACTGGTGCGGGGTATCAGAAAAGCAAACCTCAGCAGCAAAAAAGGTTTGTGGCTATTTTGGAAAGGGCTGGGTGCACGGCCACGGTGCGCAGGACCTTAGGCTCTGATATAGAAGCTTCCTGCGGACAACTTCGAAGAAAACATGAAGGAGGGGATGGATATGAGGGTTGATTTTGCCACGGATACCGGCGCGGTACGCAGTTCGAACCAGGACGCCTGCCGGTGCGGAACATTTTCAAACAGTGGCGCCTGGGCGGTGGTGTGTGATGGTATGGGAGGCGCTAATGGAGGAAATATAGCCAGCGCCATAGCGACTGAATGTATAGAAGAACAGTTGAAGAGCAAGTATACCCAAGGTGCTGGCCAGGGGAATCTGAAAAGTTTAATTCTTAATGCCATTGGCCAGGCCAACTTAGCCATTTACCAAAAGTCTCTTCAGCAGTCAGAGCTGCGGGGCATGGGCACTACGGCGGTGGTGATTTTGGCTGCGGAGAATAGACTGCATGTGGCTCATGTGGGTGACAGCCGTGCCTACCTGATGAACCAGAACGGTTTGAGCCAGCTGACTATGGACCACTCCTATGTGCAGGACCTAGTAAACTTTGGACAGATTACCAAGGCAGAGGCCAGAACCCACCCACGCCGGAACATAATTACCCGGGTCTTGGGTGTACATGACCAGGTATCGGCAGATTATGCCGTGTGGGACTTTCACCCCGGCGATATTGCCTTGGCATGCACAGATGGTTTGACCAATTATATGGAGGACAGCCTGATGGAGGAGTACATTAAGAACCACGGCCACGACGGAAGCGAGTTGGCTTCCAGGTTGATTGAATATGCCGTAAAATGTGGCGGCTCGGATAATATTACCATTGCTGTGGTTAACAATTCCTGAAACAGAGAGGTAAAATATGGATAGGTTTATTGGCAAACGACTAGACGGCAAATATGAAATACATGATTTGGTAGGCGTGGGGGGCATGGCCTATGTATACCGGGCCTATGACCGGGTCGAGGACCGCTGGGTTGCCATCAAAATTCTAAAAGAAGAATTTTCCGATAATAGTGATTTTCTTCGGCGGTTTCGCAATGAGGCAAAAGCCATAACCGTGCTGTCTCATCCCAACATTGTGGACGTGTTTGACGTCAGCTTTGGAGACCGGCTACAATATATCGTGATGGAGTACATTGACGGCATTACCCTAAAGCAGTATATCGAGCAGGAACAGGTACTCAGGCTGGATGAGGCTCTACACTTTACGGTGCAGATTTTGATGGCCCTAGAACACGCCCACGAAAAAGGGATCATCCATCGGGACATTAAACCCCAGAATGTCATGCTGTTACAGGACGGCACGATTAAGGTGACGGATTTTGGCATCGCCCGGTTCTCTCAGAGCGAGACCCAAACCATGACCGACAAGGCTATTGGTTCTGTACACTATATTGCCCCAGAGCAGGCCAGGGGGGATTATATCACTGACAAGGCTGACATTTACTCCGTAGGTGTAATGCTTTACGAGATGATTACCGGCCAGCTGCCTTTTGTAGCGGACAATGCGGTATCTGTGGCGTTGATGCAGCTTCAAGCCAAGCCAGTGATGCCCCGAGAGCTGAACCCCAACCTCCCCAGAGGTCTGGAGCAGATCACTATAAAGGCCATGGAAAAAAATCCTGTAGACCGCTTCCAGTCTGCCGGTGAAATGCTGGACGATCTGGAGCGCTTCCGGCGCAACCCTGGCATGGTGTTCCACTATGATTTACAGTCAGGCCGGGCTAGCTACAGTTCAAATTCCAATGCGGCCCGCAATTTAGAGTCCTATGACTCTGCGCGCTTCACCCCCGCATATAATGACAGCTATGAGTATGAGGAAGAATATGTGCGGTCCCAACGGGGCGCCCGGGGGGCCATGGTGGTAAAGGGGATCGTTGCTGCGGCCATTATCATCCTGCTGGCGGTGGGCGCGGTAGTGCTGATGAACAACTGGGATACTCTGCTGTCCCCTCCGGAGGATGAACAGGTGGAGGTGCCAAACTTTAAGGGGGAGCTTTATGACAGCATTTTAAACAATCCCCAGTATTCTGAGAACTTTAAGTTTAAGCGCACAGAGGGCAATGACCCCGACTTACAGCCGGGAGAAGTGATGAAACAGACCCCCGAGGCGGGTATTTCGGTGAAAAAGGGATACGAGATCGAGCTGTTGGTTAACGGAAAAATCGAACAGGTGCGAGTACCGGATATCATCAACTATTCCCAGGCGGACGCCATTGCGCTGTTAAAAGAGATGGACTTGAAGTTCAAGACAGAGAATGTGGCGGACGACGAGGTGAAGATTGGCAATGTGGTGGCTACCGACCCTCAAAAAGATACGATGGTAGATGTGGGCTCTACTATCACTGTAAAGGTCAGCAAAGGGCCTGCTACAAAGAAGGTTCATGTACCAGAGGACCTAGTGGGTAAGAGCCGCCACGAGGTGGAAGCCTTATTGCGGGAAAAGAAGTTGGAGATAGGCAGTGTCAAGACAGACGATACGAGTATTGAGCCGGCAGATACAGTGATCAGTACCAACCCAACCCCGGGTTCCGAGGTTTCTGAGGGGGCTACGGTGGATATTGTAATCAGTTCTGGTAAAGGTGCAACCAAGAGCCTTACTAAAGACATTACCCTGCCCAATGTGGACCAGGATCTTGACCTCAAGGTGTACCGCAACGGCGTTGTAGTTATCAACGAGCCGATTAATCCCACCTATGCGGGGACTTATACCTTAAGCTTCAGTGGAACCTCGGGCCAGGATACGGTGGTAGTAAATTTGAACGGCGAGGACTATATGTACCTTACCTTTAATTTCGATACCCAAGAGGTCATTATAGAACGGACCAATGAATTTGCGCCCCCTGACAATAACCCTGACCCTTCCAGCAGCGAGGATGGAGGCAGCTCTGATAACTCCACCTCTGAGGAATAATCGTGGGGCAAATGGAAATAGAAGGATTTGTGCGCAAATGTGTGGGCGGCTTTTATACAGTGGAGACGGATTTAGGGCTGTATACCTGCACGGCCCGGGGGAGATTTCGCAAAGAGAAGATTTCTCCCTGCGCTGGTGACCGGGTAGTGGTTTTGGTAGAAGAGAATGGCGCGGGTGCGCTGGCGAAGATTCTACCTCGAAGAAACCACTTGATTCGTCCTCCGGTAGCTAATTTGGACCAGCTGTTTATTGTGGCATCAGTACAAGAACCTGGGGCTAATACCTTTCTTATTGATAAGACGATTGCCGCCGCCGAGCTGAAAGGTATCTGTCCTGTAGTAGTTCTTACCAAGGCCGACTTGGGCGGTGCGGAGCCGTTAGAAGAGGCTTATCACATGGCGGGCATCGACTGCTGTGTTGCTTCTTCCAAGACTGGCGTTGGGGTAGAACGGGTCCGAGTCCTGCTACAGGGGAAGGTCTCCGCCTTTATCGGAAATTCCGGTGTGGGAAAATCCACCCTGCTTAACGCGGTTTTTCCTGGGTTAAAGTTAACTACGGGAGAGATCAGCCAAAAGTTGGGGCGGGGTCGGCATACCACCCGGCAGGTAGAGTTCTATAAGTTGGAAAGCGGCTATGTGGCAGACACGCCGGGTTTTTCCACTTTCGATTTGGAGCGGTATCAGCTGACAGATAAGGAGCGGCTGGTCCTTGGTTTTCGAGAGATCGCCGCCTTTGCCCAAGATTGCCAGTTTACTTCCTGTTCCCATACCTGTGAAAAAGGATGCGCGGTCCTACAGGCTCTACAGCAAGGGAAGATCGCCCGGTCGAGATTTGAAAGCTATGTGGAAATGTATCAAGAAATAAAGGGTGTTAAACAATGGGAGCTGAAAAGCAAGCGTGTATGATCATCGGCGCTGCGCCTTTGGACAGCGGCCGGATCTTTAAAGAATTTGATCCTAGGCATTATTATGTGATCTGCGCGGATGCTGGGTATGAGACGGCCATTCGGGCTGGAATCAAGCCGGACCTAATTGTAGGCGACTTTGACTCAGCTAAACAGCCTCCTCCGGAGAGCATTAAATGTATGGCTTTACCGGTGGAGAAGGATGTGACAGATACCATGTTCGCAGTGCTGAAGGGATTTAGCTATGGGTTTCGCAGTTTTTTGCTGCTGGGATGCTTGGGGGGCCGGCGGGTAGACCATAGCCTGGCCAACCTAGAGGTGTTGCAATATATTCGGGAACACGGCGGACACGGGATTATTGCCGATGCCAGTACAAAAATATTCCTGCTTCATGACGAACGGCTGAAGATGACTGGTATGAGCGGTGCGACAGTGTCTGTGTTCCCCTATAATGGTTCTGCCTGTACGGTAAGCTATTCAGGGCTGAAATATCCGCTGAACCGGGAACAATTGAGCTGCGGTGGTTTCCCCATGGGAGTAAGTAATCAGGTGGCGGGAGACCCAGCAGAGGTGCGGGTGCATAACGGCACCGCTCTCGTGGTCGTGGTACAGTAACACTTTTTTCTTGAGTGTATATACTGAACTAGGCGGCACTTACATGGGAGCTGCAAGCAGGTGTTTTGACCGGTTTAGTTTGTTTTGGGTTAATGAAATTCCCCTCGGTCTGCTGCTCTTTTAGAACAGATAAAACTGCTTGTCTGACGCATGTAGACAACCGCCTAGCGAGTAAATTGCCCGGGGGAGGCCGGATACCATGTCAAAACGAAAGCTCAACTGTACCTGCTTGAAAGACTGCCATTGCCGGAATATGTGTACGGTCTGTTTTGGCTTGGGAATGACCATTTCCTGCTTTTGCCCCGTAGGGTTCACGCTCTTTCTTTCCGCTGTTATATTGGTGGCCCTGGGGTTCTCGCTATTACGGCAGTAAAGGAGAGATAACGCGATGAAAGTGGTCATTTTAGAGAAGAGAAAAGGTTTTTGGGGCTTTTTTCTGCGGAAGCTGTATGGGATCAGAAAGGTAGAAGAGGCCTAAAAAGTACTTAAGAGGGTTGTTTTGATCCGAGCGGAAGAGGCGGTGTGCGGGCCTGGTCCCAAACGCCGCTTTTTCGCGTTTTTTGGTCCCTTGTAAGCCGCAAAAATGCCCGATTTTTCCCAGGTTGCGCGATAGTTGGTGGAGGAAACCAGCGGGTTTATGCTACTATGAGGACAAAATAAAGAAAGGAGGCAAAAGGATGGGTTTGAATTTTTTCGTGGCAATCCCCGCCATACTGATCGGCCTGCTGTTTTTTGGCCTGGCAATCTATGTGCTGGTGCTGATTATCCGGGCGTTGCGCAAATACCTGCGGTCTGCCCAGGTAAAAAAAGAGGTGTCCCAGGCGCAAAGGTCCTTGGGCGAGACCATTCGAGAGTACCGCAGCCGCTGCAAAATGACCCAGGAGTTTGTGGCCGAGAGCCTGGGTGTCAGCCGTCAGGCGGTCTCTAAGTGGGAAAGCGGGGCCTCGGACCCCAGCACCTCAAACTTGTTCGCCCTGGCCAAGCTCTTTGGCGTTTCGGCGGAAGAACTGCTAAAAGGAGTATGCGGCCCTGGCAATATGGAAAAAACCGGGGAGTCATAAGAAGAAAAGGACAGCGTGAGCCAGCGGCGCTGTTCTTTTTTGCGTAAAGAGCAGGAGCGCTGCCGCTTAAAATCAGCAGGGGGCGCTTTTGTCCGCATAATTTTCTTTGGGACGCATACATATTAAGCAAAAGAAAGCCAAAGGAGAGGATGCTGTATGCAGGCCCAAATAAAGACCGCGCCCTATGAATACTTTGACCCCGTATTTGACGGCCGTTACGAAACGCCGGTTGACACCGAATACAATCTGCCGGATTACTGCGCGGACATTCAAAAGATACTGAAATGCCGGGTAGTTCCAGAGGTATCATCTTACATCATTACGGGAGATACCCTAACCTGTGATGGGGTATGCGATATTCGGGTGATGTATCTGGACAGTAAGGGTGACTGTGTCCGCTGCTGTGAGTTTACAAAGGAATTCTCCGCTTCTATCAAGCTAAAAGCTTCTGAGGAAAAGGCCATAGCCTGTGTGCAGGCATCCATTTCACATTTAACCTGCCGGGCGGTCAGTGCCAGAAGAGTCGATCTACACGCAGCAGTGTCCCTGCATGTGCTGGCTGTTGTACAAAGAAAAGAACTGATCACCTGTAGTTTAGAAGACGAGTCCATTGAAAAACGGGGAGATTCCTTCCAGGCCCATCAGGCGGTGAACGCGGTATGCCATCAATTTACCATTGAAGATACCTTGCCGGTAAAGAACGGCAAGCCGCCCATAGAGGCTATCCTGCGTCGGGATGTTTCTTGCCGGGTGATTGAGAGCCGCCTTTCAGAGGAACGACTGACTGTGAACGGTACAGCGGATATTTCTTTTCTCTATACTTCGGCGGTCGATAGTACCAATGTGGAAAAGCTTTCCGCCTCAATTGATTTCAGCCAGATTATTGAATGCTCGGGAGCTTCAGAGGACTGTATTTGCGACCTGCGGATTGTAACAGGGGAAAGCAGCATCCAGCCCCGAGAGGACGACGTGGGGGAATACACAGGGGTCAGCGTGGTGGTAAAGGTGTTTTTGATGGCCTTTTTGTACAAGGCCTGCGAGGTGGAGATCATCAATGACGCATACTCGGTGAAAGCGCCGCTGGAACTGCGTTACGCCCAAAGCTCTTTTACCCAAATCCATGGGGTATCTTCTGAAGTGTTGAAAAAAAAGTGTAGCCTAACGGTTTCTGATGACGAGATCCAGCGAGTATTGGATGTTTGGTGTGAACAGGACAATGTACAGTCCACTTGTGAAAAGACCAAGATAAACTACCGGGTTAAGTATACGATCTGTATGCTATATGTAAATGCCCAAGGAAGGATTCTCTACGCGGAAAAGCAGTTTGATCACAATTTTACGGTGGAGTTAGAGAACCAGCTAGCCAAGCGCTGCGATACCGTATGGCACACGGAACTGTGGGAGTATCGAATCCTAGACCGGAACACAGTAGAGATTTCTGCTGAAACCTCTGTGACCTCGCTACTGATGAGTATGGATAATGTGAAATATCTGACCTCGGCGGGCATGGAAGAGAACGCCAAAGATTTTGATGTGCGTCCACGGTTTCTGGTGTACTACGCCTCTCAGGGGGAAAAGCTGTGGGACATCGCTAAAAATCACCGAGCGCTGCTCACGGATCTAAGAAACCAAAATGAGCTATTTGAGGACACCGTGCCGGAGTCTAGGCCAATCATTATTTGTAACCGTTGAAAAAGAGGGGAGCTATGAACTTGAACCGAAAGGAATTGGCCTTTGGCACATATTCAGTCGGTAACAAGACGTAAAAGTATAAAAATGTTTGCAAACCCTGTAACCGGTAATGATTTGCAATGCGATGAACAGCTGCCGGGTGCCTGAAAGATATGCCTAGTATCCTATCGGTACAAGTTCCAATACCCACGGAAAGGAATGAATTTGATGGAAGATTTTAACGTATATAAGGACATCCAGGACCGTACTAATGGCGAAATCTATATTGGTGTGGTGGGACCGGTCCGTACTGGAAAGTCTACATTTATCAAAAAGTTTATGGACACAGTGGTAATTCCCAATATTCCAGACGGGCTTCAGCGGGAGCGGGCAGTGGATGAACTGCCTCAGTCCTCGGCCGGACGTACCATTATGACTACAGAGCCAAAGTTTATCCCAGAGCAGGCGGTTTCGGTGCAGATCGACAGTGACGCAATGTTCAGTGTGCGGATGATCGATTGTGTGGGATATATTGTGCCCAGTGCCATTGGCTACATAGAAGAGGACCAGCCCCGCATGGTACGCACGCCTTGGTTTGAAGAGCCAATCCCATTTAATATGGCGGCAGAGATCGGAACCAAAAAAGTGATTACCGAGCATTCCACCATCGGCTTGGTGATTACCACAGACGGCAGTATTAGCGATATTCCCAGGGATGAGTATGAAGAGGCAGAGGAACGGGTAATTGACGAGCTAAACCAGACCAACCGTCCTTTTGTAATGCTGTTGAACTGTGTTGACCCAGGGGATCCGGTGTCCAAAGAGCTGGCCGGAAGGCTCTCGGAAAAATATAGCGTGCCCGTTCTTCCTGTGAATTGTATTGACATTACAGAGCAGGGGATTAAGGAAATCATTGCCAGCCTGCTGTACCAGTTCCCTGTACGGGAGGTCGAGCTGGCAGTGCCCGGATGGGTGGCAGGCCTGGGGGCAGACCACTGGCTGTACTCATCTGTATTTGGGACGATCAAGGACTGCTGTGGCATTCAGCGTATGCGGGAAGTAAAGTTCATGCTAGAGAACATGCGCACTTGTGAGCCAGTGGAGAGTGTGAACGTCCGGAAGATTGACCTGGGCAGCGGCCGGGCCAGTGCGGAGCTAATCTTTGACCAATCCTTGTTCTATAAAATCCTCAGTGAAAAAACAGAACTGGAAATCCAAGATGAGTCAGAACTGCTAGCCCAGCTTATCGAAATGACCCAGATCAAAAAGACTTTTCAAAAGCTGCGCCAAGCCTATGATGACGTCCTGGAAACCGGCTACGGCATTGTCATGCCCGATGTAGAAGAGCTTACCCTGGAAGAGCCGCAGATTTTAAAGCAAAGCGGCAAATACGGCATCCGACTAAAGGCAACTGCGCCGTCTATTCATATGCTGCGTACTCAGATCAACACAGAAATCACGCCTATTGTGGGGTCCGAGCAGCAGTCGGAGGAACTGGTACTATATCTGCTTAAGGAGTTCGAGGAAAACCCGGTGAAGATATGGGAGTCCAATATCTTTGGAAAGTCCCTGCATTCCCTGGTTAATGAGGGAATGCACAACAAATTATACCGTATGCCTAACGATGCTCGAGAAAAGGTGCGCGAGACCATTGAAAGAATTATCAATGATGGATGCAGCGGCCTGATCTGTATTATACTGTAATGCAGGACCGGGATGAGCTGCGGGAAATAGACAACCTGGGAGAGGAGGAGGATTTTCAGGGACAATGGGAAGAGGACTTACCTGAAAAACCGGCCTGGGGTGGCGTACCTCTTTTACAGGCAGCGCTTTGTGCGCTACTAATTGTAGGAATGGTGTATTTAAAAGTTGCCGGCAAAGAGCAATATGAACAGATTGCCCAGTGGTACCGGCAAGAGATGGCCCAAGAAATAGAACTGCCGCAGATTAAAGGATCTGGGCCTGCTGCCACTCCTTTTCCTTCTCCAGAGCCAACACCCGCTGAAACACCACCACCCTCAGGACTAGAGAGTACGGCGGCACATATACTGTGAAGTTGGAATTCTGTGTGGGTCGCTGCCAGATAGGCATAGGTTTTTCCTGCTTTGCGCTGTTGTCCGCCTGCTGCTTGTTCACAGGAATGGAGAGCAGCGCAGTCTGTTTGTTGGCAGTTTTTTTACATGAATGTGCGCATTTGGCAGTTATGTGGGCTTTTCATGTGCCACCAGACCGAGTAGAAGTATCCGCTTTGGGCTGCCGGGTGGTGCGGCAAAGCGGCTGGGGAACCACGGACTATCAACAAATGATAATTTCTCTGGCAGGGCCAGCCATCAATTTGCTATGTTTTGGGATGACCGCCCTGGCCGGAAAGAACGGTGACTTTACAGGAGTCAACCTTGCCTTGGGGATCGCCCATAGTCTACCCATAGAGCCGCTGGACGGCGGGTTGGCCCTGCGGTATTTTCTACAAAGCCAGCTGGAAGAGGGAACGGCGGAGAGAGTCAGCCGGATTGTTTCCTTAGCGCTTTTGCTGCCTCTATCAGTATTGGGATTTTTGGTTTTGCTAAATACCAGATATAATTATTCTCTGCTGGCACTGAGTGTCTATTTAATGCTATATATGGTTTTGGGAAAAGATTACTCATTGCCCTGACCTCTTGCAAAAAAACAGAAAACAGGGTATAATGAGCAAAAACAGAGAAAAAGGGATGAATGATGTACCCAAAAGAGGTTGAAAAGCTACTGCTGAAGGTCCAAAAGCCTGGCCGTTATGTGGGTGATGAGGCACAGTCGGTTATAAAAGAAAAAAAGATGTGGAAGTGCGTTTTGCTTTCTGTTTTCCGGATCTGTATGTATAGGAAGTTTGAGTCGTACCATTTCATCTTATTTAGTGTGTGTTGCGCGATGAAAACACAATATATAGTGTTCAATTAATACCAACAGGGACCAAAATTACGGTTTTACTTTTGTGGCCGTTAGTGGTGTTGTGGCGGAATTCGTGTAATTTACGTTCAGGGAGATTGGCAATCAGAAGCGTTTATAGACTAGGAGGATTGTATTTGCAATCCTCCTTTTTAATATAAGAAAAAAGAGCAGATCACTTTGAATCTGCTCTTCCTGTACCAACTGACTTATTAAAGTTGAAATAGAGTGAAGGGTTATAAAACTCGCAAATTACAACAGTCAAGTGGATTTGGATTGAAATGATCGCGCCAATACAGGTAATGCTCAGTAACGTCTTCGCATACAGTAATACACGGAATTTTGATTTTACTATGGATACGCATTTTTTCATCTAAAGGAAGATGTGAATATCCTCCTTGGCGGAGAGTGTACTTTGAAAAATCCACATTAAATAACCATTTCTTTATCCATGCGTTGATCCGCAAAAACTCTATAATACCTTTTTCGATTTTCAAGCTGGCCAATTTATCAAAATCAAAGAAGTCCGGAATTAAAGGGCTTAGCCGGATAGATACGTCAAAACCCAAGTCTTGTAGTTTTAGAATAGATTGGATTCGTTTGGATGGTGGGCTTGCCTTTTCATAGCTGAATGCCCTATCATCATCTAAGCACGTTACTGATATCTGTATATGTGCAAGGTCTTTGTCCAGGATTTCTAGGTATTCTGGCTCTGTTATTAGATGAGATTTGGTCACAATCAAATATATTACTCCTCCGCCGAAAGATAGGAAAGAAGCGGATGGAGGAAAAAACGAATAACCCGAGAGGGATTATGCTGGAGCCGACGCATAAATGAATGAATGTTATGAGAGATATCCTGC
>NZ_JAWXXL010000022.1:0-59604 GCF_034334985.1 Acutalibacter intestini | reverse complement strand
TCTTCAAATTGTTTCCGACTGATGTCACTTGGATAGCTTTTCCTCACCTGTCTTCCCCCCTCATCCCCTCTATTTTATCACTGGACCGGATGGTTGGCTAGATACTAAACAGGTTCTAAGAGAGAGACGTTTAGTACTGTCTACCTTTATTGAAGAAATGGTTGAAAAAGATATCCAGTTCAACTTATGTCCCGATGAAAAAGAAAGCGAGGAAGACATATGACAAGAGAAATTAAGAAGACCGAGGCTTTGTCTCGGATGGAAATGCTGGGCCTTTCCTCCCAGGCCAAAACTCGATTTGAGAAGGAGGATAAAGTGAGCATCAGCGACGATATTACAGGCACTTCCTCCTGGGCCAAAGGTGACGACCTTAAACGAATCCGGCGGTTTGAGGAACAGTATAAGGTTCTGGTATATGCGGTTGTTCGCTCTCATACGCAGATTGGCACGATAGATTGCTACCTCTTCGTTAGCGATTACCAGGAAGAATGGAACCATGACAGGGCAGAATTCAGGCGCACGATACACGGTGATATTGAAGCAAAAAGGTTATTTGCGTATGCATATAATCATGATACTCCTGCCTTTTCCGACTTTGGACACATGGGTGTTACCATCACAAAAGATTTGCGGTTATTCCGAATTTGGTGAAAGATATAGCCACAACAGCGCAGCATTAGAAAACATAAAATGAATCAAAACAAACATATCACGTATTCAAAAGAGACATCATCCTCCGTTCTCGATGGGAGAAAAATCATCTTCATAAACTCGTTTCCCCAATATGACGAGCAAAGGAAAGAGAAAGTCCATACCGAAGTCGAGCGGGGATTATATCAGGTGTTCAAAAATTATATATCTTGAAAAACGGGGGCTGCTGCGGTATAATCAAACCGTTAGCGGCCCCCTTCCATAATGAAAGGGGTTTGTTCAATATGATTGACGCCATATACACCCGGCAGTCTGTAGACCGGGCAGACAGCATTTCCATTGAGAGCCAGATGGAGTTCTGTCAATATGAAACGAGGGGCGGCGAGTACAGATACTATAGTGACAGGGGCTTTTCTGGCAAGAACACCGACAGGCCGGATTTCCAGCGGATGATGAATGACATTAAGAACGGGGAAATCAAGCGCGTCATTGTGTACAAGCTGGATAGAATTAGCCGCTCTATCCTGGACTTTACCTCAATGATGGAAGAGTTCCACAAGTACGGTGTGGAGTTTGTGTCCACCACCAAGAAGTTTGACACATCTTCCCCCATGGGGCGGGCCATGCTGAATATCTGCATCGTCTTTGCGCAGCTTGAGCGTGAAACTATCCAAAAGAGAGTGGCCGATGCTTATGCTTCCCGCTCAAAACACGGATTCTTTATGGGCGGTCCTGTTCCCTATGGATATTCCATTGAGCCCTATGTTATTGATGGGATAAAAACCTCCCGATATGTAATTTCCCCGGAAGAGGCGGAAGTCGTTAGAGTTATCTACCAGATGTATGCTCAGCCGCAGGTTTCTTTTGGAGACATCATGAGGTATCTTGGCGACAATAAGATTCGCACCCGGCGGGGTAAAGGATGGAACAGGACAAGGATTGCCGAGATAGTCAAAAACCCGATATACCTCCAGGCAGACTTGGACATTTACGAATTCTATAAAGGTCAAGGTACTCTCATAGTCAATGACCCCTCTGAATTTATCGGGGCTAACGGATGCTACCTTTATGAAACCCAGGAAGACAAGCGCAAAACTCTGTCATTGGAAGGGTAAACGCTGGTGATTGCCCCTCACGAAGGAATCGTTCCGTCTGATATTTGGCTGGCAGCTCGAAAAAAGTGCCTCAACAATAAGAATGTCGGCATTCCAACGAAGGTTAAGAATTCCTGGCTGATTGGCAAAGCTAAATGCGGCAAATGCGGCCACGCGCTGAGTATCCGATTCTCAAAAAAGAATGGCGTGCGCTACTTCATGTGCGGGTATCACCTTAACGCCAGAGGATGTGACGGGTTTGGTACTCTACGCGCACCAGAGCTTGAAAAATTCGTATTGGATGCCATACGGGAAAGACTGAAATCTTTTGAAACACTTACTTCTTCCACAGAGTCAAGAGTGAATCCAAAATTGAATGGGCTTCGGGTCAAAGAGCACCAGTTGAGCGAAGAAATGAACACGCTTCTGGAGAAGGTCATCCAGGCAGATGGTGCACTTATGTCTCTCATAAATCAGAGAGCGTCCGACTTGGATGCACAGCTCAAAGAAGTGCAAAAAGAGATACGTGAAATTACCACTGCCACGCCAGCCACAGATGTCAAGACACTTACAGGATATTTTTCAAAGTGGGACGAACTTTCGATTGATGATAAAAGAAGCGTGGTGGACCTGGTGATTGCTCAGGTCAAGGCCACGAAAGACAGTGTCGAGATTGTGTGGAAGATATGAGTACTTCATAGTGATTGTAGTGCTTTGACGATGGCGAACAAAGTCAGGATGAAGAAGCGTTCGTCTTGGGTTTTATCCCGCATATAGGGCATGCGGTGGCTGGTGAGCGTCCAGAATTTCCCGGCGTACTCCAAAATCTCATCGGTCATGGGCGGCCTGACAGAGTGCTCGGTCAGGCCGGATACGAAGGTGAACCGGGGCGTTTTTATGGCATAGTTGCCGTGGTCGACGGCTATTAACATAAGTATACCTCCAAAATTTCATTTGCTGGGATTACACCCATTACTGTACGCATTTGCAACGAGAATACGCAAAATTTTTTCAAAATCAAAGGGGCGGCGCAATGCGTCACCCCTCGTCAGTCAACTATTTCTATCCAGATTTGCTTTCAGCCGGGCCCAGATAAAGTCGTCCAACCCCTTGTACCTCGGGTCCCAGACGTAAGTCCCATACCGAAACCCCATCCGGCCCAGCAAGGCCATGAGCTTATCATAGGCACTCTGCACATAGCAGTTCGCGATGTAGTCCATGTCGAACGCCGTTTTTATCTCCCGGACGCCCTGGCTTTGCAACTCAGTTAGAGCTTCTTCCAGCCTTTGCAAGGCGTTTACCCCAGGCACTGCCAGAACGGTTAGCCCCGAAAGCGCATGGATAATATCGGCCTTCATGGGCCCTTCGGTGAGAACTACCATCTTGCCCGGTTTCCCGGCTAAGTGCGTCCAAGCGGGCGACCCACAGCCGCCGCTAAGCTCCACGCTGGATATCCAGCGGAACTTGCGGTTCTCGGTGTTGTCCAACCGGAGCTGTAGGCCCTGAATCCGGCCCTGCATGTCTCGAACCGGTATGAGAACCCCCGACCGCTGGTGGACAAACGACCACCAACCGGCTTTCGTGCGGAAGAATCCTGGCACGCCTTGCGGGTCAGCACTGGTCTCCAGAACACGCCGGACAAGCTCGGAGTTGTTCGCCAGCGGCATGGATTTGTAGCCCAACTGGGCGATATCACGGTCACTGAGGCCACGGTTGTGAAGATTTTCTCGATGAGCGTTCGCCAGCCCCAGCATGGAGAGGAGCGCGGAGTAAGTGCGGTGGCGGGTGGCGGCGTCTGCAATAAGAGTTTCCACATGCTGTTGATAACTCCTCTGTCCCTGTAAATTGGGCCGCTCATTCAAGCGTAACCGTTCTGCCAGCTCCCGCCACACCCGGTCACGGTTCGTGCCGGTGAACAGGGCGTACAGGTCGAAAATGCCTCCAGAAACTCCGCACTTCGCGCACCGGAACACTTCTTTCTTGAAGTTGATATTCAGGTGCTTATCGCGCTCACCGTCACAGCACGGGCAGCGGACATAGCAGGAAATCCGGCCAGCCGGGGGCTGGGGCAGGCCCAGCAGCACCACCATGTCCGTCATGCGGATCCGTTCCATGCGCTTCACTCCTCTTTTTTATGCTGACTGTTGCAGGGCAAAGTCCCGGATAAACTGTGCGGCAGCCCCAACTTTCTCCGTAGCAGGGAACTTCTCTGCAACCCACTTGATCGCTCCGGGGTCAAGCTGAAGAACCTCGCCCAAGGTCTTGCCCTTGAACTTGGTGATGGGGTAGGGCACTTTCATGGCCTGCTCCAGTTTTTCCTCCTGGGTCAGCTCACGGGGAGCGGGTTCCTCAACGGCATAGGGTTCGGCGAGCGGTGCCGCATTAGTGGTCGGCACACTCTCAGAAACTGTGTCAGGGAACTCATCCCCGGCCATGGCGAACTGTAGGCCAAAGCCCGCATTTCTCAGCGCGATACCCACTGCCGCCGTTTGCGCCCACTCGCGGGGCGAAACAGACGGCTTGTCCTCCAGATACCCCCGGGAGGCCGTAGCCTCCGCCAAAAAGCAGTCTGCCGGGTCTTTGTAGCTGGGGTACACCCGGGCTGTGGCAACGAAACAATCTTTGCCGGGAGCGGCCTGCACAGAGATACGGCCTTCCGGATATTTCAGCCGAAACCAGGCAATTTGCGCCATAACAGGCAGGCGCTTGCGGGTCTCTCCGGTGTTGAGGTCGGTGTAATCGACCGCATAAGGGGTGGGGTCAAAGCCCTCCACAGCGTTGATTTTGTTCAAGATACTATTGCTTTCCATTCTGAAAAACCTCCTGCAAATTGATATAGGTATCGCGGTACTGCATCCAGACCGGCAGCAACGCGTTGATGTACTTGCCGACGGTCTGGCTGTACTGCTCGGGCTTGCTGGGCGAGAAACTGGAAAACTGCTTGCGCCCGGCTTGGACCACCTTTTCCAAAGACTGATGGGCCGTCTCCCGGAGCTTTTTGCCGTCGGCGTCGGTTTTTGCCCCAAATTGCCGCTCGTTGAGCACGGACTTGATGTAGGGGTCAACCAGCTGGTAGTGGTAGCTCAGGTCATCCACCTTCATTCCCATGGGGGCACTCTTGGAGAAAGCCTGGAAGGTTTCCAGCACGCAAATGCGGTAATTCAGTTCCTGTAAGGCCAGATTTTCCTTGGTCTGCATGGTGTGTTTGGCGATCCGGGAGTTAAAATCCGCCTGCTTTTCACGGTATGTTGCGAGAATACTCATTTTGACTCTCCTTTATGCATTTCTGATACGTTTTGCGAGGCAGGTGCCCCGCTTTTCGGTGTCTGTCCGACTGATGGCAGTGTACAGCGCCCGCTTTTCGCCTACCAGAATTACCCGGCTCTTGCCACGGGTAATTGCTGTGTAAACGAGGGGCCGGGTCAGCATGATGTAGTGGGAGCGCTGCAGGTTAATGATGACCGATTGGTACTCCGAGCCCTGGGACTTGTGGACGGTAGAGGCGTAGCCCAAATCCAGCATGGGGAGCTGGGTGGGGTCGTACTCCACCTCGCGGCCGTCGCCAAAGTTTACCCGGATAGTGATACCGTCAGTGTCACGGAAAATGTCGGTGATGTAGCCCACATCGCCGTTGTTGACCTCGCCCAGATTCTTCGTCTGCATAACTCTGTCGCCCATACGGAAGACTCTCTTGCCATGAGTGGCCTCGGGCTTGCCGGGCGCGGGCGGGTTCACCAAATCACGTAAACGAAGGTTGAGGGCGTTGGCGCCGGTCGCTGTCTTCTTGCGGTAGGGCGTGAGCAGAGCCACATTGTCAAGGCCGTATTTCTTGACCTCTTGCAGGTACAGCTCCACCACCTTGTCGGCCGAAGTTTCAATATCTGGAGACTCCACGAACTGGAAATCCTCACCGAACTCCAGATTGTGCACTCCCTGACGGACAGCCTTCGCGTTGACCGCGATACGGCTCCCCACCTGCTGGCGGAACACCTTATTGAGCCTCGCCACAGGCACCTTTCCGCTGGCGATAATCTCGCTGAGCACCGCGCCGGGGCCCACTGACGGCAGCTGGTCGCTGTCGCCAATAAATACCACTTGTGCCCCCAGGCTTATCGCGTCCAGCAGATAACCCGCCAGGTACACGTCCAGCATGGACACCTCGTCCACAAGGACAAGGTCAGCGTCCAGAAGCTCGGGCTCGTTGAAGTTTCCGTCCTCGTCAGCCATGAGGTTCAGGGCCTTGTGGATGGTTGAGGCCGGGTGGCCGGTGGCCTGTTCCATGCGCCGTGCCGCTCGCCCGGTTGGGGCACAACAACAGATTGTAGCTTCAGGGTTCTGGCGATGGTAGATGTCAAGAATTGCTTTTTGAATCATAGTTTTGCCCGTACCGGGGCCTCCGGTAATGACCGACAACCCTTGGGAAAGGGCCATTTTTACAGCCTGCCGCTGCTCCGGGGCAAAGCGGAGGTTTAGCTTTTCCTCCACACGGTTCAATGCCATTTCCAGATTCGTACATCCTTCAATAGGTGTATGCAAAAACTGCTGAACTCTCCGGGCCAAATGGCTCTCGGCATGGGCGGTCTTGGTACGATAAACGTACTGGTCGTAGGTGGTAAGCTGTCCGCTCTCCACCAGCCGCGCCGCGCGGTTCGCCGCCATTTGGGTGGTGAGGGTGGATGTGTCCAGCAGCTTGAGGGCAGCCTTGAGAAAAGCGTGCTTCTCCAAGCAGAGATGTCCACAGCCTTCGGCCTCGGTCAGAGTGTAGAGTAAGCCCTCGTCCACCCGCTCGGTAGAGAGACGGTCGAAGCCCATGCTTGCAGCAATTTTGTCGGCAGTGAGGAACCCCACGCCTGACAGCTCGCACAGCCGGTAAAAGGTTTTCATTGTCATCATCTCCTGTTATTTCGGTTGTACGGTCACCTTCATCTTCCGGCTCTCAGAGGCTTTCAGTACCTCGCTATAGATAGCCGGATATTTCTCCTTGAGTGCCTTTGAATCGGGCCGGCGGGTGGTGCGGGTCACAAAGTCAATGAGCAGCTTATCACCAGTAGTTTCCAGAACCGCGTGCTCATGCTCGCGCATGATTTCAGCAATGCGGACACTGTGCGCCTCTACTTCTTTCTCAAAGGTTTTCTTGTCCTGGTCGCACTCGCGGATCTTGTCTTGCAGCACGGCAATGCGCCGCAAAGCGGGCTCATACTTGCCGGAGAACTCCATAGTTGGCAGTCCCTTCACGCTGGGCCCGTAGATTTTTGCCAAAGATTCCAGCGCCAGCTTGGGCGCGACGCCGGACATCGTAGGCGGTTTGTCATGTTCAAGGCTCCAGATCCATTCCTCTAAGCGCTCAAAAATCATGTCCTCTTTGGCCTGGTCGCGGGTAATTTCCGGCATAGCCATATTAAGGTCAGGGTTATTGCCCCAGATTGCGGAGAACGCACCCAGCTCTACGTCGACAACTGCCATATAGAAACGTAACTGCAGCTCATAGTGCAGGGGAATGGCATCGTCGGCCCAATCGAAGGCTTTATGGTAAGTACAACTTTTGCACTCCAGGATTCCCGGCTCGCCGGTAGGTTTTGCGAAGCGCCGGTCGAAGTTCGCCAAGGCGTAAGGGTGGTCGGCGTGCTGGTACAGGTTGGTGTCGTCAGTTACGGTATACCCGGTCTTTTTGCCAAACCAGTGGGCGGCGACAGGCTCCAGAAGGTGGCCCATCTCCATTTGACCGGCATTGGCGCTCTTGGACGGCTTGAGCTGTCCCTTCTTGATTTTCCACAGCTCCAGCGGCGTTATCCAGGGCGAAAGGCCAAAGATAGCTGCCACATCACTACCGCCGACCGTGTACGGAATGTCACCCTTGGGGCCGTGCATACGGCAGTCGAGCCAGTCCTGTTCGCTCATGCTGGCGGTGTTGCAGAGGATAATCGGGTTTGCCATTAGTAATCCACCCCCTTTGCCAGGTCATAGTCCGACCAGCGGAGGTTCAGGGCACGGGCCATATTCTCCTCAACGGACAGGATCTTGCTCTCGGGAGCGCCCTGGGTCTTGAGGATGAAGGGTATCTCCTGCATGGCGAAGTATACGTCATGGGCCGTGGCGGTGTTTCCACCCAGAGCCATTTCGTACATGGCGATAGCCTCAACTGCGGCCTTTTTCGGCAGGCTCAGCTTCTTGCATACCCGGGTCATGGCGTTTATAGGGTAATCCAGCTCTACCTCCAGGAGCTTTTGCAGTTTGCCCACCAGGTCGCCGAACTGGGCGAAAACCTGGTCTAAGGCGCACTCGAAATCGGAAACCTTGCGGCCCTTTCTGTGGTCTACTGCTACGCACTCGCCGATGTGGATAGGAAACTGGCTACCCATGAGCAAGGCCGATACTTTTGCTGAAGCTGTGCCAGTGTCCGAAGTCATGAACCGGATGCCCGGTGTGAGCTTTGCGGCGAGGCTGGTTTTCCCCTGGGCCGCCAGCAGCTTGGCATAGGTGCCCAGCAGGTCTTCTTTCTGGTCGGGCATACTCCAGGATGCGCTGACTATGGAGTGGTCACAATAACCGCCCTCGAACTGGTTACCTGGGAAGCGTGCGTCCAGCTTGGCCTTGAGGGTCAGGAGCAGCTCATCCACCGGCAGCACAGCATAGTCGCTTTCACCCCCGGAATGGACTGCCGAAACCTTCTCGTCGCGGATAAGTAGCAGAGCTTCGTCGCCAAACAGGGTCATGCAGGCGTTGAGGATGTCGGCCAGCTTATCACGCTTGAGCTTGGGCAGGGCCGTGCCGCTGATTTTGGCCCGACCGAGAAGACTTTTGTAGGCCGTGTCTCGGACGGGATAGTAGCCGCTGTCCATCTTCATGGCGAGGCCCAGATTGTGTGCGGTGTCCTCTATCGCCTCGCGGCTGATGCCGGGGGCAAATGAGGAAAGGTCGCTGTAGAGCGGGGCGTTCTTGTCCAGGGGCTCCACACGGAGGTCTTTGACCCGGCGGCGTTCCCATTGGCTCTCTTTGGTCTGGTTCTCGTGGTATCCCAGCATGGCGGGGAAATCCGGGAACGTGGTGAAGAATTTGTCCTGGCAGGTTGACATTTTGATACTCCCTTTCTTTGGTGAAATGCAAAAGGGCAGCGGTCAAATGACTGCTGCCCTTTTGCCAGTACCGGCCCGATTCGGTTGTGAGTGGAAACAAAAAAGTGCCATCCGGGTTTGCTCTTGGCAAACTCAAATGACACTATGCTACTCTGTTACTTTGTCCGTTTGGGGAACCTAATACTATAATGCTATTTTATCAGGTTTTCTTGGCTTTGTCAATCTCCTTCTGCAGCTTCTTGGTAGCCTTGTCTCTCTCCTTTGACTGCTGGATCTGAAGCCTCAAGAAGGCGTATATCTTCTCGCGCTCGCCATCGGAGAGGTCTTCCATCATTTTGGAGAGCCTATTAGGCTGCTGATCCGCCGAATGTTCCAGGATATCGCAGAAAACCGCGTCGGCGGGGACCTCCAGCACAGTGAGGATGCCTATAAGCTTATCCACGCCAGGATAATATTTCCCCCGCTCAACAGCGGAGATGTAGTGCTCATCTTTTCCCACCGCATTTCCAAGCTTCTTTTGTGATATTCCTTTATCTTTGCGGCACTCCTGGATGCGCCGGCCCAGCATAACTTTCCACACAACCTTATACCTCTGCTCTTTGAAAATTCATCCCAACCTTGTAGCTTTAGTATACACGTTTCACGCTCATAAATTAAGGACTTGAAACATTGGGTATAAATGTGTAACATCGGATTTTGAAAGAAAATTTTCAAAAAAGTTGGGCAGCTCATGATTTGAGCCGCCCTCATGGGTCAATTATCACTTTTTTCGGAGAGAATCAAGTCCAGCATTTGCCGGGGCGTAACCACAAAGGGCTTCACCGGGAAATGCTGGAGATTACCGGTAACCAGGTAGGCGTCGTCAGTCTTCCGCTGTTCCATAACGACCTCGTAGAAGACCGCGTCTTTGGAGTCAGGAATGATATCTTCTATGGGCCCAGCGTCAACTGGAACCCCACACTTCACAATGGAATCCAGGATAATCTTGACCGCTCTCGGTTCAAACTTAAACTTGGGGCGGAATAAAACTTCGCTGTATTCAGCCAAGATTTCATCATTGTACAATGGGATAATACGCCCATTCCCAATTTCTTTCAGAATACCGTTCGGTGTGGAGTTGGCTTTAAGAGCAGCAGATACCAGAACATTGGTATCTATCACGGCATAATATTTCATTCTGATCTCCTGCTGTCGCGCTCTCTCCTCGCCGCCGCGATCTCCTCGTTGATCTCCTCCAAGGTCATGTCAGCCGTACCGTTCCGCTGTGCCTCTGCTTGAGTCTCATGCAGCGCTTCCATAAGCCTGGAACTGCCGTTACCCTTAGGCAAAGTCATCCCAAAGGGTATGCCATTGACCAGCACAGACCGTTTCAGAAACATCCTGACGGCTGTCGGAAGGTCTATCCCCAATTCCTCATACACTGAGGCCGCCTGTGCCTTGAGTTCATCATCGACACGCACCTGTAACAGGCTGCTTGACATTTTCATGCCCCCAATCTGTATTTGTTTATACTACAAGTATATGATATCCGAGCTGAAAAGTCAATAGCAACTTAGTGATATAAGCAAAGGACACCGGCAAGCCGATGCCCTTTTAGACTACTTTTCGTGGATTTCCGGAACTGCTTTATCCAACTGAGCCAAGTAAAGAGAACTGGCAACACCACACCCCTCGCTTGTCCCTCCGGCATTTACCCACCTGAGAAAGTCGCAAACATCAGGCGCGGCATTTGCCTCAGTAAAGCTCATATTCAGGATAAATGCACTGGAACCGTCGTCAAATGGCGTATTGCCCAGAGTGCTGATTACTCTCCCGATCCGGCGAACCGCCTTTCCTCCGCCGAGCGGGTCATCCGTGCAGATGAAGATAATGCAGCTTTTCAGCGTCTCGTCCTCCAGGTTATCTGGGTTAAGGAAGTCCCTGTCCATAATGGCTTGGCTGGCCCGAAGGCGTTTTCCCAAGTCGTACTCCTCGACAAGCTGCAGGGAGATGTCGTAGGTCAGCCCATCGCGGGTAAAAGCATGGACGTGCGCGCCCAGTATCTGGTGCGTCGGCGCGGGAGTAATTTTGGTAATGCTCGTTTCCAGCAGACCCTCCAGCAGTGGGCGAATGTTTTCCGGCTCCTGCATGAAGCGGTGGAAAGCATCGTAATCGAAGTAAAATTTTCTGCTCATTTGCGTTCTCCTTATATTTTTATATGCTTCTTCACAACTGCCGTCAGCTTCCCCGGCAGTTGCTCCAAGTCCGTAATATCCAGGAAAGAATCACCATAGATCCGCTGGATATTGGGCTTATCATCGCCAATAGCGGCCGCCACAAAAACTACTCCCTTGCGCTGATACTCCTGCTTGATGCCCCTCAGATCCTCCTCGGCGGCAGTACCATCATAGCCGGTATCAGCAGGCTGACCGTCTGATACGAGAATCAGAATCTTGACCGCCTCCGGGCGCTTAGAAAGCCGCTCCGCAACAAACCTCAGAGCCGCGCCATCCCGGTTGCTGCCCCTTGCACCGATGTTCATAAGCCGGTAGCGATCGTCGCTGTCAAAGCCGTCGAACTCGGCATAAGAATACAGCTCGACTGTGTTCCAACCTGTAGAATGTCCATAGACCATTATAGGAATGTCCAGACTATCACAAAAATCGTGCAAGATAATAGCTGCCGCGCGGGCATAGGTGCAACGGTCTCCACTGCACATAGAGCCGGACTCGTCTACCAACAACCCAACGGCCAGCTCAGGTATCTCGTTGGGGAGGTTGTTCTTGTAGAACACCTTGCCATCATTCCGGCACAGAGCGTGGGTATCGAGCCTTCTGCCCATGACCAGCCCCGTTTGCTTGCCGCCCTGACGGTGTTCTTTGAGCTCCTTCTGAATACTTCGCTGGAGCTGCTTGGAAATCGTCACCAGTCGGGGTGCGACGGTATCGTACTTTTCCATGAGGTCGGTGTCCACGCTGGCGATACGGTTGATTCTGATGTTCACGCCGCTATGAATGTCGCCGTAGGAGATGCTGTTGGCCATTTCGTTGAGCTCAGTAAGCCGCTCGTTTTCCAACTGTTTACAGGCGGCACGCTCGACCATTTTGTCCAGCATACGGTCGATATCTGACGCGGCTTTGTCGTACTGCTCACGCTCGTAATCAGCGTTGTACTCAGTGGTGCCGCCTACCGGCTCAGACAGAGAGCTGGTCTGGTGGTAGGGAATACGACCACCCTCGGAGTCGGTGACGTCCTGCTTTCCGGTTTTAGTGCCCTCCCCTTCCAGGGGCGGTAAATCTTCGTCGGACTGTGCGGGGTCTTCCTCAGTGGGCTCGTCTTTGCTGTCATCAGATTCATCATTGCCCGCTTCAGCATCCTCATGGGTCTTGGCACGGTTTGCCGCCGTCGCGGAAGCGCCCCCGGAGCTGCCTGCTCCTGGAACAGGCGTGCCGCCAGTGCCAACAGTAGTCGCGCCGGGCATACCGCCTAAACTCTTTTTGACCGCGTCCGCCATGGACTCAGCCGCCTCTTTTGCCGCCTTGAGCTTTTCACAATAGTCCTGGATATGCTCCCAACAGCGCACCAGAATCAGATTTACGGTGCGTAGCCGGGTCTTGGGGTCGGGGTCGGTTATCGAGCGGTCAAGCTGGGTTATAAGGTCGAAGATGGTCTGGATACGAATATCGTCCAAATTCTCATCACCGTATTTGATTTCGCCGTACTTCACATAGGACAGCATGACCTCCAAAATACTCTGAAAAATGTGGCACGAACCGTCGTCCTCATATTGTTTCAGGTCAGTGACGGTGCCCATTTCTTCCCACATTTTTTCGCGCAAAACAGAAAGCCCAAAGCCCAGCGTACCTGGAAAATCGTTGAGCATACGGTTTTCAATGTAGCCATCCTCCAGCACGTTGGAGATAAAATGCGATACCTCCTTTACGGCCTCCAGATTCTTTGGGTCTGCCTTGAGGTATGCCCACATGGCCTTCTCATTGGCGAAGTCCTCTGACGTGTGCAGGGTGGGCGGTTCCGGATACCACATACCACGTTCCATATAGTTTGCCTGGGTCTGAGGCTGCAAAAAATCGGTATACAGCACATGGCCCAGCTCATGGGCGAACATCCCGCATACGATCTGATACCGGTTCTCTCGGCCCTTGGTCTTAGTCACCATCGGGTGGCCTGTGTTGATGTGTATAGTCATATTGTCCGTGCAGGCAACGCTGCCTGATTTGGGCTCCCAGCTTAGCTGCACTCTCACCTGGCGGCCGTACTTATAGCGCCGTGTCTGGGCGGCGGCCATGTCCTCGAAATGTCCTGCCAGCACACGGCTGGTGAAGAACTGCCGGTCAGTTATCTTGCTCCGCTTCTCGTTGAGCAGCTTTTTTACCAGTTTGTGGTTTACTCTTGCCATTTTGGGCCTCCAATTCGATTATGATAGGGAAAAAGGGCCAGACTTACCGCCTGGCCGTTCCCATTATTCCTGTGATACTATTTTGCCTGAGTCAAGCAGATACTTGGCAAAGTCGTGCTCGGTTTGACCCGGAGGTAGACGTTGTCGCACAGAATTGCCATGGTATTTGTGGTGACAGCGTTATCTGGAAAGCCCGACACATACTGGTCGTAATACTCCTTGAAGTTCTGCTCAAATTCCTCGTCCTTAGCGAGGAACGGGAACATAGCCATCACCACAGCGGCCCCATCCCTGCCTGCATTGTTCAGCACATAGTTTTCGCTGGTCTCGGTATTCTTGTCGTAGACCGTAGCCAGAATTGTTCCAGTACCGCTGTCAAAAACCGCCAGATGGTAAGCGTCCGGGCTCATGGAGGATTTGTATTCCGCCACGGAGCGGTGGTCGATCACGCCCACAGCGCCCTCGCCGGAACCGTTCATGCAAGCGCAAACGGCGTTCAGCGCTTTTATGACCGTGCAGCAGAGAGTCGCTTGCCTGCCGTCGCCGTATTTTGAAGCCACCGGGATCCTCTTGTTGGTGACCGTATCGAAAGGCGGCGGCAGCGGACGGCCGAAGTTGAAAAGGTTATTCAGGCCGGTACTCATTTTCATCAGCTCCTAACATGATTTTTATGCCCTCGGCAAGGACTTTTGTCTTGAAACCAGCTCGGGCCAGTTCGGTGCAGATGTCCTGCCAGCTTTGGGCTACGGGAAGTTCCGTTTCCGATACCAGCAGATGGGTAAGGCCATTTTTCGCAGCCTCGTCGCACCGGGAGCCCAGATCGGACAGGTGTGCGTCCACCCACTGGAAAGCCAGGAGGGAGTAGTTGTCAGGCTCATTTTCCTCCGGCTCAGGGGCGGCTGGCGGCTTGGTAGGGGCAACGGTGATGCCCTCATACTTCAAGCCGGTCACCTGCAGGTTTTGGTACAGCACCTGTGCCCGGCGGTAGCCTCCAGCACGGTTCAGGAGGATGTACACCTCGTGGCCCTCCATGATTAGTTTCTGGGCAGAGGGAAACTCCCATACCCAGCGGGCATTTGGGTAATCCCGCGCTACCAGCTCAGTTATTCTCTGGCAAATCGTGGAGAACGCCAGGTTTTCCAGGTCGCGCTGGGTGGGCGTGGGGGCTGGGATAGGTTCTGCCGGTACGAACGGCACAAGTTGGGTGGACTTTGCCCTTTTGGATTTCACCAGAGTGCGTGCAACAACTGCCAGCCCATAGATGATAAGAAAAATCACCATAGGCCAGAATCGGCACACATAACAGGCCATAATTGCCAGGCCAACGATTTTGAGCGAATCCAGAAGCGGGCTTCGTTTTGTCTCCTGCATGGCAGGCTCCTTTCTCCTGAACGCAAAAAAGCGCACAATAAGCAAAATACTCATTGTACGCTCTAAATACGCTCAGATTTCATTTTTGTGTGCCTTAATCGTTCTCGTCGAAGAAGGAGGCGCCGCCGAAAGGCTCGTAGCCAGTAAACTCACCGGGGGCCTCAGTAGGCAAGGGTGCCTTCTCGGGCTGATGGGCCGGAGCGGAATCGCCCTCGGAATCATCTTTGGACTTGCCGCCCGCGTACTCAATGTCCTCTGCAACGACGTAGAGGTTCTTGCGGGTCTCGCCGTTTTTGTCTGTCCACACGTCCTCGTCCAGACGACCACGGATGTTGATGTACACGCCCTCCTTGAGCTGCATCTTCTTCACCCGGTCAACCATATAGTTGAAGCCCTTGACGTTCGGGTTGACCCAGCGCCGGTTGTCCTCGGCCTGGGAGTCGTATACTTTTTTGCCTACACGAAACCAGACAGCTTTCCCGCTATCTGATACCTTGATGGCCGGCTCGTCCTGGTAGCCTTTGGAGACAACTGCCCCCGTGATTAGAACTGCTAACACTTTTGTGCTCCTCTCTGGCGTAGCGCCAATAAATTTTTAAGCTCACGGCTTTCTGGAAACAAAAAAGTGCCATTTGAATCCGCACGGTGCGGACGCAAATGACACTCTGTAACTCTGATACTATGCTTCCAAGAGGAAACCATGAAACTGTATCTATAATATATCACAGTTCCCCCGGTTCGTCAATCTTTTTCTTGGGTGGGACGGCGAGTTCCAAAGCAAGATATGAGAAGATTTTGAAGATTCCGTCTTGCTCGTACACTGGTGTGCTGTTGGCAAGATATAGCATTACGGAGCTGTTTATCGGGAAATATTTACGGTTTGCTGGTAGCTGGATAATACCCTCTCCGGTTTCAAGCAGCAGATATTTTGGGCGCTTACGGATGCCTGTTGTAATTATCTCTTTGACCGTTCTGGTGGTGCAAATATACTCACGGTGGGTGATCAGCGTACCGCTGATTAGCAAGAATAGCGCTATTGCAGCGAATGGGATTGCAAGATAAAAGTTGCTCATGGAGGCCCATACTATAATGAAAAGCACAAGTACCGCGCCGCCAACTACCATCCGCAAACCTATCACCCTCCGCAACGGCTCCGACAGTTTTTTGAATTTCTCACAGGTCGATTTCACAGCAACACCAGCCTCTTTTTTCTGAGCAGTGACAGCAGATCAGACACTACCTCGTCCCGGCAGCCCGCCGACTCCATCTGCTGCTCTAAGAGGTTATCCGCGATGTTGTGAGGGTTATAGATTCTCTCCACCAGCGCCTGACGGTTTCTTGCCCGGAGTAGCTTGCGGGTGGGGTGGATGTCCCTGCTCCGTAAATATACCAGCTCGGCAACGGTCATGCGCAAGCCCGCCTTCTTCAGCCAGCAGAGAAGTTCTTTTTCCCCGGTGGTAAGCCCGATGTCCGGACGCCGTGTGGGGCAGAGGACACAACTGGTCAGTGCATAGTAGCGAAAGGCGGCAGAGTTCTCCTGCTGGATTTCTGCAAGTCCGGCCCGGGAGAGGCTTGTCAGCGCCATCTCCTCGGCCTTGGTCTGAGCGGACGCGAACTCGTACCGGCCCTTGCGCCAAAGCTCGGCCTGGAGGCCGGAGAGCTGGACGGTCTTGCCACAGCGGGTCACTTTGAGGGGCTTGTGCAGGCTGGATTTTGAGGTACCTTTGGATATGTAAATCATGGTTTTTGCTCCTTTTCGAGGATTTTATCATACTACACGAACTATGAAAGCACTCTACAACTTAAATCACATACAAAATTGCAAGGCAGGCCCCAATCACCACCAGCAGGCACAGCACCAGCGCTGCCACCTTTTTGATGATGCCCTTGTCCAAGCCATCCCGGCGGTGGCCTTCGTCTATGGGGAGGCGGTCATCATAGTAGCCGTCGTAACCGTCCTCGGCAGGTGGCTCGGGTTTCTTAGCTTTTTTAGGCCGAGCTTTGGTTTTTACAGGCTTTTCTTTCTTCCTTTTCTCCTCGACAGGCTTCCCCACAGTGCTTTCCAGTATGGGCTTCCCACATTCCGGGCAAAATGATACGGCGCTGTCCGGGAGGGACGCGCCGCAATAGGGACAATATTTCATTTTCAACAGCCTTTCCACAATAAAGTTGAAAAGCCGGCCCGGGGGTATCGGCCAGCTTTCCACGCTAATATTATAGCAGATTCTCATTTCCGTGTCATCGGCTTGACAATGCCATTTATGTGCCATTTTATGGGCACGTGTTACAGAGTTACTCGGAGAATACCTTTGACAAGTCAATATAGCAGCCGTCCAGTACATTCACTCGCAATATGCTGTCTGCCAAACCCAATTCCTTGACAGTAAAAGTACCATTTTCCAGAAGAAAGGTCTGCACGATCCGGTTGGCAGGGTCTGCTATCCAATATTCCATCACCCCCGCCGTCTGGTATAGGTTAAACTTTACCAGACGGTCGTGGCGCTGACTGGAAGGCGAGAGGACCTCCAGAATAAAATCTGGCGCGCCCTTGCAGCCGATATCATCCAGCTTTTCCGGGTCACAGACCACCGTGATATCCGGCTCGACCATGGTGTCCGTATTCTCCGGCAGGTCTCCAGCGCCTTCAAACAGCCGCACCGCAAACGGAGCCGGGTAGACCTGACATTTCTTTCCCTCCAAAAAATTGCCCAGCTGACGGTTGAACTCAGAGACAATTTTCTGATGGATCCGCAAGGGGGTTGCCAGCATGACCGGCTCGCCGTCAATCAATTCATACCGCTCTTTTTCATCCCAGCCTAAGATATCCGCCAGTGTGTAATGTCTGTTTTCTGCTAGTGGCATTGTTACCCCTCCATTCAACATGGCTTTACGATGATATTATATCAAAAAGCGCACTGATTAGCAATACTGAAAAGCAAAACGGCGTAGCCAAAGCCACGCCGTCAAAAGATACTTTAGAACATTGCCACAGCCCCATACCTTGGCTCCACAGAGTATACCGGCTCGGGGACGCTCTCTTTTGCTTGTGCTGGAATCCGTTCCAGCTTGCGAGGGATCTCCTTTTGCGTTGTAGCATGCCTCGTGTACCAAGCCGTCAGCCACGCCTCATAGTGAGCCTTAGTAGTCAGCATCAGCCCGCTGAAGCTCTCATAGGTCATGCTCACCGAAACATGGTTCTCAGGCTTGTTCCCAAAGCGCGGCACGATAAGCCCAGTCTTGTTGGTCTCACCGGGCCCGCTGCTGGCCACGAACAGAAAATTTCCGTTTTTGCCGCATACCAGTTCAGCCGTGCGAGAAAGGCTCATGTTATCAGGACGGGAGCGGTTGATTTTCGCCAACTTCTCAGCCGAAGTACCGCCCAGGCATTTGTAAAGGGGCTCCTTGTTGCTCTCTTTCAGGCGCTGGGCCATCATATGCCGTAGTTCGCCGGAACAGAGCTTCCGGCAAAGCTCCAGGAACTCGTCAACCGCCATATAGATGTGGACGGAATTTGTCTGCCGCTGGCCTGCCGGGAGCTTCATGTCATAGGTTGCAAAGCCGAAATGCACCTTACCAAACTCGAAGGAATCGTTCAGGGTCTCAACAAAGCAGGCGCGGGCGTCTTTGCGAATTATTTGATGCTCGTTGCGGTCAGTGTCCATTATATACCTCCATATCTGAATCGGGATAGTCCAGCATAACGACCTTCCCGGCAGTTTTTGGTGTGTCGTCCACCATCTTTTCCAGCTTTTGCATCACATGTCCCCTGTAAAGGACAGTGCCGCAATCCATGCATTTGCAGCATGGAACACCATAGATAACGATGAACTGGCCATCCCGGGGTGTAACATTGTTGAAGGTATCCTTTCTTAGCAAGCCGCCACAGTGAGGACATTTCATGGTGATACCTCCTGCATTTCTTTTAGCGCTGCTACCAGCTTGAGGGTATTCTGCCTGTACTGCTCCACCAGCGGCCTGTCCAGGTCGAAGTCGGAGAACCTATACCAGAGGTACTGCATGATCGCACGTTTCTGCTCCAAGGCCGGGACCTTCCGCATAAGCAGGGCAATCACCGGCGCGGAACCTATGTCGATCCGCATAAACTCTCTATCCTCCGGGGAGAAGTATTTCTTCATCCACCGCCCGGCTTGGACTTGACCTCCTTTGAAATGGTGCCTCCGTTCCATACTCAGCAGAAATTTGCAGCCCCCATCCGTCGTTGGCTCTGCCACAAAGGGGTAGAGCCGGCAGGCAGTCGGCTTGGCCTGCTGGATGGTACAGCGCTTGTCCTTGAGGAAGATACAGGTGTCGTCCGGGCCAGTGGTCTTGAGCATATATACCGTATACCCCGATTTGTCCAGGGGTACCGGCTCGGCATACCGGACGAAGATTTCATCCAGGCAGGTGACCGACTGCCCACGGCCGCGGAGATATTTTGCCAGACGGTACGCGTCCAGTGTGTTCAGAGGTACGCTTTCCCGAAGGTGACGGCAGCAGGCTCCACAGTGCTTGCAGTGGAAGCTGACCTGTTCGGAGGATGAAACTTGTCTGGTGTTGGGGAGTTGAAAGCTCATTTGACGTCCTCCTATTCCACCCAGGCCCTGCCCGGGAGCGTATTCAACAACTTTTTTGCCTCTGCCTCGTCCTTTGCCGCAAAAGCCGCCTTGAGCCGCCGGTCCATGATTGCCGTCCGCTCGTCCAACTTCTGCACAATAGATGTCAGGCAGTCGTGGGCGGCCTTGATGTCGAAGAACGAGGTCAGCACCACCGTAACTGTCCGAAATATGCGGATAAGCTCAGCTTTCGTCAGCCTACTCAGGCGCTTTTGAGCCTCCTGGACCGCTAAATCCTCATAAAATGGGTCTGCCATGTGGTAGTAATCCATCTCTACGGAGTCGAAGCCCAGGACGGTCGTGGTCTGTCCCAAAAGACAGACTGTCATATCGTCCCAGTGCTCCCGAAGGTCATACTCATTCAGCGCATCCAGCAGGGAGCCTGCACCAATGGCAAGCTCGTCGAACTGCTCCTTGTAGTCCTGATAGTACCCGTTTTCAGAGCTTTCGTAACCGAACGGGTCGCCGTTTTCCGCAATCTCATACAATGTTTTCAGAATATCGTCCAGGTTCAGGTGCTGGAGCATGGACTTTCTCCAGAGGGGAACATCAGGCTGTTTCATGCCGGTCGCCCTCCTGCTTTGCGAGATATACGGCCATGTCACTCAACGCTCCGAGTAAGCCCTGGGAGAAAAACTGCCAATCTGCCGCTAACTGCATCACCTGTTTTGTCTGAAGCAGCTTGGCTCCTTTGAGGTTGAAAAACTCATAGGCCTCACCGTCGAATCCATCATAGGGCAGGCAAAGCACGCCTTCCTTTACGAGAACCAGAAACAAGCCCAAATGCTTATCTTCCGCAAGGGGGTAGGGCCAGCACAGGTCGTTCCCGTAGCGTTTCTTATAGTCTTCGCAAAACTCCATCAGGGCGGCGTGGGTGCAGGAACCCTCGTCAAAGAAATTGAAGAGCTCGTCCTTAGACTTCAAGTCCTCAAAGCACACTTCCAAGCCGTCAATCATGGCAGGCTCCGGCTGATGCTCCTTTTTATCGTAAACGCCCACCAGCCAAAGGCCCTCCGGGGCGATGATCTGCCGCATCCAGGCAAAGCCCAGGCCCTTACGGAGCAGATGCTCGCTGAGTTCCATTCCAAAGCCGTTCACCGTATTTCCTCCCTCGTCCGGGAGGGTGTCCTGCCAGTCCTCGGCAGGGAAGCCGCTGAGCTGCATGATTTGGCAGGCTTCATGGAGTGGCAGAACCGGCTGGTCGGTGCACCAGAAGCTCTCATCCTCATATTTTGCCCAGCATGGGGCATGGCGGCCGAGATGCTTTTCAACCTCATCGGAAATAATTTCCGATACCTCCGGCCAGGGCAGAAGGTAGCAGGTTTTTTCAAACGCTTTCATTTGATTTTCTCCTTTGTCATTTTATTTGCGGGGATGATTTTTAAGATATACTGTGTGTTCATGGTCTCAAAGCGAATCTCACCGGGCGACACACGCCGCACATTCAAGACCGGGGTAGTTCTTCTCAAACCGTTACCCTCGTGGATCAGCGCCGGTTCGCCCACGGTGATGGGCCGTACCGGGCTGCCGGAGATGATACGGCTGATTTTTGTTGCTGTCATGGTTTCACCATCCTTATATAATGAAAGCGCGGGACAGTCACCTGCCCCGCCACTTTCTGCCAGTTACTAACCAGCCATATCCTCAAATTCCTGCTCTGTCAGGGTGGTAATTCCCAACGCCTGGGCCTTAGCCAACTTGCTGCCGGCCTTCTCTCCCACGATCAGGAAGTCGGTATTTTTGCTTACCGAGGAAGTCGGGTGCGCGCCCAGCTCCAAGAGCCTGGTCTGGATGCCATCGCGGGTGTAGTTCACCAGCTTGCCGGTGGCCACCACGGTTTTGCCTGCAAAGGGATTGTTTGTGTTGTTCATGGTCGATGTCTCCTTTATGAATGTAATATGGTCGAGCAGAGGACGCCACAGCTTGGCCTCCTCCGCGTCGTTGTACCATTTGTAGATGTTGTCGTGCATTGTCGTGCCGAAGTTGGATAGCATTGTGAAATCAAATCCATTCTGAATTGCCTCCTCGAACAGTTTCCAAGAACCGCCACAGGATCTATCAATTATTCTCCCGGCGTGGCGGCCCACCATGGGGATGCCCAGCCCGGCAATGAATTTGGCAAGAGTGCCGGTACGGCTCTTATCAATCGAAGCCTGCAGGCGCTCATATGACTTCACTCCAAAGCCCTCGGTGTTGATGATCTCCTCCTTGTGCCTCTCCAGCGTGTACAGGTCGCCGAAGTTGTGTATCCAGCCGTGACCGATGAATTTCTCCAGGGTCGTGGCGGACAGGCCCTCAATGTTCATGCGGGTCTTTTCGCAAAAGTGAGCGAATTTCTGCACCAGCTTGGCGGCACAGTGGGGATTATCGCAGAACAGCTGTGATGTGCCGCCGGAGGTCTGCTGAATGGACAGCGCTCCCCCGCAGCAGGGGCACTTTTCCGGCAGCTTGTAGGTGCCGCTTTTGGTGAGGTTTTCCGCAATTTGCGGGATTATCATGTTGGCCTTGTAGACCTGGATGGTGTCGCCCACGCCGAACTGGAGCTGCTCAAAAATGTTGTAGTTGTGCAGATAGGCCCGGCTGACTGTTGCGCCGTCCATTTCCACGGGCTCGAACAGGCCGGTGATGCTCACCATGCCTGTGCGGGTGGTGGCGAGCTCCACACCGAGAAACTTGGTGGTAAAAAGTTCGTCCTTCCACTTGAGGGCCATCAGGCGGTTTTCATGGTGACCGGTCGCGCCCAAGCTCTTGCCGTAGGCGGTGTCGTTGTACTCCATGATGAGACCATCCACCGGGAAGGGAAAGTTGGCGGGATTGTTGTTTGCAATAGCCGTGTCGATATCTCTGCTGTCCGGTGAGGTCAGCAGGGTGTGGGGAACCACCTCAAAGCCGTTGCTGGCAAGAAATTTAAGCTGCTCCATCTTGGCGGGGAACTGCAGCTCTGTCACCAGGTCGAAGGCAATGAACATCAGCATACGCTTTTTCGCCTCCGCTGAATCCAGCTTGCGGACACTGCCCGCCGCAAGGTTGCGCGGATGGGTGTAAGGTTCATCCAGATTGTCGTTGATTTTCTTGAAATTTTCCCAAGAAATCACACCTTCGCCGCGAACCTCGAAAGGCCCCTTTGTGGGCACGGTCAGGGGCACATTCAGGAACGTGCGCACCGTATGGGTCACGTCCTCGCCGATGATACCCTCCCGGCCCCGGGTGATGGCCTGCTGAAGTTCGCCATCATCGTAGCGGAGCACCAGCGTCAGGCCGTCCAGTTTCCAGGACAGCACTACGTCCCGGCCTCCGGCAAACCGTACCAGATCGTCTATGGATTTGGTTTTGTCAGCAGACAGCATGGGACGGGTGTGGCGTACCTCTGCAAGGTTCTCCAGTATCTCGCCCGGCACTTTTTGGGTGGGGGAGTCGGAGAGAACAATGCCGGTTTTCTGCTCCAGCATTTTCAGCAGGTCAACCGCCACGTCGTAGTCACGATCGGACATGATAGGGCGGTCGTCCCGGAAATAGGCGATATCTGCCTGTTTGATGGTGGCGATAAGGCCGCGCATCTGCTCGATTTTGGATTGTATGTCGTCCATGTGGACACTCTCCTTTATAAGTTGATTATGTGATGAGGATTGCTCCCCGGATAAAAGTTGGCAGGAGCTGATCGGGCTTGCTCCAATCTATGAATGAAAAAAGCGCACACGGGTTTACCATGTACGCTTTTGTTGTCCCTCCGGGGAGCACTATTAACTTTTGCGCCGGATTTCCTCGGCTAAAGCGCAAATTGCGCTCTGTAACTCGGATTACTGTGTTTGATTGAAACTCAAACTTGATACTGTATGTCTATTATATCAGAGTTCATTTCAAAATGCAACTACAAAAATCCAGCCGGTTTATGTCATGTTGATAAATTCGGCCGGTGATAGAATTTTGGGGGTTTCCAAACCTGATTCCCAAAAATCCTTATCGCCAGTAAGAAGAACATCAGCCTTTGCCTTAATCGCCGCTCTTAAAATAGGGCGGTCATCCGCATCTCTGACTTGTGATTCTGATATGCTTTCGTCTGTTGGGATGGGTACAAGCTCAAGTGTCAGCAAAGCGGTTGAAAGGAATTTATTGAGGGCCGCCAAGCGTTTAGGGAATTTCTTGTTGAATATCCTTCTCATTTCATCAACATTTTGCTCACAAATTAACCCGCGGTTAGGATAGGAGGCCGCCTTTACGTAAGCCTGGTAGGGAACTCCGTTTGCGCTCAGAGCCGCAGATATGAGGACATTTGTGTCAATTAGAACCCTTATACATCTTCATCCTGATTTCGCAATTCTTTTACAAGCGCCATAACATCCTCGTCTGATATAATGCCAGCCTGCTCTGCTTCGCCTGCCATTTCATTCTGAAGCACCTGCATGGCATATACAGCCGAGTTGACAATACGGACAGCCCCATCTTCCACAATAAAAGAAATGCGGTCTCCGCTTGCCACACCAAGGGCTTCACGAACGCCCTTTGGGATTGCGACCATCCCTTTTGCCATGATTTTTGCATTGTCAACGAAAGTGTTTGATAACATATCTTCCACCTCCCAAAATATAGAAGAAGCATGGGTTTGCTCAAACTATAGCCTCTTGCTGTTTTGGAGCGCATCCACGTCCATCCATCTATTCTTATTTTATCAGATTTTCACTGGGTATGCAATCAATTTTTTGATCTAATCCGGCCTTACATGAATACTATTTGCATCAGCTTGCCATCCTCTCCGCACTCCTCCACCGCATAGCCGCCCGAACAAACCCTTCCACGAACCCCCGCACTTCCTTCGGCGCGGAGCAGTCGCTGAAACCATAGAGCTGCTTGATCCTTCCAGCATCCATGTCGATTTCGGTGGTGAAGAAGGGCTTTTCCGGCTGGCTCGCCCGGCGGATAAAGAACACCATGCTCCGGCCAAGAACGTGCCGGTCATAGTAGCCGGCGTTCCCCACACAGTGATGCAGACTACGGCCCTCATTGATGAAGTCGTTCTTGGTTTGGGGGTACACAACGCAATAATCCTCGCTTGCGTACTCCTGTGCCCACTCGTACAGGCCGTTCTCAATAGCGCGGGACAGCAGCAAGTTCTCCTTCTCTGTCTTTTGCGCGGCAAGCTGCTCTGACAAGAGGTCATGCTGGGCTTTCAGGTCTCGGGGCTCCAGAACAGCCTTTTTCTTCAGGTTGCAGCCCAAATTCTTGGCCATGTCCAGATAATCCCGGTACACAGTAATGGCATATGGTATTTTGCGTCTTCTCAGCCGGCTGTGGGCCAGAGTGCGCTGCTTTGTCAAATAACGCAAAATACGGCCAAGAGAGTTATATCGTAGAAGTCCCTGCAAAGTGTGCAGCGAATCCCAGTCCAGGTTCAGACTGCATAACTGCCGAACCGTGTCCTCCGGCACCCAACGCCCTGCTTCAGCAACGACCACGATTTCCATGGTGGTTGCCTGTGTTTCCCGCAGCATTGAGAGATACTGCTTGTTTCTAATTGATTTTCCTGTTTTGCTGTGCTATACTCAGCTTAGACTTTCAAAACCCTCCTGTGAGAAAGTCAATACAAGCTACAGTTTATTTCGCCAGGAAGGAGGCCGCAGGATGGGAACAAGCTGGAAATTTCTCTGATATAGCCTTATTATATTGGAGGGAAAACTTTGAATATTATCATTGACAAAAATCTCTTTCTCGCCTATTGTGGCCTGATTGCCAGCGGCTATGATTTGATGGATACTTCAGATCCCTTGGTACGGGAGGTTTGCCGGGCCGCAGAACAAGCTCGGTTGGAGAAAAGACTTTTGGATTATTTCTCCTATACACGAACCGGGACTATATCGGTAAACCCATACTATCCCAGAGGATCAGAACTTTCTTCGGCCTGCTTTTTTCTGGAGAAACCTTTGTCTGATTTTCTGGAGTTCCTGCGCTCCTGCAATGCTCCGGAGGCGGAAGATCCGGAATTTCGGGCATGGATCGCAAGGCTGCCAGGGGTCATAAAAACACTGTCGGACGATCCAATTCTTTCAGCGGCATGGGAATTGTATTCTTGTGAGTTGGCGCAGAGGTTTTCCGGACTTTCGCCACAGATATTGGCGTTACAGCAGCGTCTGGACGATCTGCACTGGGGAAACGGAGTGCGGATTTTATTTGCTCCCAACCTGCTGCAATCCAAATATCTGGCTGATTTTTCGCTGGCAGACAGCAGGCTATATCTCATCGCAGGCGAATTTTCCGAATCAGCCGCCATACACGAATATCTCCATCCCCTGTTACAGAAACAGCGCGGCGCGGTCCTCCGGCTGCTCCGGGTCCATGGACTTGACCGATTTCTGAATACAGAAAAGGTGGCAGCACTGGGGTACCTGATCGGCATATCAGAGGAGGACCAGGCTCATGCGTTGGAAGAGTGCATCGTGCGGGCCATTACCGGGGTTTTAAGCGGCGTTTCACCAGAAGAATACTGCAAAATGAACCTGGAGTATGGTTTTACTTCTTTGCCGGAGATGATGGAACGCCTGTGGCAAAATTCTCTGGAGAAGAAAACTCTGGAGGAAATTCTGAGTGATGTAATAAGTCCCTGTTTAACTATTGATAGATAGATTTACAAATTCCAGTTCATCGGGGAATTGAAACTCCCGCCGCAAAGCAAGGGCGCACTTCTATACATGGTCTGCGGCCATATACTACTCTCTCTGCGAGACTCGGCCCGGACTTCCAGAAGTCCGGGCCGTTGATCTCAATGTCCATAATGAACCTGACGTCGGCATTGGGGAAATACGCCTTCACGATTCCCCGGTACACGTCGATGTAAGAAATGTGGTTGCCGACACCCTTGAGCACCTCCGTACAGCAATCGGAAAGTGTGCGCTTGGTCTTGTAGACCACCTCGGCGAACTCCGGCGATTCCTCGCAAAAATGGGTTATTTGCGCGGCAACGTGGGTGGAAACGCACTTCTCTTTCTGACCGCCGGTGAAGGATTTCAGCTCGGCGGCGATTTTCTCCGCGGCTATGGACTGGAACACGTTGTTGTCAGTTTGGGGCTGGTAAGCCTGGATGGGGATGACTGTGCTCTCGGTGGGGGTACATTCAACTTCTGGATTCATTTTGAGGCCTCCTGTTTCTTGATTTTCAGTTTCGTGCATATTGCCAGCTTTTCCCAGTTCAGCCGCTGACCGCAAGAATCATGGTACTTGGGCCGGTACAGCCCTTCCTTCTGGCCCTTGCGGCGCTGGGTGATGGTGTCGCGGCAGTGGGGGCAGATGTAGTCGATGTACTCTCTGTCCCTGGTTGTGCTGATGATGACGGGCTCTGCCTGTGTTTTCTGAAGTCGGCGGACTGCCTCATGCAGCATCCGTATGTCGAGGGCAAAGATGTCATCAGGGTCGTCACGGTCAACAAAACTGACCTTGTCCCTGGCTTGGTCGAGCAGACTGGCGATGACTGCCTTGATTTCCAGGGCATCTTGTGGTTTGGTACTGTGTGCAAACGGTATTTTCATTGTAGAATCCTTCTTTTCCAGCTTGGCGCTGGGATAAAAATTTGTGGCCAATGGGCCTGATATATATGAAAAAAGCACGCAAAGATAAACTCCGCGTGCTTTTTTGCCTGGGTAGGGCTTGTTTGAAAATAGAGGAAATGACGAATTTTTACCCAGAAGGGGTTCATTTCAAGGAAAAAACCGCAAAGCAATCTTCCGATTGGCGAGGATTTTTGACGCAGAAAGGGGCCCTTTCTGGGTAAAAAGACGGCGTTTCCGATTTTTCAAACAAGCCCTAGGCTCAGTATATAGTTGTGCCGGATTTCCCCGGCTAAAACGCAAAAAGCGCCTGAAAGTAGTAACTTTCAGAAGCTCGTAACTCGGAAACTGTGTTTGGTTGAAAGTCAAACCTGATACTGTATAACAAAGTATAGCATAGCCAGATGCGTTTTACAAGCCCTATTTCAGCAGCCGCGGATAGTCCGCCCGGCCATTCACAATGCGGTAGATGTACACGGTATCGTCAATGATTTTATACACGGCCACATATGTTTTTGTCAGCACCAGCTTACGGAAACCATTCCCGGCAAGAATCGGGTCCGGGTGTGTTTGCCCCAAGAGAGGAAAGTCCGCCAGGCGGTTTATAGTGTCCTCCATCGCCGCGTAGACCTTCCTTGCAGAGGCCGGCCCTACATTTGCAATGTGGAACTTCACGATCTCTTCCATGTCCTGGGCGGCGGGGGCCAGATAGACCAGCTTACTCATGGGCACGGAGCAGCGCCTCCATCCTCTCGTGCATTTCCTCGGCCGAGACGGTGGGCTCACCGTTCAAGCGGCTCAGCTCCGCGGCATAAATCTGGTCCCGGTGCCGGAACATCTTTTCCCGTTCCTCGTATGCCTCCATGCTCATGAATACGCCGTCATCTTCCCCCTTATTGGTGATGAATATGGGCTCACCGGACTCTTTTGCTAACATGGAGATCTGCGTGTATTCGTTCCGCAAAGCGGAAGATGGTCTTATTTTCACGGGTGGCGCCTCCTATCTGGCTATTGATAATATTATATCAAAGTTCTCGGAGAAATACAAGGGTCAATCTACAACAGGGCGACCATGCAGTACAAACCGGGCGTTATAAAACTCATAGCTGCAGGTGGAGAGGGTAACGATCCTGTCCGCTGCTGTTGGCGTAACATGGCTCTCAAACAGGGATTTGTTCTTTGCGCTATCAAGCCACTCTCCAAACTCTGTGTTCGATGCAAAATTTACCTGCCATGCGTCCCCGTCTACGCCGGACACATACCCAGCAAAGAACTCCACAGTATAAGTGCCGCTCGGCGTGAAAAGCTGGGCATTAGGGTGCTCATCATAATATGATTGGTCTTTGTAGCCCATCAGGTTCTGGAACATGGTGCCATTATCCATGTGGTGCCCATATATAATGGTATGCCGTCCTGAGAAGTCGGACTGGTTATGGCAGTCCATGAAAAGACAGCCGGAACTGTTCCACTCGCCGGTGAATAGGTGATGAAGGTAGTAGTCATTGTCGCTGTGCTGGGCCACGGGGTAGTCGATATTGGTGCCGTCGATGGAGAGCCACGCAACGATTTCCGGGTTGACTGCCCGAAGGGACTTGAAATCAACTTGCAGATCTGGAAGGGAAGTGGGTTCCGGCTCAAAAGATGGAGAAGGGACAAGTTCTGGCGAGCTTGACGTGTCCGGCTGGCTGGTCGGGTCTGGTGTGGGAACTCGCACGAACTGACGTAATTCATCATAGGCGTTGACACTCACATTGTCCTCGCGGATGGGCAAATAAACCTGCCACGCTGTCACACCGGCAACTGCAAGTAGAATGAGCGCTGCCATAAACATAATCAGTTTCTTCATATGCTCCACCTCACAGCCTGTTGGCCTTGTCTTTCATGGCCTGGGCGGTTGGGTTGGTGTAGAGCATGGTTACTTGAATAGAGCTGTGTCCAGCTAAATTACTGACCTCGTGAATTGAGAATCCGCTTTCCAAAGCATGAGAACAGAAAAAAAGCCTCAAAGTTTTAAGGAAAATATCATTTGAATATTTGTTAAATATCTGGTTGATTCTGGATGGGGTCAGCTTCTCACTTTGCCTGCTGACAAAGAAGTATGGACTGTCGGAGTTGCGCTCCTTCAGGTATTCCCGCATGGCATACACGATTTTGTCGTTAATGTACACCAGCCGCTGCTTGTCGCCTTTGCCGATAACGCGAATCTCTCTGGCGGTCAGGTCAACCTGGTCTAGCTTGAGGTTGGCACACTCACTTCTCCGGATACCAGAGTAGGCGAACAGGGTTACGATGGCATAGTCTCGCTTGCTGCCGCTCTCAAGCAGGCGCTGGCGTAACGCTTCTACATCTTTCTTGGTGACGGTGCTGGGGCTGGCATACTGTAACTGAATTTTCATAAAGTCGTTCTTTAGCACGACAGTCTCCGTCTGCTGGCCGGATTCTATCAGCCAATCGTTGTAGCTCCGTAGAGAGGACAGGTGGTGGTTGACAGTCTTAGGATTGTAGCCCTTGATGTTACGCATATAGGAAATGTATTCCAGCACATTGGCCCGGTAGAGCTGACTGGGACGCTCGTCAAATGTCTCCTCGCACCACCGAAAATATTGCGAGATGTTTTGGCAGTAAACTGAAACTGTTCCGTGGGATTTCCCCATAGCGTGTAGGTAGAGAGAAAATAATTTTAACATAGAATCGCCTCCAAACTACATCACACAGCTTGGAGGCGATTCTTGCAACCGAAATATTTGCTCAGGCTTACCAATTATATATTTTTTAGGTAGATATCGCCTCTTGAGGAGGAAATATTATTTTGAATAACTCGTTTCAGGCCCGCCTCCCTATAATTTTGTCTAACTCAAAGGGGAATGGGAGACTATTTGCATGGGTGGGCTAGGGCTTGTTTGAAAAATCGAAAACGCCGTCTTTTTACCCAGAAGCAGCCATCTTCTGCGTCGAAAATCCTCGTAATACGCAAGTATTCCTTGCGGTTTTCTCCTTGAAGCTGACCGCTTCTGGTCAAAAATCCGTCATTTCCTCTATTTTCAAACAAGCCCTAAATAAAAATCATATTTTAAAAATCCCGCTGTTGCGCAATGACTTACTAACACATCGGTGTTCCCGTAAACTTGGTTGTAAGCGGAGATATCCGCGAAACCAGGTAAAGGAGCAAAAGGAACGAACGCAGAGCAATACATCCAGAGGATGCGAGAAGACATATATCTGCACAGGCTTGCGGAAGGCACTCATTGGAACTATTATGGGATTATCCGAATCTTTCTGAAGCACTCCGAAAAAGAAGTAGAAGAATTAGACGAGCACATTCAACGTGCATCAGGCGGCGATACGTTTTTTCTTTGCCGTTACACTAAACCGGGGTATGAACTACTTATGGCAAAGTGTTTTTATGTCGGACGATTCACTGCAAAAGGCTCCGCCTAACCAGTTACTCTCTTTTTGAAAGCAAAGAAGAAAAATGGCTAAGATCGTTGATGTCTTACCTGCGCTGCTTTCGTGCCTCCCGGACAGGATCATTTCATCGTCATCTCACTGTCCTCTGGCAGACTTACCGGCACAGCCGCTGGCTCGCTCAGATACCAGTAAGCGGTGGTGGTATAGTCGTCGTACCTGGGCCCTGTCCAGCCCAGGTTGTCCATCACCATACGGAAGTCCCGCTCAAAATACACCGGGTCCTTCACGTGCCAGCGGTACAGGAGGAACCGCTGTTGCTGGTTGTAAAGCTCCGTGTCGCTGCCAAGAATGGCATACATACCCACATACAGCCCGGAAAAGGTCTGGTATCTGTGCTGATACACGTCGTTGCCGAAAGCGTAGGCCCCACAGAAATAGTCCTCGGTGCCGGTGTAGTTCAGGCTGGGATATTCGTCGCCGTCAATATACATCTTGGCCTCCCCCTCCACCCAGCAGGTGTTGTGGCCGTTCACTCCACAGGCCAGGGTCATACCTGCAAAGCATCCCCTGCCCTTGATTCCATCGATAACAATATAGCTCCTGCCCCGCTGTACCGGGTGTTCCTGGCGGTAGGCGGCGTGGAAATAGCCGCTGTCCTCAGGCACAGCGCCGTGCCAGCCAGAGATCATATAGAAAAGTGTCTGCTTCTCCGCCCCACGGTTCTCCATGGTTATGCGGCAGCGCTTCTTAAATGGCATCTCCCAGTAGCAGTTATAGCCCCTGCCCGGCGCCACCAGCACCATGGCCGAGTTCAGCACCGGGTAGTTCCCATCCCTGTCGGCAAAGTTCTCGTCATAGGCGCACCCGAAAAACGCCGAAATTGGTGCCTCCACCGAGGGGTTCTCCATATTGTCCCAATAGATGCGCAGGATAAATGAGTGGCCGATATAGCCGGTGAACCAGATGTGGGTTATCATGCCGGGACCCTGGGTGTCACAGAGGGTGGCAGTTTCACCGGGCTGGATGTCGATACAGGGCCTCAGCTTCTCACAGTCGCCGCCGCGGGTTCCGCCGCCCTTGGTACCTGTGGGGTTCTCGGCGGAAAAGCCGAAAGTGGTTCGGTCGTGCATGGTGTAGACTGACATTTTTACACGCTCCTTATTTGCAGAATAGTCGAATTCTATACCAGAAAACGAACTTGCTGATGTATTTACGTAACACAGTAAAATGAAAGGCATAGATATTCGCATGATTATTTATAAGCACCACGTTCTACCGACAGTTTATTTCAGCCTTATTTGTCAAAGTGTGCGGAAACATCCCGGAGTTTCTCAATAATGGGTAAATGCTGAGGACACATTTCCTCACATTGACCGCACGCAATACAATCTTTGGCAGCGCCAAAAGACTTCGTGATACTTGTATAGTTTGAAAAGTTTATCGTCCAGCCCTTTTCCTCTAAGTGCTCCCGCATATCTTCGTTATATAGGGAGAAATACTGGGGGATGGCTATTTTCTGTGGGCAGCCCTCGGTGCAGTAGGAGCAGCCGGTGCAAGGCACGGCGATCTGGCTGTTGATGATGTCGGCGGCCTTCATCACCATATCCTTCTCCTCCTCGGTGAGGGGCTTGAAGTCCTCCATGAAGCTGAGATTGTCCTCCATCTGCTTAAGGGTACTCATACCGGAGAGAACAACCTTTACCCCCGGCAGGCTGGCCGCAAAACGGATGGCCCAGCTGGCCGGGGAGGCGTCCCCGGCGTGGGACTTAAACAGTTCCTCAACCTCGGCGGGCACCTTTGCCAACGTGCCACCCTTTACTGGTTCCATTACTATGACCCATTTGCCGTGTTTTACTGCCACATCATAGCACTTCTTTGACTGAATCCATGGGCTCTCCCAGTCCAGATAGTTGATCTGGAGCTGGACAAACTCGATAAAGGGGTACTTGGTGAGGATCTCATCCAGCAGCTCGGCAGTGGCATGGAAAGAGATGCCCGCCGTTTTCACCAGTCCCTTTTCCTTCTTGGCTTTCAGCCAGTTAAAGCAGTCGAACTGCTCGTACTTGGGGTAGCTGCCCGCCTCAATGCCGTGGAGCATATAGTAGTCAAAATACTCCACGCCGGTCTTGCGGAGCTGCTCGTTAAATACGGCATCGCGGTCCTCAAGGCTATTGAAGAAGCCATTGTGCAGCTTGCTGGCCAGGGTGAATTTGTCCCGAGGGTAGCGGCTGGTGAGGACTTCCTTGACGGTTGGTTCGCTTTGGAACCCACAGTACATCCAGGCGGTGTCGAAGTAAGTAAAGCCCTTCTTGATGAACAAGTCCACCATCTTCTTGACCTGCTCCACGTCGATGGCCCCGGCGCTCTTGGGGTCGGTGCTGGGCAGGCGCATCAGACCAAAACCAAAATTTCTCATAATATGTACTCCCATTCACATTTATGTTATTAGTTTTTATGTTCTTTTGATTTGAACTCCACTCTATAAAAGGGTAAAGAGGAAGAGAGAATCCCTTCCTCCTTACACCCTCTTCTCATATCTTAGAAGAATCATCCTAACATCGAAGATAACCTTTTACAGATAATGGAATCACTGGTTACTCAGAGCACAGTCTTAATAACCATAAGATTGGGTTTATCCATCATTCCATCGCCAATTCCAACACCGCAGCGGAATAAGGAGCAAGTTCTATAGCCTCAGTTGGAGCGTAGGATTTGTCTCCCAGCAAATCTACGGCTTTCGTACAGGGGAGCGGATATTCCTGCAGAGCATTCGTGTTATTGATCAGGACCAGCAAGCGCTCGTTCTCCCATGTACGCTCCATGGCAAAAACATGCTTTGTGGAACAAAACCGGATCGTACCTATTTGTAGGGCCTTTTTGGTCTTGCGGAGAGCAATGAGCTTTTTGTAATACTCTCTTAGCTCATGATCCCAGTTCATCTCATTCCAATCAAAGGTCTTCCGGCAGTCGGGGTCGTTATCCCCTGTCATGCCGATTTCTGTGCCATAGTATGTGCAGGGCATCCCGATATACGTATATTGAAAAGCCGCAGCGTTTTTCAACCTGCCCACGCTTCCGCCACAGGTGTTCACAAAGCGAGGGGTATCGTGGCTGTCAAGCAGATTCAGCATGGAGTCGTTGGCCTGGCTGCTATAACGCATCAGGTATTCGGTCAGACTCTCCTCAAACGCGTAGGGAGTAATGCGGTCCTCGGCAAAATAAAGCACGCTGGAGCGCTGTACAGCATAGTTCATTACTCCGTCGAACTGGTCCCCTCTTAGCCAGGGCTGGGCATTCCACCAGTCTTCACCGATAATCACCGCATCAGGGTTGATTCCGCGAACAGTCTTCCGGAACTCTCTCCAGAAATGAGCGTCCACTTCATCGGCCACATCTAACCGCCAGCCGTCAATGCCTGTGCGCGTCCACTTTGCAACGGCGCCCAACAGGTACTCAATGACTTCCGGATTTTCCGTATTGAGCTTGGGCATACAGTGTTTCTTCTCCTCCCCTGAGGGTAACTCCCCCCAGGTTTTGGCTTTGGTGATATAGGCCGTGCTTCCAAATCCCTCAAAGTTGAAGGGGTCAAATGAGACCGGAAAGCTGTGGATATGGAACCAGTCTTTATAGGGAGAAGCCTCCCCATGGGCAACCACATCCATGAACTGTCGGAAACCTCCGCCACAGTGGTTGAACACACCGTCTAACATAATGCGTATGCCTTTTTCATGTGCCTTCTGCACCAACTCAATTAAGGTGCTCTCATCGCCGAAGTGCGGGTCAATTCGGGTGTAGTCCACTGTATCATATTTGTGGTTTGAGATAGCCTCAAAAATAGGCGTAAGGTACAGCGCGTTTACTCCCAACTCCTCCAGATAGGGCAGTTTCTGGATGATACCCTGCAGATCCCCTCCAAAATAATTTCTGGGAGTAGGCTTTTCTCCCCACTTTTTTGTATTCTCCGGCGAAATACCAGGATCTCCGTTACAGAAGCGTTCAGGGAAAATCTGATAAAACACGGCCTCGTTGACCCAGGAAGGCTTTTTATGTACATCGATCTTATTGATGTAGGGGAACTGGAAGTGGACAAAGCCAATACGATCCTTGTCAATATCCACAGAGTTTGGAGCCAGGAAACCGTTTTCCGTGTAGATTATTTCTTCCTTTCCCTGATTCAGCAAGAAATAATAACCCAGCCTGGTATCGGTGCAGTGATAGTCGTACTCATAGTAATCAAACATGGAATCAGAGCCGAACTTCTGCATCTCAAATTCCTGTCGGGTGCTCCAAAGATACTGATTTCCAATAACCAGCCGCACTCGTTTTACGTCCCCTTTCCCAACCCGAAGACGGATACGGAAGTCATTTGTCGACAGGGGGAACGCATAGTTGCTTTTGGGAATATGCAAAATAGCTTGTCGGTTCATAGTATTTTTCTCCTTCTCTGTTTCGTCCGGCCTACTGTCTCAGAGAGTCACCCATCTGCCGGACTGAGCGGAAGCCAGAATAGCGTCCACTACATGCTGGTTTACCTGACCGTCCTGTATGTGTGCGGCTTTTCCGTCCCCAACACCATTGATAATGTCTGCAAAAGACTGCATTTGATCACTATAGTACCGCTCGGGGATATACAGCTTTGTATAGGCATGGGATTCTGCGTTGATATCGCCGGAGCATACTTCTATCTCATCCTCCACCCCTTGCGTGGCATCCAGCGAATATACAATCGCGCCCTCGCTGCCGTAGACCTCCATACGCTGGTAATTTCCCCGGCCGAAAGCAAAACGGGTTATCTGGAAGCTGACGGATACGCCGTCCTCCATATCAGCCATATAATTGCAGAAATCGTCCACATCCACAGGTCCCATTCCATCACCATCCAATAGCTTCCGCTGGGTAACATAGGTTCCTGTATGGCCTACCACCTGCGTATACTCTTTATCCAGTACAAAGCGTACCAGATCCAAAGCATGGCAGCCCAAGTCTCCCAGCGCCCCGGAACCTGTGCGCTTTTTCACATATCTCCACACAAGGGGCGTATTTGCCCTGGGTAAGCCCCAAGACTGGAAATACTGCATATCTACATGGTATACACGGCCAATTTTCCCTCTGGCAATGAGGTCCTTGGCAAACCGTGCCGCCGCTTTAAAACGATAGGAGAAGCAGACCATATTCGGCAGTCCTTTTTCCTCGGTGGCCTTAGAAAGGATATCGGCCTCGTCAGCGGTCATGGTGATTGGCTTTTCCACGTCGTAGGCTTTACCCGCATCCACTGCTGCCATTGCCACAGGAAAATGGACGTCATTAGGTGTGCAGATATCCACTGCGTCTACATCTGAGCAGTTGATCAGGTCATGATAGTCCAAGAATCTATGGGCTGGGTCGATTCCAAGCCGGTCGCCAGTCTCATTGAGTTTCTTTTCGTCAATATCGCAAATAGCAACAAGTTCCAGATCCGGGCTGCGCTGGATTCCCGGCAGATGCACACCATTCCAGATTGCGCCTAAGCCCACCGAACCGATACGAATGATTTTCTTATTCATACTAAACAATTATCCTCCAAAATTCACAAACTATAAATTCCCTGCTGGTCCGCATCGTCAAATATCAGTCCCAGATACCGGGCGGCCTCACGGAGTACAGCTTTATAGCTGCCGTATACTCCGCCTACGTGGTGAATATAGGGCCCAAACATGAGCTTTTCCTCCCAGCGCTTCCAGTTATCTGTCTCAAGCCAGACATAGGTTCCTGTGGTTTCCGGCCCCGAGGTTGCCCTGCCTTCGCCACCAAATAAGTAATAGTTTCCGTCCGCCTCGTCGAAGCGGCAGATGGTGATTTCACCTTTCTTCAGATAAAATCTCTCCTGTCCTCCGGCCAGTCTGGCGGTACTCGCCGGATCCTTGAGCGAATAGGGGAATGGCCCACAATGCCAAAGAAGCTCTGCATTGTCGTTTTCCGGGTGCCGAATCGTCAAGTCTGCCAGGAATACAGACTCATCCCCCAACGCTGCGGCATGGAGCATGGCCATTGTCACTGCACCGTTTACATCTGTCTCACAAGCCAACGGTAGGCCGGCATCAGATAGCTCTCCCAACACCGCGCATACCGGCGCACCAAAAATCGAGGCCGCGCTCCAGCACTCCATTGCTCCGGCTGAACAGTTATTCTCCTCCATAAGCTGATTTACCGCCAGCCTAAGCGCAACAATCCGATCCACTGTCTCATCCGGGGTAAGGCTGGTATCGAACCGGGTCTTGAAGTCCTCCCGGCAGGCCATATAATCTGAGTGGGACTCTTTTTGCAGCCGATCCGCCCGTAAAGCAACCGCGTTGGGAGAAATGGGAATTACAGTAACGCCTAACTTTGTGGCCAAATCTCCTTCATTGGCCATTACGCTCATAAAGGGCTGCGGACGGGCACCAAACTTGGCAATCCGCAGCGCTCTGGCTGTCTTTACCACTGCCACTGTCCGAATAAAGCGTTCAAAGCCCCGGAGGAAATCTTCGCTTTCGGTTTCACAGTTCCAGATATAGCTATACTGTACCCCAAAGCGCCGCAACACCTTGGTACAGGCGAACATTCCGCATTGAGTGTCCCGGCCCCGGCTTTGGTCGCTGTTGGGCGCCTCATCCCGGTTTCCCCAAATCAATGTAGGAACTTTTAGGGCAGCGGCCACGCCTGCTGCACACTGCTCTTCGCCGAAGTCACAATGGGGCAGGAAAAGGGCGTCGATTCGGGCATCCTTGAATTTCTCCACTACAGCGGATATCTTTTCTGTCTCGAAAAGAATACCGTTTTCACATATATCGTCAATATCAATGATCTGAACAGAATCAGATTTGACGGTACGGGCGACCGCCATGAATTTGTCCTTTTGGCGCTTTGCCTCCTCCATGCTGAGGAATCCTCGCTTAGTGGGGGCTATGCCCAGCACAATAGTGGGCTTGCTCATTTAGTTCCCTTCTTTCTTTTCTGATATTCACAGGCTTTCCGGCGGCGGTGATAAATACCTTGCCGCCGGAAGGCCCATATAACAAACCGGATGCCGATTGGCTATAATTGCAGCCGCTGAGCATAAAACTCTGCACGCCTATCGATCTCACTATAATCCACACGACCACTTTTCAAAAATTCCTGGACAGTATTCCAGTTCGGCACGCCGGCTCGCCCTCCCATTCTTGTACACTTGATACAGGCCGTGGCTGTGGCAAGCCTGGCAGAGGCGATGGGATCAAGCCCCCGAACCACACCTGCCAGATAGGCTCCGTGGAACACATCTCCGGCCCCGGTGGTATCTACTACCGGAACCTGATAAGCGGGTAGACGGAAGCCGCCACAATCCCGGCCATATCCGGCACAGCCGTCAGCTCCGAAAGTAAAAATGACAACTGACGGGCCTTTTTCACAGAGAGTCTGGCAGTTGTGTTGGTAATTCTGGTCGTGGAAAAGAACATCATAGCAGAATTCTGAGCCGATAAATACATCGATCAGATCAAGGTGTTCCATCAGTTCCGAGGAATAGGAGTCCGCATCCACTATAATCTTTGCACCAGCGCTTTTTGCGCTCTGCGCGGCAAGCATAGCCGTTCCCGTTATATGGGAGATAAAAAACCACTGGCAGTCTCTGAGAATTTTCTCGTTCAGTTCTTCCGGCTTAGGAGGCTGGGCAGAGCCGCGGCGGTAAACGATGCTGCGGCCCTGGGTCTCGCGGTCGCTGATGACGATGGAGAGAGAAGTGCTTTCCCCTTCCCGACAGATCAGGCCAGAAGCATCTACTCCATGGCGCTGAAAATCTTTATAGCAAAACCTGCCGTAATCATCACTTCCGACAGCGCCCATAATGGCGCACTTGGCTCCCAGCCGGGATGCCGCTGTCATTCCGGAGGCCACCTTACCTCCTCCCTGCCAGCTCAAGGCATTTATCCCTGCACCGCCGTTAGGCTTTGGAAATACGTCCACATTTACGGCTAAATCCACGCAAGGCATATCATAACCGGCAATCTCATATTCTTTCACGCGCTGTCCTCCGTTACAGAGAGAAGCCGTTGGGATTCAACAGTCTCATCTTGCTTCGGACAAAGTCAATCGCGCTCTGAGCGGCTTCTGCCATCATCCCCGGCATATCACCTTTCTGCCCATCTTCTATTACCTTGGCAATACTCCCGTAACAGGCCCGGAAGTATTCGGTGGCAATATTGAACTTACTCATGCCAAGACGCACGCTTTCCTGAAGCTGCTCATGAGGGATATCCGAGCAGCCGTGCAGCACCAAGGGCACCGGCACAGCTTTGTGTAAAGCTGCAATCCGATCAAAATCCAGATTAGGCGTCTGAACATACTCCCCATGGGCATTGCCTACTGCTACTGCAAGAGACCCACAGCCGGTTTTCTCCACAAATTCTTTGGCCTGGGATACATTGGTATATTTACCTGAATCGGTAATGTCCTCCAGACGAGCCCCGGAGCCCACATGGCCCAATTCCGCCTCTACGTCAATACCAAAAACGGCGGCTGTGCGCACCACGGCGGAGGTTACAGACAGGTTATCAGAATAAGAAAGGGCCGATCCGTCTACCATCACCGAGGGAAATCCGGCTTTCATTCCGCTTACAGCGATTTCGTATGTGGCGGAATGGTCCAGATGCACGGCCACAGGCACAGGGGATTTTATCGCAAAATCTTTGGCAATGGCGGCAATATGTTCTAAAGCGATATAACTGTCAAAGCCAGGATACAGCTGGATAATAACCGGTATTTTTTCCTGCCCGGCCGCCTCTGCAATCCATTTGACCGTCTCATAGTTGAACACATTTACAGCCGCCACGCCATAGTGGTTTTCTGTAGCATGTGCCAGAATGTCCTTTACCTTTGCCAAGGGCATATTGATCGCTCCTCCCGATTGTCGGCTTATTTCTGCTCATGCAGTCCTTGGATGCTGTGCTCCAGCTGAGCCTTGACCTCGACTACCGGCTGAGTGTTGCCAAAGGTAGTGTCAGGGAAGCGGATCGGTGCGGCCCACTTTACGGCGTTTGTGATGACCTTTTGGATTTCCGGCTGATGATAGATAGGGAACACCTCATGTCCGGGACGGAAGTAGAATATTTTGCCCTTTCCCCGGTGGTAGCAGCAACCGCTGCGGAAGACCTCTCCGCCCTCAAACCAGCTGACAAATACCAGCTCGTCCGGCTGGGGTATGTCAAAGCGCTCACCGTACATCTCTTCGTGCGGGATAATTATTTTCTCATCCAGGCCGTCAACGATGGGGTGGCTTGGATCGATCACCCACAGGATCTCTTTTTCGCCATCTTCCCGCCATTTCAGCCTCCAGGTATTTGTGCCGCAAACCTTGCTGAAAATTTTAGACGCGTGACCGGAGTGGAGCACAATAAGGCCCATACCTTCAAGGATACGATTGTACACACGGTTAACAATCTCATCCTCCACCTGCTGGTGCGCCATATGGCCCCACCAAATCAGCACGTCGGTATTGTCCAAAACCTCCTGGGTCAGACCGTGCTCCGGTTCCTTCAGGGTTGCGGTGCGGGTGTTCATTCCTGCTTTGCTCAAAAAGTCGGCAATACAGCCGTGGATCCCCTTGGGATAGACCTCTGCAACCTCAGGAAATTGAACCTCATGCAAATATTCATTCCATACTGTCACATTGATAGACATAGAATAGCTCCTTTCAAAATTGAGTGTTTTGGGTGAAAATTCTGCTTTCCCAAATCCTTACCAAGATTATACTGTACCCATCCCATAAAAGGAATGGGTAATACAGCGCTCTTTTTGCACAATTCCGACTTCAGTTGTCATAACTTCGTGTCTGTTCGGATGTTACATAATGCGGTGCTTGGCATAGAAGGTTGGGGACATACCAGTATGCTTTTTGAACTGGCGGCTGAAATAGAACTGGTCTGAAAACCCGGTCTCCTCAGCGATTTCCCAGAGTTTCATATCTGTGGTGGCCAGCAGTTCCTTTGCCCGATTGATTCTCACAAAAGTGAGATACTGAAAAATTGATTTGCCGTTTATCCTATGAAAAATGCGGTTGAGATAATCAAAATTCATTCCCACCATGGATTCCAGCTGCTTTCCGGTGATTTTTTTACTATAATTTTGATTCAGATATGCCGTAAGCTCTTCAAGATGGCACAGAGTTCTGGGCGGTAATTGGCTGTTGTTGCCTGCCAAAGCTTCCCGTGCGCTGTTTTGGGAGACAGTCATTAAGATTTCAAGCAGCTTGCACGCCCAGAAAGTCCGATAATTCTGGGCGCCCTTCCTGGCTGCTGCTATGGATTCCTCAAAATATCCGTTCAACTGGGCAAGGACTGCAGGGTCCTTAACGTGGGATAATTTAGGCAGCAGACATCTCTCCAAGTCAAACTTTACCTCGCCCTCCCCTAGATATGCAGAAGAGAGAGACTCTGTATGGGGCAGCTCCAAGGGCAAAAGAGTCAGATGGCTGAAATGGACAAAATAGTAGTCGCACGGCGCAGGATGTGTTCCCTCATGGATAAGGCCGGGCTGAAGAAGGAAAACATCTCCAGGTTTCAGAACATATTCATCCTCCTCTCTGAGGTACATAGCTCCGTTTATCAGGTAATAAAGAATGAACTCCCCATTCCGGCGGCGGAAATGAGTCCACTCTGCTTTTGGGGTGAATCGGTTGAGAAAGCTCACATGAGGCAGGGTGGTGAAATTTACTAAGTATTCCATTGGAAAAAGCCGCCCTCCTTGAAAAAAAGATTGAATTGCGCCAGAGGCTATTGTATAATAGCTTCAAAGGCTTATAGATGTATAAGCCTCCCCCATGTACAGCAAAGGAGGCGAAGCTGTGAAAAACTTCCCCTGGAAGGTGAAGATATCCCACTTGCTCACAGCTGGTTTTTTAGGTCTTGTTGTGGTGCCGTTTCTGCTGCTGGTAGTCTATAACCTGTTGTCTTTTACAAAACAAGCCAACGAACAGCTGCTACAGGACGGAAATTATGTACTGCATTCTATAGAGCATAATATCGGTGAAAAGCTGGATTCCATAGAAACCGTCGTTGGCTCTCTCGCATATAACAGCAGCCTAACTGCATTTCTCTCCCGCTCATATGATGAGGCATCTTCTTTTGAGGAATATTCTCAGACTGTGCTGCCCATTCTGCAAAGCGTCGCCGACTCTGCCTCTCCTCCTATACAACGCTTTTGGATTATATCTCAGAACCGCATCCTGCCAGATGGCCAGAGTATCTTACGCCATGCCTCTACCGCCCAGCTTAATTCACTGGAGGATTTTTTGGACGAGCATCCGAATGGCGGATGGTATTACAATCCCGATGAGTTGATTCCAAATTCCCTTGAGAATTATCTCAGCCAGGAGTTCTATTTCATCCGGGCTATTTCCTCTCCTTACGGCCGACGAGCTGGTTATGCGGTGGCTAAAGTTCAAGCTTCTGCTCTGTTCGGAGATTTTCTGAAATCTAAAGACACTCAACGAATCTTTTTCTTACTGAATGAGGAAAACCGTCCCTATATGTCCAATGTGTCTTTAGACGAAGATTTCCGGTTTCCCGATGAGCCTCCGTCCCGTAAAGGACTACAGCCGGTGCTTTATCTCAGCGTCCAGTCTGACCGTCTGCCGTTGCGGTTAGGCCTTGCCTTTTCCTCTTTGGACCGGCGGGTTTTGCTGGAAAACTTCTTTTTAGCAATTTTTGCAGTGCTGACCATTTCCCTGATTTTTTTGATCAGCTTTTATCACCTGCTCCAAATAATTGTGGCGCATTTACGAGCGTATGCCAGCAATATGACAGGCATTGCCGCTTCTGGGTTCAATGGCAGACTGGAGGTTTCCAATCTCTATGAATTGGGAATAATTGGCACCCAGTTCAACGATACCCTCACGGAGATCCATTCCCTCTTGCAGGAAAAAATTCAGCAAGAAACAGCCTATAAGGATATTCAACTTCAGGCCCTATTACTACAGATAAATCCTCACTTTATCTATAATACCCTTGATATGTTCTCCGGAAGGCTTGCTTTGAACGGAGAATATGAGATGGCCGATTATATCAGTGATTTTGCCGGAATGCTTCGTTATAACACATCCAAGCCGGGGATGTTTCTCACTTTGGGTGAAGAAATAGAATACACGCAAAACTATGTGAACCTTCAGCGCTGTCGGTACGGTGCCTCAATTACATTGCGGCTTCATGTTACCCCTGATTTGAAAGGAGCTCAGGTGTTACGGCTTCTGCTACAGCCCGTGGTGGAGAATTCTTTTGTCCATGGGTTTGCACAAATGCCTCCCGATGCCAGCCGAAAAGTGATCATTACAGCCCGGACGACCGGCGGGTTTATGGTGATACGAGTGCGAGACAACGGCTGGGGTATCCCTCTCCAAGAGGTACAGCGCATGAACAAGAAATTTGCCAGCCCCTCAATGGAATCCGCGCCAAGTGAAGAGCGCCCAAGGGGCAATATCGGCCTGGAAAATATCAATCAGAGGCTCAGCCTGTTTTATGCAGGACAAGGCAAGGTCTTTATTCGCAGCGTTCCCGGCAGATATACCAGTGTGTTTCTGACATTTAAACTTTGAGACGGTGAAAAAATGGTACAGATTTTGGTTGTTGACGACGACCCTTTATTGTGTATGGCTTTAGCAAATAAACTGGAGTATGTGAATCAAGATGGGAACTTTGGCCTATCCCCAGCTCTTACAGCCACCACAGCCTCTAAGGCTATGGACATCATTCGTGAAAAGCCCGTAGATATTTTGATTACAGACATGCAAATGCCTTACCAGTCAGGTTTGGAGCTGATTGAAAAAGTCCACGTTCAATATCCTCGGATCCAACTTGTCGTACTAAGCGGATATAGCTATTATGACTATATGCGCAGCGCTATCCTTATCGGAGTAACAGACTATCTTTTGAAACCGGTAAAACTGCTCCAGCTCAAAGAAATTGTTCAGAAGTGCATAGAAAATCTGCACAGCCTCCCCGGTTCGGAAGAAGAGGGAACGGGCCAATGGCAGGCAATACAGGATTATCGCACTGGAAAATACTGCAATGCTCTGCTCATGGGCTCACCCGCTCCTGCCGTTCCGGAAGGGCTGACAGAGTCGGCCTTCTTTGTCGTGCTGTTTTCAACTGACTGTCCTGATGATCAGCTTGCCGAGCTGCTACGCAGATTTTGCAGCAGCCGGGTTTTTAAAAGCAGCCCCATTTTCCGATGCTTCCCGGACATTAATCACATCCCAGTGCTGCTTGTGAATTCCCCCAAAAATGAGACTGCTCTACAGACCAACCTGGAGCTATTTTGTCGCTTTATCCAGGAAAACGGTTTTTCCTGCCGGTGTGGTGTAAGCCGCGCCGGACATAGTCTGACCCAGTTCCCGGGTCTACATCATCAGGCTGAACATGCCCTGTCATACCAGGTGATTCATAATTTCACCGTGAAAGCTGCATGGGAAATTCCGGATAAACCGGAACGCAGTCCGGAACGTCTGTTCCAAAAATCTTTCAGGCGAATACAGGCGGCGTTCCAAAGCCGGAATTATGAGCAAATCTACGCCGCTCTGAATCAATCTTTTAATCCAGAGGAAATGGCAACACACAACGCCGGATTAGGGGATATCATGGACTTCTACAACGGTTTCAGCAATCAGATAAGACAGCTCGCTACTTCGATGCAAATGGATTTGGGTTCTGCGAAAAACTTTACCCTGTTTACGAACTTGGACGAATTGAGGGCCTATTTTCAGGAGCATATCTACCTACTACAGCAGCAAAGCCAGAAGGAAACAAACAAGGACCGGTATGTGATTACTCGTGCATTAAGCTATATGGAGCAGCATTATAATCAGGATATCCATATGAAAGATGTAGCCGCTGCAGTCAATATGAGTTATACCTACTTCAGTAAGTTTTTCAAGGAGCAGACGCAGCAGAGCTTCTCTGAATATTTGACTTCCATTCGGATGCGTGAAGCCAAACATCTGATGGAGGAGGACCCCTCCGTCAAAATTAAGGATGTGGCCCATCTGGTAGGATACGAAAGCGTCTACTCTTTTTCCAGAGCTTTCAAACAGTATTACAAATTTTCTCCCACCAGTCTAATCAGTAACGCCCCTCGGGGGGGGGGATCCCCCCAGTAATTAACGCTTCTATGCTCTCCTATATGGGCAGCCACTTCTGTTCTTCAGCCGATTTTATGATGCTTTCCAACGCATGCTGGATATGGCGTCCTTCTTGGATGCTGGCAGCCAAGCCATCTCCAATGCCATTTAGTATATCCGCAAAGGACTGCATCTGGTCAGCGCAAAAGCGGTCCGGAATAGGCAGAGGAGTAAAGGCGCCTGCTCGGCCCACCACAGGGCCAATACACACCTCGATCTCGTCCACACCCGGCGCTTTGGCGTCCAGAGTGTACACAACGGCCCCTTTACTGCCGTAGATTTCAAGGCGCTGATAGTTTCCTCTGCCATAAGCGAACCGGGTGATCTCAAAGTTTGCAGCAATACCGTCCTCCATCTCCATAAGGTAGTTGCAGAAGTCGTCCACTTCCACAGGGCCAAAACCCTCGCCATCCTCCAGCCTGCGCATTTTGGTGAAGGTGTCCGCATGGGCCACGGCTTTCACGTAGTCCCTGCCTGTGACAAACCGTACCAGGTCCAGAGCATGGCACCCCAGATCACCTAAGGCTCCCGTGCCTGTAAGCTCTTTGATGTACCTCCATGAGCGTGGCAAATCCCATTCCGGGCCGCCACCGGCCTGTAGGTACTGCATATACACATGATAGATTTTCCCGATAGACCCGCCGGCAATGATATCCCTCATATATCTGGCCGCAGCCTTGAATCGGTAGGAAAAGCACACCATGTTGGGAAGGCCCTTTTCAGCCGTCATCCGCGCCAAAACATCCGCCTCCTCGGCGGTTATAGTAACGGGCTTTTCAATTGAATATGGCTTGCCCGCATCAATGGCGGCTTTTGCCACCTCAAAATGGGCATTATTTGAGGTGGAGATGTCAATAGCATCCACGTCCGGGCAGTTTATCAGATCGTGATAATCCGCAAAGCAATGGGCGCTGTCAATACCGTATTTTTCCTGGGCGTACTGCATACGCTCTGGCTTCAGATCACACACGGCGGTCAATTTTAAATCCGGGCTGCTGGCAATACCGGGGAGATGGACGCCGCGGGAAATGCCGCCGATACCAACGCTTCCTATTCTCCAAATTTTCTTTTCCATAGCGAAGTCCTCCTAAATATTTAAATAAGCAGTTTTATGGAATGAAAGCCCGGAATAAATCCCGGGCTTCATCCATATAAGTGAATGTTTATCTTTTATTCGGCATTATAGGCGTCCAAAGCTGCCTGATAGATTTCCATAAGGCGATCCAGGCCCATCTTTTTCAGCTGTTCAATATAACCGTCCCAATCCTTCTCAATGCCGCCATTTACAATCCAGTTGGCCCAGCACTCCTTTACATACTTGTAGATGTCCACAGTAAGCTTGGATATCTCATCCATCTGTTCGGGGGTATAGTTTACCACTGGATAGGGCTGCGCCACAAATTCCTTGAAGTCCTCATCGCACTCCAACTTTGCGCCATCACCGCTTCCGGCAGGCAGCTGGATCTTGGCTTCAGTTTCAGGGGATACGTACTTAGGTCCATAGTCACGGCAGGTAATCTCCCAGTACCACACATCACCGGTCTTGCCCTCGGGGGGATCCAGGAAGGTGATGGTGCCGTCGTCGGCCTTTTCAAGCGCCTCACCGAACGGCCCCCAGTAGGACTGGATAGAAATGTCGTCGGATGAATAGTAGTCGGCCCAGCGCATGGCAACTTCAGGATGTTCGCAGGCGGTGGTTACGGTAAAGTTATTGCGCCGATAGATGATAATACCGTCATTGCCGCGCACATAGCGGTCGCCTCGGGGGCCAGCCAGGGGCGGCATGGGCACATACTCGTCAGAGTGGGGGTTGGTGGCGGAGCTGACCTCCCAGGCAATGCCTGTGCCAACCAGAGAAACCTCCTCGTTTTTCAGTTTGGCATCGGACTGGCTGCCATCCTGGGTGAAGTATTCCTGATCCATAATGCCTTCGGCATAGAGCTTTTCAAAGAACTGCACAGCCTCTTTATAACGCTCGTCGGCGGGGATAAAGATAGGCTCGCCGGTCTCCTGCTCCAGAGCCAGATAGTTGGTCTCAAGGCTGTCGGTGATACCCCAGGGATTGATGTAGCGGATCCAGTCGAACATATCATTTTTGCCGCTGCCGCTGAGGGGAATCTCATCGTTAGGATCACCGTTTCCGTTGGCATCCTGCTCTTTAAAGGCTTTGAGTACATTGTACCACTCGTCCACTGTGGTAGGCATCTCCAGCTTCAGGTTATCAAGCCATTTCTGGTTGATGAAGGGGATATCACAGGCCTTGGGGCGCAATGGAAGCTTGCTGTTTAGAGAGTAGATATGCCCGTCGGGCTGGGTCACCATCTTGCGCATAATGGGTTCCGCCTCATAGGCCGCCTTGATATTGGGACAATATTGATCTATATACTCCTCAATAGGCACAAACAGATCAAAGTTTGTCAGAATGTCCATATCACCCAGGCTGTTGTCGCCAAAGAATACATCCGGCAGGTCGCCGCCAGCCAACAGTAAAGATTTCTGCTCACCCCAGTCAGCGTCACCCGCATACTGCCAGTCAATGATGACGTTGGTGGTTTTCTCCATCTCCTGGAACATGCTGTTTTCCTTGAAATCCCGCAAATTTGCGCCTTTGACATACAGGAAGGATAACGTCACCGGTTCATTGACAATGGGAAAGCCAGTGGGGTTGAAGTTGGCGTCCCCGGTTGTTCCGGCACTGCTGTCCTCGCCAGATGAGGAGGACTGGCCACCGGAACTGGAAGAGCTGTTGCCACTGTCGCCGCCGCAGGCCGCAAACAGGGAAGCTGTCAGGCAGAGGACCAATAGTAGGGCCAAAGCCTTTTTCCAATTTTGCTTCATGATTTTCTGCTCCTTTCAACGAAAGAAAAATTTATTTTTGACAGCGGCTATGGTATTCCCAGGCCGCGATGTCACAAAGATTATCCTTTTATCGCACCGATCATTACGCCCTGGCTGAAGTATTTCTGTACAAAGGGGTATACGCACATTATCGGCACTGTGCTGATGATTATTACCGCATATTTCATCAGCTCAGAAAGGCGGCGCGCTTCCTGGGCGGCCAAGCCATCACCTGTGCCCGCCATTGCCTGGTTGGTGATGAGAATATTCCGTATTACCAGTTGCAGAGGTTTCAGACCTTCACTGCGAATATATACCAGAGCATTGAAATAGGCGTTCCATTGGGAAACCGCAGTGTATAGGGCAATGACAGCTAAAACAGCCTTTGAAAGGGGAAGCGCAATCTGGAAGAAGAACCGAAGGTTCCCGCAACCATCGATCTGGGCTGCATCCAGTATGCCCTGGGGCAGGCTGCTGTCAAAGAAAGTTCGGGCAATTATAATATGGTAGACCACAACAGAAAAAGGCAGCACCATCACCCAAAAGGTATCATAGAGGCCAAAATCTCGGATGGTGAAGTATGTAGGTATCAGGCCCCCGTTAAAAAACATGGTAAAGATGAAGTAAAATGTTATTGCCTTGCGCCCAACTAAGTCCTTGCGAGACAGGGCATAGGCGGCGGGAATATTCACCGCCAGGCCGATCAGCGAACCGAGCACAGTGTACACAATAGTATTGCGATAACCGACCCAAAGCTCTGAGTGGCGCATGATCTCCTTATAGCCGTCCAAGGTAAACTGGCTGGGGAAAAACCACACCTTTCCGTTGGCCACTTCTGTAGGATTGCTGAAGGATGCAATAATAATAAAGTACAACGGATAGATCACAATGAGCAGGATAATTATGCTTACACTATAAAGGATGATGTTGAAAATCAGGTCGTTCCGAGTCACCTGGCGTCTGATAGAGCCCAGATTAGCCATATAAATCCCTCCAAATTGATATTATTCCTCTAAAACAGGCTGGTATCGCCCATCTTCTTGGAAACCTGATTTACCAACAACAGAAGCACAAAATTGATCACATTGTTGAACAGGCCCACCGCAGCTGAAAGGCTGTACTGATTACTAATGATGCCGATTTTGTATACATATGTGGAAATAATTTCGCTGACCATAGTATTCAGAGGGTTCTGCATCAGGTAAACTTTTTCGAAGCCCACATTCATTATACTTCCCGCACGCATTATCAGCAGGATTACCGCCGTGGGCAGCAAGAAAGGAATGTCGATATATTTGATCTTCTGCCACTTCCCTGCACCGTCCACTGTGGCTGCCTCATACAGCGATGGATCTACAGCCGCCAGGGCCGCGATATAGATGATACTGTCCCAGCCCGCGTGCTGCCAAACGTCGCTCCACACGTAGATGCTCTGAAAGGCTCCGGCCATGCCAAGAATATTGGGCGGGTCGTTAATGCCGAAGAGCTTGGCCAAATTGCCGTAAAGACCGCTGCTGGGAGAGAGCCACACCAACAGCATACCCACCATAACCACTGTAGAGATGAAGTGGGGCAGATAGGTGGCCACCTGCAAAGTCTGTTTAAAGCGCTTTACCCGGATCTGATTCATTGCCAAGGCAAGGATGATAGGAAACGGGAATCCGGCCACCAAACTGTAAAGGCTGAGTGAGATGGTGTTGGTAAATAGCGACTTTACCTGGAAGGAGTTGAAGAAGGTTTGAAAATGCTCCCAACCTACCCAAGGACTGCCTCCAATACCTGTTTTCGGAGCGAAATCCTTAAAGGCAATTTGGATGCCGTACATTGGGATATACGTGAACATGAACAAAAGAACCACTGCAGGTAGCAGCAACAGATAGAGTCCCCAGTTTTTGGATATCCTCTTCCAGAGGGAACTGCTCTGTGGACGCCTGCTCAGATTTTTACCGGCCGCCTTCGCCGCCATATGCCTCGCACCCTTTCTTTGGACCCATGCCCTGAATTGGGTCCATAATTTTGAACAATCTAATTATTACACAAGTATGAATTTTTGGAAATGCTTGAATTTGGGATTTGTTAACACTTTTTGCTCTTTTCTGAGGAATTCGATAAAAAATTGTATTATGAAATGAGGGACAGTGAGGACACGCACAAAAAAACCATAGGGCATGGGATGCCCTATGGGGAAAAGTTCCATATTTATATAACTTGATATAGGCTTTCTTGAGACTTTTGCTAAACTCAGATAAAGAAGACACTTTGCACAAAAAATGATAAATTTTTGAATAGCCAAATTATTGTTTCTTCTGCCCAGTCTGTATACCATAAGTATCAGCCAACTTCCTGGCCTGTTGATACTTGTTCTGTTTCCAGTGGATCAACATAGAATTGTCTCGGTTTTCCATTTCTAACAAGGTTTCCCGGTAAATTGTCTCCACCTCATTTTGAGGGGTAGAGACAATCATACGCACTATCTGAGACTGACGATAATTCTCTACAGATTCAAAAATATTGGATAGCCGAGTGTCTGCGTAATGGGCAAAAAGTATTTCATAAGGGATCGTAGCTTCGGCGTATTCTTCATAAATGCCGCCTATGCTCCCGGAGGCAAAGCCATAACACTCTGGAAAGTCAGTAAAGCCTCCCGCAGAGGCTGCAAGTTCCTGCTGCGGGGTGAACTCCGCGGTTTGGCGGCAAAAGCACAACAAAAGCCGTACTTGGGCCTTTGGGAAATCACTGTTCTTCATAAAAACCGTAGAGGCATACTGCTCGTCATAATTCTGACGGAACTGGAAGGGTTTTCCGGAGTCAGGAGTAATGGGCCCCACAATTTCGTAATCTTTCCAGATAGGATCATTTTCCGGCAAAGCCTGAAGTATTGGATAGAGAGTGGATGTAGCTACCAGAAAAACCTTCTCTTCGCGCAACTGGGAAAGCAGATAGCTTTGCGTCATGGTAAACACATCCTGATCAAGAAGACGCTCTTTATAAAGGTAGTTCATCCATTCCAGTGCTTCCAGTGTTTCCTCCTGGAAGAATTTATCCTGCCAGCAGCCTTGCTGATCCAAACTTCTGGCGCCAAACATCTGCTGTAGGGTGGAGAGATCAAAGTAGCATGGGGCAATTCCCGGCTCTGCTTTGCGAATGGATATCAATGCCTGAACGGTATCTTCCTTGCCGGAAAAACAATTCTTGGGTATGTTATGCGTTTCTAAAAGCCGTTTATTTGCCAGCATCACGACTCCAGCTTTTGCGCTTGTCCCCATTGGAAGAGTAGAACTGGTGTGTGGATATGCGTATACATCTCCCTTGGTGTTTCCGCACCAGTCCAGGAATTCATTGGAAAGCTGGAAATCCGGCAGCTCTCTATCTAAGAGCCACTGCAAGTTTTCCGCCATTCCGGAGGTCTCAAAGCGCTTCAGTTTGGGATCAATATAGCAGCGGGTGACTACGTCGCTTGTTTTTCCAGCGGCAACCAGATTCAGGAACTTATCGGCTGAGCACACTGTGATGGTCACTGGCATTCCGGCCATCTCCTCTAATTGTGAAGTGTCAGGCAGCAGCTCTGCATATTCGGAGGATTCACCTCCATCCCGCGTTATAAACACCCACTGGAGTTTATCCGTTGGAGGGTCCGGCAGAGGTTGAAATCCTTCCTCAGGTTTGAAACTTACCGAAAACATCCAGAACAGAAAAACTGCCACAGCCAGCAAAACGACCATAATAAATATCAGCAGAGCAAAAACTGTACGCCATATCCTGTTCCCCTCATTCTTTCTATTCATACACTTCATTTCCCATTTATAAAAGTACAATAAGTATTTTTACTAAAATTCTTCTCGAATCCATCTGATATAAAACCAAAATGTCGGTTTACATTAGTAGTGGCCGATACATCTAATTATATGGGATAAGGATGCAAAAGGCAAGAGAAAACGCAAAATACAAACAGCTCTCTGAAACTACTCGTCAGAAACAGCTGGCTCCAGTATTTTCGGGGGAAATATAAATTGACTTTTACCTGGATTTTACACACCGTCCCTTTTGAATTTTACATTATTCCCCTATCATAAAAGCATAAAACTGAAAGGGGAAATCAACATGAAGAAAATCACCACACTTGCACTGGCGGCACTGACCGCCGCCACCATTCTCACTGGCTGCACCCAGAAAACCGCCGGTACTGTCTCCACAGACGGCTCCACCTCCATGGAGAAGGTCATCGGCGCGCTGGGAGAATCCTTCCAGGAGCAGAATGAAGGCGCCGCCTTCACCTACAACCCCACCGGCTCCGGCTCGGGCATCCAGGCCGTGCAGGAGGGTCGCTGCGACATCGGCCTCTCCAGCCGGGAGCTGAAGGAGGAGGAAACCGCCCAGGGCCTGACCGCCACGGTGCTGGCCTATGACGGTATTGCCGTTATCGTCAACCCGGAGAATCCTGTGGCAGACCTGGACACGGAGACTATTGCTAAGCTCTACACCGGGGAGATCGAGAACTGGAAGGACGCGGGCGGCAATGACGCGCCCGTGGTGCTCATCGGCCGGGAGGCGGGCAGCGGCACCCGGGACGGCTTTGAATCCATCACCGGCACGGAAGAAAAATGCCAATACCGCCAGGAGCTGACCTCTACCGGCGATGTGATAACCGCCGTGGCCCAGAACCCGGACGCCATCGGCTACGCCTCCCTGGCCTCGGTGAAGGACAGCGTCCGGGCCATTACGGTGAACGGCGTGGCACCCACAGAAGATACCGTGAAGGACGGCAGCTATGTCATCCAGCGGCCTTTCATCCTGGTGACGAAAACCGATGCCAAGCTTTCCGAAACGGCCCAGGCCTTCTTCGACTTCGCCACCTCCGCCGAAGCGGCCCCGCTGATCTCCGGCGCGGGCGCGGTCCCGGCCAACTGAGGGCCGCCCTATGGAAAACATACAGACCTCCCGCGCACAGCTCAGCCGGAGGCCCCGGGCCCGGCGGCAGCTTACCGAGCGCTTCTTCCACGGATTGTTCCTCATACTTGGCCTTGTCACAGTAGGCTGCGTGCTGCTCATCACCGTTTTTCTGGTACTGTCCGGCATACCGGCCATTGGGGAGATCGGCCTGTTCGACTTCCTGCTGGGAGACACCTGGGAGTCCACCGCCCGGGACCCCAGGTTCGGTATTTTGCCCTTCATCCTCACCAGCGTATACGGCACGGCAGGGGCGATCCTGTTCGGGGTGCCGGTGGGGTTCTTCACGGCGGTGTACCTTGCAAAGCTGGCCCCGCCCAGAGTGAAGTCCGTGGTGGGGAGCGCGGTCAGTCTGCTGGCGGGCATCCCCTCGGTGGTGTACGGCCTGGTGGGTATGCTGATTCTGGTGCCGGGAATCCGCACACTGTTCCATGTCCCGGACGGGGCAAGTCTGCTGGCGGCGATTATCGTGCTGGCGGTCATGATACTGCCTTCTATTATAAAGGTATCAGTGACAGCGCTTGAGGCTGTTCCCCACGAATATGAGGAGGCCTCCCTGGCCCTGGGTGCCACTCCTGTAGAAACATACTTTAAGGTAACGGCCCCCGCTGCCAAGAGCGGCATCGCGGCGGCAGTGGTGCTGGGGGTGGGCCGGGCCATCGGCGAGGCTATGGCGGTGATGATGGTCTCCGGCAACGTGCCCAACATGCCCTCCCTCTTTGGGAGCGTGCGCTTTCTCACCACGGCGGTTGCCAGCGAGATGTCCTACTCCAGCCCGGGGAGCCTCCAAAGAGAGGCACTGTTCTCCATCGCCCTGGTGCTGTACCTGTTCATCCTGCTGATCAACGCCGCGCTGAACTTTTTCCTCAAGCGGAGCAGGGAGGGCTGACATGAAACGAAAAGCATACTCCTTCGCCATGCGCGGCCTGATGGCCCTCTCCGTTGCCATAACCTGCGGATTCGCCCTGTTCATCATCGTCTATGTACTCTGTAAGGGGCTGCCCAACATCACCTGGCAGCTGCTCTCCACCGGCCCCAGTATCCTGAACGACCGCATCGGCATTTTGCCGGACATCCTCAATACCCTCTACCTCATCTTAGCGGCCCTTGCCGTTGTGCTGCCCCTGGGGGTGGGCGCGGCTGTGTATCTGACCGAATACGCGGCAAGTAAAAGGCTGGTGTCCGTGATCGAGTACGCCGCCGAGACCCTCTCGGGCATACCCTCCATCATCTACGGCTTCGTTGGCATGATGCTCTTTGCCGGGACCTTCGGCACCTCCCTGCTGGCAGGGGCCCTGACTTTGGTCATCATGAACCTGCCCACTGTCATGCGCACGGCTCAGGAGAGCCTGAAAACTGTCCCTCAAAGCTACCGCGAGGGGGCCTTCGGCCTGGGGGCGGGCAAGTGGCGGGTGGTGCGCACGGTGGTGCTGCCCGGGTGCGTGGACGGCGTGATAACCGGCTGTATCCTGTCAGTGGGGCGCATTCTGGGCGAGTCGGCGGCGCTGCTCTTTACCGCCGGGTTTGCCCATGTAGTCAACGGCTTCTTCACCGGGCTGGGCAGCTCCGGGGCCTCGCTGACGGTTGCCATGTACGTCTACGCCAAAGACCGGGGCGAGTTTGAAGCGGCCTTTGCCATCGCGGCAATTCTGCTGGTGCTGACCCTGCTGGTCAACCTCTGTGCCGCTCTGGCAGGCTGGTATTTCAAGAAAAGGAGGGCATGAGCCAATGGAGGAAATTATCACCGCAAAAGACCTCTGTTTATGGTATAGCAGCACCCAGGCGCTGAAAAATGTGAGCATTCCCATCTATGAGAACAGCATCACCGCCTTTATCGGCCCGTCCGGCTGTGGAAAGTCCACATTTCTCAAGACCTTGAACCGCATGAACGACCTGGTCCCCGGGGTGAAGATAACCGGCGAGCTGAGGTATGGGGGTAAAAATATCTATGGGCCCGACGTGGACGTAAACGGGCTCCGCCGGGAGATCGGCATGGTGTTCCAGAAACCGAACCCCTTCCCTATGAGCATTTACGACAACATCGCCTACGGCCCCCGCACCCACGGGGTCAAAAGCCGGGCCAAGCTGGACGATATCGTGGAGCGTTCCCTCCGGGGCGCGGCCATCTGGGACGAAGTGAAGGATAGGCTGAAAAAGAACGCCCTGGGCCTCTCCGGGGGCCAGCAGCAGAGGCTGTGCATCGCCCGGGCCCTGGCCGTGGAGCCGAAGGTGCTGCTCATGGACGAGCCCACCAGCGCCCTGGACCCCATCTCCACCGGGAAGATAGAGGAGCTCACGATGCAGCTCAAGGAGAAGTACACCATCGTCATGGTGACCCACAATATGCAGCAGGCGGTGCGGGTCTCAGACTACACGGCGTTCTTCCTGCTGGGGGAGCTGGTGGAGTTCGGCGGCACGGAGAAGCTTTTCTCCCGGCCGGAGCAGAAAAAGACGGAAGAATACATTACGGGGAGGTTTGGATGATGAGGAACCGGTTCGATGAACAGCTTGCCCGGATGAACAGGGAGCTGATACAGATGGGCGCCCTGTGTGAGGAGGCCATCTCCCTTGCCTCAAGGGCCCTGGCCGAGGGGAGCCGGGAGTACGCGGAGAAGGTCTCCGCTATCGCCGCCGAGACGGACCGGATGGAGCGGGACATCGAGAGCCTGTGCTTAAAGCTCCTCCTGCAGCAGCAGCCGGTGGCAAGGGATTTAAGGCAGATATCCGCCGCGCTGAAAATCATAACCGACATGGAGCGCATCGGCGACCAGGCCGAGGACATAGCCGAGATAGTCCTCATCCTGATAGCCGAGGGCCACGCCCCGGAGCGCCTGGAGCATATCCACGAGATGACCCGCTCGGCTGTGGAAATGGTGACCGACAGCGTAGACGCCTATGTGTCAAGGGACACGGCCCTTGCGGCGTCTGTCATTGCCGGCGACGACCTGCTGGACGATTACTTCAAACGGGTCAGGCGCTCGCTGATCAAGCGGATAGCCCGGGAGCCCTCGGAGGGGGAATACGCCCTGGACCTGATGATGATAGACAAGTACCTGGAGCGCATCGGCGACCATGCAGTGAACATTGCCCAGTGGGTGATATTCTCCGTGACAGGGGAGAAAGACCTGGCCCCGGCTTGCGAAGAGAAAAGGGATGTGGTACAATAGACCGGCGAAGGAGGGGAGCATTATGATATACTGTGTGGAAGACGACGACGGCATAAGGGGGCTGATGAGCTATGCCCTTACAGCCGCCGGGTTTGAGGTCAGGGGCTTTCCCGACAGCGGCGGCCTGTTTGAGGCCATTCGGAGCGAGCCGCCCCAGCTGATCCTCCTGGACATCATGCTGCCCGGCGAGGACGGGCTCACTATTCTGAAAAGGCTCCGCGCCCATACCGCCACCGCCGGAATACCTGTTATCATGGCAACGGCAAAGGGCACGGAATACGACAAGGTCACGGGCCTTGATATGGGCGCGGACGACTACATCTCAAAGCCCTTTGGTATGACGGAGATGGTGTCGAGAGTGAAGGCCGTACTCCGGCGCTGCGCCCCCAAAGAGGAGAACATCGTCGAGGCGGGCGGCCTTCGGATGAATACCGGGGAGCGCACCGTAACGGCGGACGGCGGGCGGGTGGACCTGACCTATAAGGAGTTCGAGCTGCTAAGACTGTTCCTGTCCCGGCCCGGGATGGTGTTCACCCGGGAGCAGCTCCTTGCTGAGGTCTGGGACGTGGAGTACGCCGGGGAGACCCGGACGGTTGACATGCACATCAAGACCCTGCGGCAGAAGCTGGGAAAGTCCGGCTCCATGATAAAGACCGTGCGAAGCGTCGGCTACCGTCTGGAGGCGTCAGAATGACTAAGCGGATTTTTCACTCCATTTTGGCGGTGTCGGCGGCGGTGCTGCTGGCAAACATCATCATTGTGATGGGTTGCCTATACCAGTACTACCGGGACATTGAGGAAAGCCAGCTGGCGGACGAGCTGTACCTTGCGGCCCAGGGGGTCGAGAAAGGCGGCAGGGGCTATCTTGAGGGGATAGACAGCAAAAGCTACCGCCTGACCTGGGTCTCCCCGGACGGGACGGTGCTCTTCGACACGGCTGAGGACTATAGAAAGCTGGGCAATCACGGAAACCGGGAGGAAATACAGGAGGCGCTTCTGGGCGGCGAGGGCGAGAGCTCCCGCTTTTCCGGCACCATGACCGAGGAGACCTTCTACCGGGCCCGCAAGCTGAGCGACGGCACGGTGCTGAGGATTTCCGTCAGCCGGGCTACCATGTTCACCCTGGTGATGGCCATGCTCCAACCCATGACGATTGTGGGCATACTGGCTGTGGTGTTTTCGGCCCTGCTGGCCCATAGGCTTGCAAAGCGCATTGTCCGGCCGCTGAACCGGCTGGACCTGGACAGGCCACTTGAGAACGAGACCTATGAGGAGCTGGCCCCGCTGCTCAAAAAGATACACCGCCAGCGGCTGCAGATATCGGAGCAAATGCAGAGCCTGAAAAAGCGGGCCGATGAGTTCGTGCAGATAACCTCCCACATGAACGAGGGGCTGGTCCTGCTGGACAGGGACGGCAAAATCGTCAGCATGAACCCGGCGGCAAAGACTATTTTCCATACGGACAGCTCCTGCCTGGGGCAGGATTTCCTGCTTGTTGACCACAGCCATGCCATCAGCGCGGCGCTGGAAGAGGCTGCCGGGCAGGGGCACAGCGAGCTCAGAATGGAGCGGGACGGCAGGGAGTACCAGCTTGACCTGAGCCGCATACAAACTGACGGAGCGCCTGCCGGAACGGTCCTGCTGGCTTTCGATGTGACCGAGCAGGCGGAGGCTGAGCGGATGCGCCGGGAGTTCGCCGCAAATGTGTCCCACGAGCTGAAAACGCCCTTGCAGGTCATCACCGGCAGCGCGGAGATGCTGGATGACGGCACGGTAAAGCCCCAGGACGCGCCGGAGTTTATCCATCTCATCCGTACCGAGTCGGCCCGAATGATGTCCCTGGTGGAGGATATCATCCACCTGTCCCGGCTGGACGAGGGAGCCCCCGCCGGTATGGAGCCGGTCGACCTGTACGAGACTGCCCGGGCGGCGGTCTCGGCGTTAGAAAGCAGGGCGAAGGAGAAGCATGTCGCTCTGTCTGTCAGCGGGGGAGCGGCCAGTGTCATGGGGGTGCCGGGGTATCTCTATGAGATGGTCTATGACCTTTGCGACAACGCCATCCAGTACAATGTGGAGGCTGGCCGCGTGGAGGTGAGCGTCACGAAGGAGGGAGGCAGCACAGTGCTGACCGTAAAGGATACCGGCATCGGCATACCGAAGGAGTATCAGGCGCGGGTGTTCGAGCGGTTCTTCCGGGTGGATAAGAGCCGGTCAAAGGCCTCGGGCGGCACAGGGCTGGGGCTGTCTATCGTGAAGCATATTGCCCGGGTCCATGGGGCGGCGGTCAGCCTGTCCAGCAGGGCCGGGGAGGGGACTTTGGTTTCGGTTGTGTTTTAGTGTGGACAAATAGCATTCTGATGTTTTTCGGAAGTCCTGGTTGGATAGGCACCGGAAAGTGTCGGGGAGTAGTGAGTTGCTTTATTGAATCAGCCGAGCAGTCACCTCGTCCTTGCGCACAAATGGGTTTCCCCAATATCGGGAATCCCAAGAGTTTCCCACATTGTCTCCCTGCACGTAAAAACACCGCTCCAGCACTGTCAGCAGTTTTCCACAATGCGACACCACATTCCCTTCCGTTGCAGCAATCCTCTTCACCAGTAGCTTGCCCTCATGCCAGAACACAATGATATCCCCCGCCTTCAACTCACCAAATAGCCTGCTTCCAACGATAATACTCCACTTCTTCAGTGTTGGCTCCATAGACTCCGATGGAACATAGCCGATAAACAGCACAAAACGAAACAGCAGGCAAGTAGCCAACAGAGCAAGCACTGGTACGATTACTTTCCATTTTCTTCGCATAGTATTCCTCCATAAACAGAAAAAGCTGGGTACCGAGTTCTCCCCCCGGTACCCAGCTAAGTATTTTTACGCCGCGTAAATCTCCATCATAGCTGCCGACTTCGGCCTACCCTTCAGAAACTTCCGCGCTTTCGACACATAGGCGCTCACCAGATTATCGCTCGCGCCCATCTTCTCGCCGATCTCCCGGCAGGTATAGCCCTTGGCCATCAGCAACATGTCGTCAATGCCCTTGACAACGTGGGGAGGGGCTTCCGCTTTAGCAGACGTCAGCTCCCGTACTACGTCAAAGTTGATTTCAGCCCGGTGCTCGTCAGTGTTGGCATCGGGAATATCCCGATTATACTCATCAAACACCTCAGCGTTCCTCTGCTTGTTAGCCTTGACCAGCACATCGCAAATCTCGTGCCAAATCAGCCGGTAGGCGTATGTAGAGAACGTCCCACCCTTATCGGTAGCCGCAGCCTTGCAAAGGCCGATACACCCAACCTGAAACAGATCCTCCCGGGTGTAGCTGCCAACGGCTGACTGTCCTTTGAGCTTGTCCCCCAGTACCTTGTACACCAGGCCCAGGTTCTCCTCCACCTTGACTTGCTGCTCTTTCGTCAGTTTCATGATACCCTCCGTTCTCCCGGGCCATGCCGGGGCCGCGCGTTGTGGGGTTGCAGGAGCTTTCTGCTGTCCTGGATCACCAGCTTGCAGTAATACTCGCCCAGGTGCCCGATGTGTGCGTCCTTGAGAGGCACGCAGATCTTGTCCGCCAACCATCTGTAGGACTCCTGCCGGGTCATGCGGCCGGTTTTGTAGAGCTGATCGAAATAGTAATGTGCCGTGCGCCGGAGCGAGCGCAGCTCGTGATTGGCAAGGCTCCCCATGGGGATGTTGGTGCCGGGGTGAACCTTCACATAGGCGTCGCACTCCGGGTAACGACTGCAGACGTAGAGCATAGCTCCCTGGCTGTTCTCGCGGTAGATACCGTCGGCACTCCTAAGCACCACAGGACTGCCGCAATAGGGGCAGCGCATCCGTTGAGATTTATTCTTCGGACTTTTATGTTTTACTCATATTGAAATTCCTCCAAACTCGAAAAAAAGAAAATAAAAAAGCCGGAAGGTGCAAAGAACACCGGGCTGCCTGGATAGCAGGCGACCCTGAAGTGTTCTATTGCAGCCTTCCGGCCTTGTCTTCAAAACAGCGGGCGAACCCGCTGGTCTACGTTATTGAGGACTCCATCAAGTAGTCCGTCCCGGTGCGCTATCCTTCCGGGAGCCTGAACGTAGCGGTCTTTATAGAAGTATTATAGCACACCGGAGTGCAAAAAGCAAGAGTCAAAATGCGTTTTGCGCATACTTGTTTGCTTTTATGCCTTTTGAGCATTGACCACTTTTATCAGTCTTTTTTTTGAACCGGTCTGGGGGGCGTCCTTCTTGCGCCTAAGAATCTGTTTAGCATCTATTTAAGAGCAGACGAATAAAGGCAAGAGAAAACATTTGAAAAGAGTTCTGTAATTTACGTTCGCAGTTTTTCCAGAGTCTCCGACATTTGTCGAGC
>NZ_JAWXXL010000021.1:0-68123 GCF_034334985.1 Acutalibacter intestini | reverse complement strand
ACGGTTCCAGCTTCTCCCTTTCGGGTGGGCTACCTTGTCCTATCCGCTCCCTCATAGCACTTGCGCGCCACTTCGGGGATAGTAGGTCTTGCTAACGGAATAGCAAGTTCAATCACCTTCCGGCGTTGAACAATCAATTATGCGACAACGTGTCGCACTTCCTTATCGTTGTCGGAGAGGTCCACAATCAGCCGTTCATAGACCTGCCGATCGTCCAGCAGTACGGAGATCGTGTAGCAGTAGGCTGACATATTGCCAAAATCCCCCTCCGGAAAATTTAGGGCAATACCGCAGAATTCTAAGCACCGTATTGCGCAGTCAGATTTTTCGTCAGAGGGTACAGATTGAGCGCCGTCCATCTCACCATTGACAAGCGAAAGCTGTGCGCTATGACGGAAAATGTGCAAGCAGACGGTGCTTAGAATTGTGCGGTGTTGCCTTAGATTGGCGATACAGTCATCTGTAGTTGAGAGGCAGGATTCCCCCAAAACGGGGAATGATCCGGTCTCAAATACGGAAGGATTAGTCGCAAAATCCGCCTGAACATGAATGCTTATTTCATCCAGTAATTTCCGCCTGCCCACTTGATTTTTCCCAACCTGGATGGTATAATTTAGATAAATATACATTCCCCGTCAAACACTCACCAGGGGAAAAGAGTAAGGAGAAATGAGGATGAAATCGATGAAAAAAGCTCTGTCTATTTTGCTGGCTATGTGCCTGCTGCTTGGGATGTTGCCCATGAGTCTAAGCGCCTCGGCGGCAGACGATGCCAGCCTGGCGGAGGTCTTTCTGCTGGTGAACCAGGAGAGGGCGAAAGTTGGCAAGGCCCCGTACAAATCCAACGCCAACCTGAACGCGGCGGCGGCGGTGCGGGCCAAAGAATTGGCGGATAAATTCGACCATATCCGGCCTGATGGCAGAGACCCCGAGACAGTGCTTAAGGAGCATGGCATTACTTCTTGCTATGTGGTCGGCGAGAATATTGGTGCCGGGTATTCCACAGCGGCCAGCGCAATGAATGGCTGGATGAATTCTTCTGGTCACAAAAGCAATATTTTGGACGAGGGAAACTACCGCATTACCCACATAGGCATTGGCCGCTATGGAAATTATTGGGTACAGCTTTTTGTGGGGAGTAAGTCCCTTAGCGATGATAAGCTATACGAAGGCGCCACACTCCCCACACCGACCCCGAAACCAACCGCCACGCCGGTTCCGAAGCCGACCCCCACGCCCCGCCCCGGCGCGAAGAAAATCAACATAAGATTTACCGCCGGCTACGGCTCAGGAGTCATGCATCCTGTTACCATCTACGAGCCCAATACTGCATACATAATTCCTGAGAACGGCTTTACACCCTACCCAGGAAAAGAGTTTATGGGCTGGACAATCAAGTCCGGCCATAAGCTGTACAAGCCGGGCGATGTGTATACTCTGGACTTTACCGACCCGAGTGCTATAACGTTAAATGCCCAGTGGAAAGGAATCGGCGCAAGCCCAAAAATCACCATCGAATACAACAAAGGCAGCGGCAGCGGGAGCATGCCCAGCACCGTCCTTACTGGCCCCAACGCCACTTACACTTTCCCTAAGTGCAGCATGACCCCCCCGGCGGGGGAAGAGTTTACAGGATGGACACTAGGGGGGGCAAATAGAGTCTTCCAGCCGGGCGAGACGTATAGCTTCAATAATATCAATTACGATCTCACCACTACCGTGCTGCCCAGGTGGGGACACACGGGCGCGGAAATCACGCTGAAGTACAAAGCTAACGGCGGCAGCGGTTATATATTCCCCACTGTCGTATACGGCCCCAACACCAGCTATGAGTTCCCCAAATGCGACTTTACGCCCCCTACCGGGAAAGTGTTCGCGGGCTGGAAATTAGAGGGAGATAATACCCTGTATGCCCCGGGGGACAAGTACACTTTCCGGAATATCAATTCCGCCCTACAAAAGACCGTAACCGCCCAGTGGAAGAGCAAGTCCACTTCTACCCCCACCCCCAATCCCACCTCTAAACCTTCAGGTTATACAATTACTTTTAAATATGAAGCCAACGGAGGCACTGGCTCCATGCCTACCGTGACTGTCCCCTCTGGCGGAGGCGGGAAAACCTTCCCTGTGTGCTCGTTCACCCCGCCGGAGCATATGAAGTTTGACTATTGGCAGGTGGAAAAAGGAACTTACCGAGGGTACTTCAACCCAGGATATCCCTATAATTTCTATGCTTGGAATGGAAATGAAACCTACACTGTAAAGCCCGTTTGGAAAACAGATGAGTCCTCCACCCCTACCCCCAAGCCAACTACTACCCCCAAACCCTCTGGCGCGAAAATCACCCTCAACTACAATTCCAACGGCGGCTTCGGGTCTATGTCCCCCACCGTCCTCTATGGCCCGAATACCACGTATAAATTCCCCGCATGCACTTTTACAGCCCCAACCGGAAAAGAGTTCGCAGGATGGAAAATACGGGGGAACGATAAGCTGTTCCAGCCGGGCGAGGGTTACGGCTATCATTATATTAGTTCTGATATTACGGAAACTATCACCGCCCAGTGGAAGAATAAGACATCCTATTCCGCCAAATTCGTCTTTGAGGCCAACAACGGAATCGGCTTCCGCAACCCTGTGGAGGTGGAGAACGGCGGCACATTCACCGTGCCGGACTGTTCCTTCACGCCCCCTGCCGGGAAGGTGTTCGACTGCTGGAAGTACATCCAGGGCAGCCTCAGCTCCGGCTCTACCCTTACTCCCAACGCTATCCTCAAGCCCGGCCAGAAGGTGAAGGTTAACGAAACCAAGGCTGATACCACCTATATCCTCTGGGCACAGTGGAAGGATGCCGGGGCCACGCCATCGCCCTCTTCCTCTCCCACCCCTTCTCCCACGCCAAACCCCAATTTTAAGGTCACGATCACCTATGATTCCAACGGCGGGCGCGGCTCAAAAGCCCCAGAGGTCGTTGCCAACGGGGACACCTTCACGATGCCCCAGTGCCCGTTCACCCCTCCGGCTAACAAGGTCTTTGACGGCTGGGAGTTTATGAACGTCAAGACCCAACCTGGCACAAGCTTTACCATGCAGGTCCTGGGCAACCGGGAATTTACCCTAAAGGCCCTTTGGCGGGACGTCAACGCAACCCCCGAGCCCTCCGCTACCCCCGCCCCCGCCGCGGACCCCATCTGCAAAGAGGTATTTGACCTGGTGAACCAGGAGCGGGCAAAGGTTGGAAAGGACCCGTACTAATCCAACGCCAAACTGAACGAGGCCGCGGTCCTGCGGGCAAAGGAACTGGTACAGCTGTATAGTCATACTCGTCCGGACGGCAGCAGCTGTTTCACAGTGCTGAATGACTATGGAATTACCTTTTGGGCCGTTGGAGAAAACATTGCGGAAGGCTACATCACACCCAAAGATGTGATGACTGGCTGGATGAATTCCCCCGGTCACAGAGGAAATATCTTAGATGAGCATAACGCCGGCTTCGACTATATAGGAATTGGCCATTATCAGTCTGGCAATATTCATTATTGGTCGCAGCTCTTTGTGAAGAACGACAGTCTCACCGATGACCACCTCTTCGACAACGTAACCCAGCCCACGCCGGAGCCTACCCCCGTGCCCACGCCGGAGCCCACTCCAGAGCCTACCCCGGAGCCCTTTGCCGGGTTTCGGGACGTGAACAAGGACGCCTGGTACGCCGATTCCGTCAAATATGTAGTGGACAAAGGCATTATGGGCGGCACAAGTACCAATACTTTTGACCCCAATGGCAAAACCACCCGGGCCATGCTTGTCACCATGCTCTACCGCATGGAGGGCCAGCCGAGCGTCAGTGGGGGCACAAAGTTTGTGGACGTGCCCGACAACAAGTACTTTGCGAACCCGGTAAAGTGGGCCTCCTCCAAGAATATCGTCAACGGCAGCGACGGGCGCTTCAACCCCAACGGCAAGCTCACCCGCCAGGATTTCGCCACCATGCTCTACCGCTACGCCAAGTATAAGAACTACGATACCTCCCAGACTACCAGCCTTAGCAAGTTCAAGGATGCGAATAAAGTGAGCGGTTACGCCCAAAAGGCCATGAGCTGGGCAAACGCCATTGGGCTGATCACAGGCATCACCGCAAACACCCTGAAGCCCCTGGATGTCACCACCAGGGCCCAGGCGGCCACCCTTTTCCAGCGGTTCGATGATAAAGTGACCGGAACCACCGCCCCACCCGAAGAGAACAAGGACGGCTGGCGGGACGCTTACCGGGCCCTGATTCAAAATGTGAAAAACGAGAAGTTTACCGCTCCCAATCTGGATATGCCTGTCAATAACCCTACGGATTTCTCCTATGCCATCGCGGATATGAACTTTGATGGCGTTCCGGAGCTTATGCTGTCCGCAATGTTTAATGGCAGTATGAATACAGTCTACCGGTTCTATACCTTTAAAGACGGCAAAGCTGTGCGTCTGGCGGACTATGACAGTGTCATGCGCAGCGGGTTTACGCTGGATACCCAAAATAAGCGTTTGATTTTCCGGGTGGTTACCGCTGTTATGAAGGGGGATATTTCAACCTACCGGGCGGATTTCCAGAACGGGAAGATCAAGATGACCCTTCTGAAAGAAACGACCCAACTGCAAGATGACGGAATTGCCACAGAGAGTATGCCCGCGGCAGAATGTTCAGACCTCTCTGTTCTAGACAACGCCTCCTTCTAACCCTGCGCCCCAACGAGAAAACCTATAAGCTCACCCATCATAAAAGGGCCCGGACGCCAGCGTCCGGGCCCTTGCTTCAGTGGGCATCCAGTTCCTCCCGTCCCCTTTCCCAATGGCCGAAAACCAACCGGATCAAAAGATTCACAAAAAGGAACGCCCGGGCTCCCGCTTGTCCTTCTCATATGTTCCGCCGCCCTCTCTCCCTTTATTGGGGGTCTGGCTCTCGGTAGTCAATGGTATACCCGCACTTTTCGCAGATTACCTTCCCAGCCAGCCGGTGTAGTTGCGGACGCTGTTTCCGATCTGCTTATTCTTCTCCAACTTCCGCCGGCATCGGAGCTTGATATCGGAAATCCACCAGCCTCATGGCCGACTAATCCGGGCATTCTGGGTTATGCTTGGCGTGGCCGTAGAACTGGGTTCCATTCTCACTAGGGGAACATGGATAGGCCGTTGCTATCTGGTCGCCGTGGCGGCCGCGAAATCAGCCGCCTACGTTTCGCGTGAGCTATAGCCGCTGCTTGCTTTATGAAATACCTGTAATATCTTGGAGTTATAGAAGTTACATCGGATAGTACAGCGGAATATAATTGACAATTCGTTGTACTATCTGCTATTCTATACAAGAGAGGAGCTGGTATCCATGGTCATTCGAGAGAGCTATTTGGCAAGGATATTATCAAGATGCTGACCGGCCGGCATCCGTCATGGCGGCAAAAACGTCCTGCTGGAACAGATCCGCGACGAGCTAGTACGACCTTTCTGAACGTTGAGGATTTTGGAAACCAACGCCTATACGAATCTAACGCCCTTCATGACTAGATATGTGGGGGGGGACCCCTGTGATGAGGATTGAGGACTGTTTGATGAGGAGGTATCAAAGCATGAACCATGAAAAAGTATTTCAAATGAATTTTGGAAGGGTCTATGAACTCCTGCTGAATAAAGCCACTAGGAAGGGCCGTACAAAATCCGAAGTGGATGAGGTCGTCTGCTGGCTGACAGGGTACCGCACGGAAGATTTGGAAAAATCCCGCGCCTCTGGCCTTTGTTATGGAGACTTCTTCCGCAATGCGCCGGCGCTCAATCCCAACCGGAGGCTGATCAAAGGCGTTGTCTGCGGGATACGGGTAGAAGAAATTGAGGACCCCCTCATGCGAGAAATCCGCTATCTGGACAAGCTTATCGACGAATTGGCCAAGGGCAAACCGGTGGAAAGGATTCTGCGGGAACAGGAGGAACCTGCCATGTGGGTATGCCCCAAATGCGGCCGGTCGTTTCGCAGAAAAGAGCAAGACCATTACTGCGGGAAAGCGCCGGAGACGATTGAGGAATACATCCTCAGCCAGCCGGAAGAGGTGAGGCCTTATCTGTGCCAGGTCAATGACGCCGTCAAAAACAGCATCCCCGAGGCCGAACAAAAAATCTCCTGGAGTATGCCCACCTATTGGAAGGGCCGCAACCTGATCCAGTTCGCCGCTTTCAAGCGGCACATCGGCCTTTACCCTGGCCCGGAGGCTGTGGAGACGTTTGCCGGTCGGTTGACGGACTACAAAACCAGCAAAGGCGCCATTCAGCTTCCCTACAGCAAGCCGCTCCCATTGGGGCTGATTGGGGAGATCGCGGCGTGGTGCGGGGCGAATAACCGGAAATAGCGCCTTGGTTCATACCCGCTGAAATAAATTAGAACTCCTTGAGGCTCTGGGGTTGAACGTCCCTTACTTAAAAATATTAACTTTGGCCAAGCAAATGTTGAACCACTAGGGCTTGTTTGAAAAATCGAAAACGTCGTCTTTTTTGCCATAAGAGGCCACTTTCTACGTCGAAAATCCTCGTCCAATCGCCAGAGTGACGTAGTTAGCGCAGCTAACTACAGCGGTTCTTCTCCTTGAAATTGTCCCCTTCTGGCCAAAAATTCGTCATTTCCTCTATTTTCAAACAAGCCCTAAGGATAAAATAGAAAAAGCAGTCCATCTGTGAAATCTTGGCAGATGGACTGCTCCTCTGTGGGGCAATCATTCCTATCTTAACTGCTTTTGAGCAGCCCGTGCTGTAGCAGGCAAGCTGACGCTAAAGTCCTGGCAGAGAAAGGCTTTCCCTGGCCCTTTAGTGGGCGGTGTCTACAAATACGATGCTGGAGTCGCCTTGCCGCGCCTGCTCTAATACGGCCTGGGCAAGGATTTGAAACGATTCATGAGAAGAAGTTGCCCCTGTAATCGCGTCGATACTCCTTTCGCCCTGTCCTTCCAGAAGCTGATTCGCATAGTTGCGGGTATATTCATTGGGATAAGTGCCCTGATCCTGGAGCATGGACTGCATATAGGCGTTGTCCCAGCTTTTGATGAATCCGCTGGCATTCTCTGCGTTATATTCTACAGAGATAATACTTCCGCCTTTCACCAGAATGGTGATATATTCCTTCCAGCCATGGCTGAATTCAGACGCTTGAGCAGTATAATAACCGTCCTGTAGTCCCGCCTGACTTCCGCAGGCTGCCAGCAGTTGGGCTATCAGCATGACGCTTAAAAGCGTGGCCAGAATCCGTTTCATTCGTTGCACTTCTCCTTTAGAATAAATTTTTTCACCTGAGACTGGAGCGCCTCGGCTTCTTTTGCCAGTGAGCCGCTGGACTGCTCTGTTTCCTCCGCGTTTTGCAGATTGCGGTCCGCAATGGCAGAGATGGTGGAGATCCGCTCCTCCATTACCGTCAGAGCAAGCTCCTGCCCCTGCACCGCCGCGGCCAGCTGGTCCGAAATGGTGCTAATCTGCGTGGAAACGTCGGAAATGGCGTGGAGGGAATCAGCGGTATTCGCGGTCAATACCACGCCGGTCTGGATGATCGCCTTGGTGTTGTTGACCATTTCCGTGGCGCTTTGGGCTGCCTTGGCGCTTTGGGTGGCCAGTTGCTTCACTTCATCGGCCACAACCGCAAAACCTTTTCCAGCGGCTCCGGCCCGGGCCGCCTCCACAGAAGCGTTGAGAGACAGAATATTCGTTTGGAACGCAATGTCTTCAATGTCCTTTGCAATTTTTGTGATCTGCTGCGCGTTAGTGCTGATGTCGTCCATTGCGGAGGACAGGGCGGCCATCTGCTCATTGGCGCTTTGAACACGCCGGGTAATCTCTTCTGTCTGGGAGCGGGTCTGTCCGCTGCTCTGTGTAACATCGGCCAGCTGCTCCTTCACATGAGTTACCTCCTGGACCAGCTCTTCGGTAGACTGGTTCTGCTCCTGAGAGGCCTGGTGCAGCTGTGCGGACTGTCCGTTCAGCTGTTCCGCCATGGTGGTCAGCCGGTCTGCGGCGGCACGAAAGCCAAGGAGCGTTTCGTTCATCGATTGGGTAATTGTGTGCAGACTGCCGCGAATCAGCACAAAATCACCCTCGTAATTCACTTGGGGCCCAGTACGCAAATCACCGTCCGCAACATGCGTCAGTACCTGCTGGATATCGGATATGTAACGGTTTATGCTCTCCAGCGTGGCGTCCAGCGTCTGTGTCATAACCTCCAGCTCATCCCCAGTGCTGACAGGGAGGACGTCCGTGTGAAGATCGCCGCTGGCAAGAGCCACCATCCGGTTGGTTACGCGCTTTACCGGACGGGAGATGGAGCGGGCGAACCGCAGGATGAGCAGCATGGAAACAACCAGGCCCGCCAGAGTGGCCAGGATTGATAGAAGGATTGCTCCATTAATAAAATGGCTATAATCCGCCTTGGGAATCTGAATGACCAGGGACCAAAGGGTCCCCCGAATGGGGGAAAAGGCCACCAGCATCTTTTCTCCGTCGACGGCAAATTCGGTTGCCCCTGTCTCACCGGTAGTAACCCGCTCCACCGCGTCTCCATTGCCGCCGCTAAGCTGGGTCAGCGAGCTCTGGCTCAGGGCCAGAGACTGGTTCGGGTGCCCGGCGACGGTTCCCCTCTGGTCAACCATATAGGCCATGCCGCTTCTGCCCAGATTAATGCTGCTAATCACATCGTTAAGCAGGTCATATTTATATACCCCCATCAAATAAAGAACGGTTTCGCCGTTCTCCTTCACCGGCATTCCGATCATAATGCCCAGCTTTCCTTGAAAGATAGTGGAGGAATGGATGGTCAGATTATCGGTTTCCTTCAAAAGCGCAAAAAAACTGCTCTCCAGGTTTTCTAGCGCATCGTCGGGTCCGGCCCCTTGCACCAGCCGGCCGTCCAAGTCGTACAGGGCAATTGTATAAAGCTCATAAACCTCCGCAGCCTCTTCCAGTACCGCCCTGCGGTTTTCAGAGATGGCGGCCGTATCCAGGGCCGACGTCTGCGCTCCCGCAGAAACAGCGGCCGCGTTCATCCGGGGATCGGCGGCAATGGTCATCGTGCGGTCGGCCAACATATGCATATTGGCCTCCACGGTTTTGGCGGACTGCCGGGCCATGGGCTGAAGGCTGTCTAATAGGATGTTGTTGGCGAGTGATTGCAAAGAAAGGGCCATGATTACACAGCATATGACCACCAAAATGAGGATATTAAGGGTGGTATTCCGCAATATCCGCCGATCCAGGCTCCGTTTTGCCTCCCGGCTGTTGAGGAAGTCAGATTGCTTTTCTGTCACGTTCCGGTCGCTCCTTTTCTGGATAATTTTGTTCATAGACAGAACAAAAGCCGCTCAATCCACCAGTTGGAACTTGCGCGCCGCGCTGAACGGATGGATGATAGACTTTATACCTTAAGTATAGCACAAATTTCCTCTTAAGGGAAGCGGTTTTTACACGGAACTTACTGGGGACGTTTTCTGCTGCATATTATTGACATGATTGGGAGGGATATGGTATTATGACAGAGATTCTTTTGTGTTAAGTGGTGGAGCCGCAGGGAGAAAGCGGAATGACGCCATTTCCAGAAAAGCGCCTCTGCGTGTGGAGAGCTGCTGTGGCAACTATGACCGGGGAACGGTCGGTATGGAGGACAGGCGTATGGATTATTCAGGGAAACGTTTTGAACGGGCTGGAGAAGAAACCCCGGACATGGAGAGCCATGAGCGATACAGCGGCATACGGAGCGTTCAGAATCTGGAGGCAGTGATCAACGAGGGACTCCGCGTCGCCCTGCTGGAGGAGACGCCAGACCAGTCCCTAGAGGTGCTGCTGGAGCACCTGGGAAAAGCGCTGAACGGGGAAAGGACCTATATATTCGAGCAAAACGAGTCCGGCGGGGATGACAATACCTATGAGTGGGTGGCCGACGGAGTGAAGCCGGAAAAGGAGAGTCTCCAAAATGTCCCCTCAGAGGTGTGCGCAAGGTGGTATCAAAAGTTCGGCGTGGGCAAGCATATTGTTATTGAAAATCTGGAAGATATCCGGGAGACAGACCCGCTTCAGTATGAAAACCTAAAGCAGCAGAGCATCCATTCCCTAGTGGTGATTCCCCTGTATGACGGCAAAAAGATCATAGGTTTTTACGGGGTGGATAATCCCCCTGTAAGGTCGTTGGAATACACGTCGAATATGCTCCAGACCGCGGCGTATTTTATCGTATCTTCTTTGAAGCGGCGCAATCTGGTTCGGGAACTTCAAAAGCGGAGCTATAACGTGCTCCACGCCCTTAGTGTGGACTACCTGGACATTTATGAGGTAAGCTTTGACACAGGTGAATGCGAAGTTTACCGCAGCAGCGGACAGGTGGGGATGGATTGGGCGGCCTATTTTCAGGATGGTTATGCGGCGGCTATGGAACGGTATATTTCCGAGTGTGTAGTTCCCCGGGACCAAGAGCGGCTTCGCGCTGTGACGAAGAAAAGCTATGTGCTAGCCCAGCTTAGGGCCAAGCGGAAGTTTTCGGTCCGGTACCAAGTAAAAGACTCTTCTTCTGGGCTAAAGTACCTGGAGATCCATTTTTCTGCCACGGAAAAGACAGAGACAGAGAACTGCGCGATTTTTGCGCAGCGGGATGTGAACGCTCTTGTGGAGCAGGAAGAGAAGTATAAGCTGGAGGCAAGGCAGAGCCTGGAGGACATTTTGGAGGGGGCCAAGACTGGAATTTGGACGATTGAGCTGGAGGAAGGCTGCCCGCCGAGAATGTACGCGGACCGGACCATGCGGATTCTCTTGGGGGTACCGGATGAGATTGGGCCAGAGGAGTGCTATCAACACTGGTTTGGGCGCATTGGGCCAGACTATGTGGAGATGGTGCGGGAGACAGTGGGGGAAATTCTGGAAGCCGGGCGTTCCGAGGTGATCTACCCCTGGAATCATCCAACACAGGGGAAAATTTATGTCCGCTGCGGCGGCGTACCAGACAAGACGTTCAAAAAGCCGGGGGCCTGCCTGAATGGGTATCACCAGGACATCACAGAGACCATAGTGACGAGAAAGAAGCAGGAACAATCCATTATGGAGCTTTTGGAACGGGTGAGGCAGGCAAACTCGGCAAAAAGTGAGTTTCTTTCCCACATGTCCCACGATCTCCGCACACCCATAAATGGGATTTTGGGCATGCTGGCAATTCTGGAAAAAAGCCAGGATGATCCAGCGCGGCAGAGCGCGTGCCGAAAGAAAATCCGCGTGTCAACAGAACACTTGCTGTCTCTGGTGAACGATGTGCTTCAGGTCAGCAAGCTGGAGAGCGGAAGACCCGCGGCGGTGGAGGAGCCCTTTGACCTTTATAGTACCTTAAAAGACTGCGTTACGATTCTGTCCCCTTTGGCGGAAGAACGTGGAATCCGGCTGGAGCTGGACGCGTCTGGCCTGCGGCACAGGAGAGCGGTTGGAAACCCGCTGCACCTGAAACAAATCCTAATGAATGTGATTGATAACGCCGTTAAGTATAACCGGCCCAGCGGTTCTGTATTTGTCCGGGCAGAGGAGACCGCTTTTCAAGACGGAATGGCAAGCTGCCATTTTGTAGTGGAAGACACCGGAATCGGTATTGGAGAGGATTTTCAAGAGCATATTTTTGAACCCTTTACTCAGGAACATCAGGGGGCGAGAACCAACTATAATGGTGTGGGGGTTGGGATGTCCATTGTAAAGAAGCTGGTTGATCAGATGAAGGGGACCGTTGAGATAGACAGCCGGATTGGTAAAGGAAGCGTGATTCAGATTACGCTTCCGATTCGAGTGGATGAGGCGTGGAGCGGAGAGGCCGCAGACGGGGCCTGGACTATGCCGGAGAATATTGCCGGGATGCGCGTGCTTTTGGTAGAGGATAATGAGATTAACTGCGAGATTGCGGAATACATTCTTAGAGACGCGGGCGTGGAGGTGGTAACGGCCAACGACGGAAAAGCCGCCGTAGACACGTTTGCGGCATCGAAACCAGGAAGCTTTGACTGTGTGCTTATGGATTTAATGATGCCGGTTATGAGCGGGTATGAGGCGTCGCGGGTGATTCGCAGCCTGGACCGGGCGGACGCGGAAGCCGTGCCGATCATCGCGCTGTCGGCCAACGCGTTTGAAGAGGATGTGGCATTGGCAAAGGGGGCTGGGATGAATGCTCATTTGGCAAAGCCGGTGGACATCCGCGAAATGTTCCAGGTTATGAGCCAGCTGAGGGGCTGTTAGAAGCACGAAACACAGAGCGCCCAATGGTCCAATCATTATAAATTCTGACTACTTAATGAACTTGTGGAGCGGGGAAATTTATGAAAAATAGGGCTTTGCCTCGATTTTTAAAAATCAGCATAGCGGTAATTGTTTGCTTAACTATCTTTGTGTTTTCCTTTCTTGGAATATCCATTCATCATATGAGCGAAAATGCCATTGAGGATATTGGGACCGCTTATATGTCCGGAATGAATGAGCAGGTATCTCTACACTTTGAAACCATTATTGAACTTCGCCTGACTATGGCGGAATCCATTGCGCATATTGCGGCAGGAGAGGGCAATTCCAGTTATGGCACAAAGGAAGAGATTGAATATGGCGCACGGGCAAGGCGGTTTTTGTGCGCGGCCCTATATTCCCCAAATGGAGAAATTGAAACCATTTACGGTGACCCAGTAAAGCTCAACCACCCCGATCTGTTTTTAGAGAGCCTGCGGAACGGGGAGCGCAAGGCGGCGTCCGCTGTGGATAGCAACGGGGACGGAGTGATTTTGTTCGGCGTCCCCTGTGCATATCCTATGTCCGGCGGAAGCGACAGTCTTGCCATGGTTGTGGGTCTCTCTACCAAATATATGGGTGAGGTCCTCTTTCTTGATTCCGACGATTCCTTGAGCTATTCTTTTGTTATACGAAAGGACGGCAGCTACGTTGTTGGGAACGAGGGCGGGGCCCACGAAACTTATTTTGACAGACTATACAATGCTTTTGGTGGTCAGACCGAGGAAGCGGCCTCCTGTATTGAACAGATGACAGCGGCCATGAATGTGGGCGAGGACTATTCTGTTATTCTGAAACAAAATGGTGGATCGCGCCGTCATCTATATTGTACCAGCCTCCCCTATTGCGACTGGTATCTGGTGACGGTCCTCCCCTTTGATGGGCTGGATTATACCATCGCGGGGATGAGCGGCCATTGGCTAACGATTGTCTACGCCGCTTCTTTCGCGGTCATTGCCATGCTTCTCTACATATTCTTTCAATATTTGAGAGTGTTCAGGAACCAGGTGTCTGAATTAAAGCGCGTGAACGCGGAGATGGACGGGGCCCGAAAAGACGCGGAAAGGGCGCGAAAAGAGGCGGAAGAAGCCAACGCGGCAAAGCAGGATTTTCTTTCTAGCATGAGCCATGACATACGCACCCCTATGAACGCTATCATAGGGATGACATCCTTGGCTATAGATACCGCCAGTAATCCAGAGCAGGTTCAGGATTATCTGCGTAAAATCGCATTGTCCAGCAAGCACCTGCTGGGGCTGATTAACGACGTCTTGGATATATCCAAGATCGAAAGCGGAAAAATGACGCTGAATGTAGAGCCCATGTCGTTGAGGGAGGTGATGGACTGTATTGTCAATATTATGCAGCCCCAGGTCAAGGCGAAAAACCAACAGTTCAACGCGGCTGCCTATGAAATCCTTTCGGAAGATGTGTATTGTGACAGCGTGCGGCTGAATCAGGTGTTGATTAACCTGCTGGGGAATGCCGTTAAGTTCACGCCGGAAAACGGCTCCATTCAAGTGACGGTGTACCAGGAGGCGCTTCCGGAACAGCCCTCTTATGTTCGCACCCATTTCCTGGTGCGCGATACGGGAATTGGCATGTCGAAAGAATATCAAAAGGTAATATTTGAGTCTTTCAGCAGAGAGGACAATACGCGGGTCCGAAAAACAGAGGGTTCCGGGCTGGGAATGACAATCACCAAGTATATTGTAGACGCGATGGACGGCGCCATTTCAGTTCATAGCGAACAGGGCAAGGGCAGCGAGTTCCATGTTGTACTCGACCTGAAAAAGGCGGCGGAGCGGGAGACGGATACAGCGCTTCCGGACTGGAATGTACTAGTGGTTGATGGAGACGAGCGCCTGTGCGCCAATACGGTTGGGATTTTGGAATCCATGGGTATCCGCTCCCAATGGTGCTTAAGCGCCGGGCAGGCAATAGAACAGATGGCCTGCGGCCGCTATCATTTGGTCCTTTTGGGATGGGAATTATCGGACATGAATGGGATGGAGGCGGCCCGGGCGGTCCGCTTGAAGTGTGGAGAGGGCGGCCCGGCGGTACTGCTCTTGACCTGTGATTGGAGTGAGATAGCGGGCGAGGCCAGTGAAGCGGGAATTTCCGGCTGTATTTCCAAACCTCTGTTTAAGTCCACTTTGGTTGACGCGCTGAACGCATTTGCCGGTATCGGTGTGGAAAAACCTGCTGGGGCGGAGCTGGCGGTTGATCTGGTGCTTCGAGGAAAGCATATTTTATTGGCAGAGGATAATGAATTGAACTGGGAAGTAGCAAGGGAAATGCTCTCTGTCTTGGAAGTGGAATTGGATTGGGTGGAAAACGGAAAGCTTTGCGCTACAAAATTTGAGGAATCTCCTATTGGATATTATAGTGCAATCCTTATGGACGTGCGAATGCCGGTTATGGATGGCTATGAAGCGACCGTAGCCATCCGGGGGCTGGAACGTGAGGACGCGGATATTCCCATTATCGCAATGACGGCTGACGCGTTTTCAGAGGATATTCAAAAATGTTTAGAGTGCGGTATGAACGATCATTTGGCAAAACCCATTGATGTGCAGGCCGTTGCCTACAAGTTAAAAAAGTATCTAAAATAGGAACGATTGGGCAGGCGCTAACAAAGGAAGCGGGTATAGCGGGCCGCTTGCTGGTGGCTGAACGCCCCAAGTTCCTGTAAATCCGGGCGCGGCTTGCGCCCGGATTTTTAGTAGCCTCGGGCGTTTGTTGCTGCCCGTAGGGAGAGAAAAACGTCCTTGTGTTCTTTCTTGGCCCCATAGTTCATGTGGACGCTGGGTTTCATAGTGTTTTGCCATAAAAAAGGCGATTTCAGTTTGTTCGATACCTCGCTATCGGTTGATTTACTACAAAATCAACGGAAACGCTAAGGTAATACCGCACAATTCTAAGTACCGTATTGGGCAGTCAGATTTTTCGTGAGAGAGTACAGATCGAGCGCCGTCCATCTCACCATTGACAAGCGAAAGCTGTGCGCTATCACGGAAAATCTGCAAGCAAGACGGTGCTTAGAATGGTGCGGTGTTGCCCTAAATCATCACGAAAGAAAGAACGCTAGGAATTTCCCAGGCGTTCTTTTTATATATTCCATAATATCTTCACTCCGCCGTCTTGGGCGAACACGATTTTATGGATCATGATCCCCGCCACCGCTTTCTTGCGGTTGTAATCAACAGACCGCCAAGATTTTGCCAAATTCGCCACCGCGCCCGTCTGATCCTCCCGGCTTTTCCAATCTTTCAGCCGGTCATATAGAGCCTGTTTCTCTTTTTTCAGCTGAGCGGACCTTTGATTCGCCAATGACAGAAGAGCATCGTTAAACGGACTGGTTAGCAGGGCGTCTACCAGCTTATGCTCCAATTTTTCAATGGCCTTAATCTGTAGCTTCAGTGCGTTTACCTCAGGGCAATCGGCCTTCTTAACCGTTGGGCCCACGTCCTTCAGATCGGCCAGCTTTTCGAGGATGCAGTCATAGACCATGTTCTCTAGATCCTCGGCATAGATGGTCACTTTCGGTCCAGTGCAGGTGCGCTTGTGGGTCTTTCCAGTGCAGTTGAAGTACCGCCGGGCCTGGCCGTTCTTGTTAGGCCTCCCCTTGACGGTGGTCATGGTATGCCCGCATTTCTCGCAGACCACCTTCCCGGCCAGCCAACTGGTGCGGTTGCTGAAGCTGTTTCCAATCTGGCGGTTCTTCTCCAGCTTCCGCTGGCATTTCAGCCAGATATGGGAATCCACCAGGCCCGGATGGGACAGTAGAACCAGCTTCATGTCCGACCAATCCGGGCTTTCTGGGTCATGCTTGGTATGGCCGTAGAGCTGCGCCCCATACTTGCCGGTGAACAGGGATAAGTCCGCCGTTATTTGCGCGCCGTGGCGGTCGTAGTAGTCATACACATCGGCATCCGCTTTGACATAGATGGGGTTCTTAAGCATTGCGGACAGCTTCGCAGTGGTCCAGCTGCTGCCGTTTAATGGCTCTTTGCCCTCTGCCAGCAAGATTTTCAGCAGCTGCCGTAGAGATATGTTTTCCTGGGCATAGTTCTCAAAAATGTAGCGAACCTGCTCTGCCTCTCCGGGGCTAGGCTCCAGCTTCTTGGTCTTGACGCTGTGGATCATGGTTGGCACCAGGAGAAAACCATAGGGCTGGCGGCCACCCATGTAGAATCCCATTTCGCTGCGGTGGGCATATGCCTGAGTGACCCGGCTGATAATGGATGTCCGCTCAAACTCGGCGAACACCATCAGCAGTTTTACCAGCATTTCCCCATAAGGCGAGGATGTATCAAAGGATTCCTGGGAGGACAGGAACTCTACACCGTATTCCTTAAACTCCTGTAAGATGTTTACAAAGTCGGACAGAGAACGGCTAATCCTGTCCAGCTTGTAGACAATCACCTTGCCAACCGTACCCTGTCGGATCAGCTTCATCATTTTCTGAAAACCATCCCGGTTGACGTTGCCGCCGGAAAAGCCGTTGTCCACAATGGAAATTATTTTCTCGTCCCGCTCGTCAGGCCTGAGCATAGATTTGCAGTACTCTAGCTGAGTATCGCAGCTAATACTATTTTCCCGCTCTACGGACTTACGGGCATAGAGTACAATGGCCATTTTGACACCCTTCCCTTCTTTATGGTAAAGTGCCAGCAAAGTGGACGTCCTACTTTTTCTTTATGGGAAGGGTCCATTTTGCTCCGCAAAAATCCAGCAAGAACTCTTGGGACTAGGGCTTGTTGGAACATAGAGGAAATGACGGATTTTTGACCAGAAGTGGTCCGCTTCCAGGAGAAAACCGCAAGGAATCCTTGCGGTATTACGAGGATTTCCGGCGCGGAAGAGGGCCGCTTCTGGGTAAAAAGACGGCGTTTTCCATGTTTCAAACCAGCCCTAAGTCGGCCTTAGGTAGGAAGTTTCTTAGTGGATTTGGTGAGCAGAATAATCAATTCCCGCACAAGCTGTTCCCGGTCAGAGTTCTCCTGCTCCGGGATTGTAAGATGCTCCACGTGGTGTTTCACATCTTTTATGTCAATGTATTCTTGCTTCAAATTTGCCATGGTAATGCCTCCTAAAATTGACCCGCAGAGGGGCGTGGCGGTAGAATCCAGGTCCATTCCGCTTATTATGATGATATGCGTAAAGCCGCTGCGTATTTCCTGGTCGAGCAGATTTATGGCAAACCGTATATTGGGCTGTCAAGAATAACCTGGAAAAGGACAACTGGATAATTTCTTTTTATTTCCGCCGGGTTGAATCTTCACAAGCCCTAGAAAGTATAAGGAAAATTCGCACCTACTTAAATGGCCCATTTCGGCGAGGGACTGCGTATTCTCACCGACCGGCTGGACAGCAAAAATTTCTACGCCTTCAACCCTTCCTTCGACAAAGGATAATCCAGAAAAGAGCCATGCCCCACAAAAGGGCATGGCTCCTTTTTTTGTAAACCTACTTAAGACAACACCGCACAATTCTAAGCACCGTCTTGCTTGGACATTTTCCGTGATAGCGCACAGCTTTCGCTTGTCAATGGTGAGATGGACGGCGCTCAATCTGTACACTCTGAAGAAAAATCTGACTGTGCAATACGGTACTTAGAATTGTGCGGTATTGCCTTAAAAATGTTCTGGCTGGGGTTTGGTTAAAAATAGGGGAAATGAGGTGTTTTTGCCCAGAAGAGGTGAACTTCAAGGAGAAAACCACAAGGGGTACTGTCATTTTCGACACAGAAAGCGGCCGCTTATAAGCAAAAAACGGTAATTTCAATTTTTCAAACGAGCCCTCGTTTTGAAGCAAATAGTTTTGCTGTTGGTCCAAAAGAGGCGCAGTCCCTTTTTGAACCGCAGGAATGGATACCTCTTATTGCAGTGTCAAAACCAGCACCGTCACATCGTCCTCGTGGCCGTCGCTTCGCCGCTTTTTGGCCTCATCCGCCACCCGCTGGGCCAGCAGGTTGGGGTTTTCGTCTTCCTCCCAGGCCATCACCTGGTCGACCAGCCATTCATATCCTGTGGCTACTACGCCGTCAGACACCATCACGATCAAGTCCCCGGCGGAAAGATCCCGCTGACAGCGGACGAACTCCACCCCTGGCATAATGCCCACCGGCACGCTGCTGGCCTCGATTACCTCGCTGCGCCTTCCTCTGCGCACCACTGTGCAGGCGGCCCCCGCTTTGCGGAACTCGGTCCGGCCTGTAAACAGATCAATGCTGGTCACGTCCATAGTGGCTAAAGACTCATCCCCGGACTTGGCGATCAGGGCCGAGTTCACGGTTTGCAGCATACTGTCAAAACCAATGCCGGCCTTCAAAAGGCTCTCTGCCATAGCCGAGGTCATAGCCCCGTCCACAGCGGCCCGTCCCCCGGTGCCCATGCCGTCGCTAAGTACCGCAATCAGCCGGCCGCAGCCATCATAGAACACATTGGTACTGTCCCCGCAAAAGGCTCCTCCCCCAGCGCAATATTGGGCAAATCCCCGGCCTACCTCTAAAAGGGGCCGCTGGCACATCTGGATGCGGCAGGCGTCCGCTGTATTGCTGACACAGGGGGGCGAGAATACCCGCCCGCAGGCAGCGGAAATCTCCCGGGTAAAAGCGGAGCGGTTCAGGCGCTTTTGGCGCTCCCGGCTGATTTCCGCCTCTATCGACATACGGCCGAACTTGTCTACCCGGCAGCAGACCTCCAGGGGCGTCACCCCGTTTTCCCGCAGGATGGTGGCCACCCGGCTGGCAGCCTCCTCGTCAAAATGCTGGTACATGGAAAATTCCCCCGCCATCTCTTCCAAAATACCGGCTGTGGTGTGGAAATGCCCTTCCACCACCTCCCGCACCTGGGCGGAACGCAGCTCGGCGGATTCTTTCATTAAGTAACGGGCATAGTTTTTGTTCAGCTCGTCCCGCATCTCTCCCACCCGGCAGCAGCGGCCAGAAAATTCCTTGGTAAAGTCGCAGGTCTCCAGGCGCTCCTTTTCCTTCAGGGGCCGGGAGAGCTGGGCAAAATTTTGCAGGGTTTCGTCCTTGTACTTCCGCCAACAGACCGTGCTCATGCCGCAGCCAGCGCAGATGGTCTCGGTAGAGCGGTTGTAGACCCCCTGTAGGTTGGGGGCGCAGATATTGCTAAGCTTTTTAGAGATCTCTTCCACCGAGGCGGATACGCTGGTCAGGGCCTGAGCGGCGTACTTCAGCCGCATGACAATGTTCCCCCGCAGGGCCCCGCCGGAAAGAGAATCTGCCCGCAGGCCGAAGAGTTCTCCAATCCGGCGGCTTTTGGGTAGAAACATGTACAGCACCGTGGCCACGGCTACCTCAATGGCGCCGGTGAAAATTTGGGCGTCCCCGGCCCCCACTTGCAAAGACGCCACTCCATGAGATATAATAAAGGCCACAGCCGCGGCCACTTTGCCCATGGGCGCGAACACCCCGGCCATAAGCCCGCCCAGGCCATAGGCCCCCGAAAGGTAAGAGAGGCCGGCGGTGGAGAGCCCCTGTATGGCCCCGGCGGAGACCCCGGCCACGGCGCCCCCGGCAATCCCCCCAGCCCGGGCGCAGTATACGACCAAAAGCACCATTAAAATGCGGCCCACCGAAACCCCAAAAACGTTCACCTGAGAAAAAGCCAGCACCACAATACCCAAGCTGACGGTTAGGCAGGCCACATCGCCGCTGTCGAATACTCCCCTGCGGGCCCGGCCCTCTGCGGAAAAGCCCAAAAGCAGATTTCCCGCCCGGGTAAGAAAATAGGCGCTGCCTGCCCCCAGGAAGGACTCCGCCAGGTACAGGGCCGCGGTGTAGGTCACAGAGCCGTTAAGGAACACCATGGTCATACCCGTCAACAGTAGTGGAAGAAAGGCTGCCAGGGGCGCAAAGAGGGGGTGGGTGTTGATATTTTTCAGCTCCGAAAGGGACCAGCGGATGGCCGAAACCGCCACCAGGGCGGCCACATAGCGCACGGGTACATACACCGGCGAGGGCAGCAAGTAGCCCAAAAAAGCCCCCAGCGCTGCCGCCCATAGGCCCTCTCGGGGCACACTGGCAGCCACAGCTACCCCAAAAGGGGCGTATTTGCCAAACATCAGCCCCCGGGAGCAAACCATCCCTGCCGCAAAACTGCCTGCCGAAATCATAGCCTTGTGGGCATAGCCTGTCCGCAGCTGCCCGCCCAGGTTTAGCAGGTTTTCCTTAATTTTTGTCAATTCCATCAATGACACCGCCTCACATTAAAATAGGGTTATGGGAAACCACCTATGCTGGTAGCCTAGAAATTATACCTCTATAAAAGAGAAATAAATGTCGCTTGCCGGGTGAGAGAAATCCACAGTTTCTCAGGAAAAATGCGGGTTGTGGGAAAAGAGGCGCGGGGAAAGGAGTGGTTCTGGCGAAAGAAGAAGATGAAAATTTATGTTAAGTTGGGAACCTGGCGGCTCTGCCCCGGGCAAGAGCTCTGGAGAGAACCCCACAGGATAAAGGAAAAAATTCAAAAAAACACTTGCAAAACACCGCCGGTTGTGGTAATATACACTGGTACGACTGCTAAAGGGCGATTTCCATCTAAAAAGTGGGGAGGTCCTTACAAAAATCCCAAGAATTGGGTACGGCGGCATGCCGTGGCGTTGAAGCGGGAGGTTGCGGCTTCATGGGTTTGCTAAGCAAACCCGGCCGGTTTTTCCGTGGAGTATGTCCGATTTTAAACCGGGCGAAGGGAATCTGAATAGCGGGAACCGCTGGGACTGCTCCCAGTAGGCCGGGTTGTGCTGTTTGGAGGATCATGTGGTTTTTGAACTCTGTCCCCGGGTTCCGTGCTTTGGCGCGGTTCGCCGGTTTTTCTATGTCAAAGGGTGAAACACCCGGGACAGTGGTGAAAAACTTAATCTTACAGAACGCCCAAAAGTACTATTTTAGGAGGCGGTAATAAAGTGGCAGTCAAAGAAAAAATCCGGATCAGAATTAAGGGGTACGACCACCAGCTGGTGGACCAATCGTCAGAGAAGATCGTAGCTACCGCAAAGCGCACGGGCGCCAGGGTTTCGGGCCCGGTGCCGCTGCCCACGGAAAAGCAGATCATTACCATTCTGCGGGCTGTTCATAAGTATAAGGACAGTCGTGAGCAGTTTGAGATGCGTACCCACAAAAGGCTGATCGACATCCTAAGGCCCAGCAACAAGACCGTGGAAGCCCTGATGGGCCTGGAACTCCCCGCCGGCGTTGAGATTGAGATTAAGCTCTGATCCCAACCAACCGAGAAAGCGGAGGGTCACGTCGGTAGGCGCGGGAAAGCTTATCGACCAATAACCTAGCGGGGCAAACTGCCCCGGGAGCAGAAAGGAAAGAATAGGCAATGAAAAAAGGCATCATTGGCAAGAAGATCGGCATGACCCAGATCTTCGACGACAAGGGAAAGGTGATCCCCGTCACGGTGGTAGAGGCCGGCCCCTGTGTGGTCACCCAGAAGAAAACGGTGGAAAACGATGGCTATGACGCGGTGCAGGTGGGCTTTGGCGATCAGAAGCCCCAGCGGGTGAACAAACCCATGACCGGGCATTTTAAAAAGAGCGATGTAGCCCCCAAAAAGACCCTGAAGGAGCTGCGGCTGGAGGACACCAGCGCCCTGAATGTGGGCGACCTGATTAAGGCGGACGCTTTTGCCGCGGGTGAGCGGGTGGACGTGACGGGCCAAAGCAAGGGCAAGGGCTACGCGGGCGTGATTAAGCGGTGGAACTTCCACCGGCTGAAGGAGACCCACGGCAGCGGCCCTGTGGCCCGCCACGGCGGCTCTAACGGCGCGTGCTCGTCCCCTTCCAGGGTGTTTAAGGGCCTGAAGATGGCCGGCCACCTGGGCGCCGAGACGGTCACCGTGCAGAATCTGACGGTGGCCAAAGTGGACGCCGAAAACAATTTGATCGCCATCAAGGGCGCGATCCCCGGCCCCAACGGCGGTATCGTCATTGTGCGCGACAGCGTGAAAGCATAAGGGGAGGAGGAAGTAGAATGGCAAGCGTAGCAGTTTTAAATATGCAGGGCAAGGAAGTGGGCCGGCAGGAGCTTTCTGACGCGGTCTTTGGCATTGAGCCGAATGTCCCTGTGATGAACGATATGGTCAAGAACTATTTGGCCAACCAGCGCCAGGGCACCCAAAGCGCCCTGACCCGCAGCGAGGTCTCCGGCGGCGGCCGCAAGCCTTGGCGTCAGAAGGGCACCGGACGGGCCCGCCAGGGCAGCACCCGGTCCCCCCAGTGGACCCACGGCGGCATTGTCTTTGCCCCGAAGCCCCGGGAGTACCGCTATACCCTAAACAAAAAGGTGCGGCGGCTGGCAATGAAATCCGCCCTTTCCTCCAAGGTGCAAGACGGCGAGATGGTGGTCATCGATAAGATCGCCCTGGACGCCTACAAGACCAAGGAGATCGCGGCCATGCTCAAGGCCATTGGCAGCGAGAAAAAGGCCCTGATCGTGCTGGACAGCGTGGACGAAAAGGTGATCGCCTCCGCCAGGAACATTCCCGGGGTAAAAACCGCCCAGGTGAATACCCTGAACGTATACGATATTTTGGGCGCCGATAAGTTCATTGTAGTACAGGGCGCCGTAGCGAAGATAGAGGAGGTGTACGCGTAATGGAGGCCCATGACATCATTATCCGCCCCATCATCACCGAAAAGACCATGGACGGCAACACCCAGAAGAAATACACCTTCGAGGTAGATAAAACCGCCACCAAGATCGATGTAAAGCGGGCCGTAGAGGCCGCCTTTGGCGTAAAGGTGGGCAAGGTGAACACCCTCCATGTGCGCGGCAGGCTGCGCAGGCAGGGCCGCAACCAGGGCTATACCAAGAGCTGGAAAAAGGCTGTGGTAACCCTGACCGAGGACAGCAAGACCATCGAGTTCTTTGAGAGCATGGTCTGATAAAAGGCCGCGCCAGTTATCTTAATTACCAGGAGAGTGAACAGTAGACATGGCAATTAAAAATTATAAGCCTACTACCGCGGCCAGGCGGAACATGTCCGTCACGGACTACACCGTCCTCTCTAAGGACGGGCCGGAGAAGAGCCTTTTGGCCCCTCTGAGCAACAAGTCCGGCCGCAACAGCTATGGCAGAATCACCGTGCGCCACCGGGGCGGCGGCAACCGGAAAAAGTACCGGATTATCGACTTTAAGCGCCAGAAGCATGATGTGCCCGCCACTGTGCTGACCATTGAGTATGACCCCAACCGTTCGGCGTTTATCGCCTTGGTGCAGTATGAGGATGGCGAGAAGCGCTACATCATTGCCCCCAACGGCATTAAGGTAGGGGACAAGGTGGTTTCCGGCGCCGAGGCGGACATTAAGCCCGGCAATGCCCTGCCCCTAAAGAATATCCCCACAGGCACCTTTATCCACAATGTGGAGCTGTATCCCGGCAAAGGCGCCCAGCTGGCCCGGGCCGCGGGCATTATGGCCCAGCTGATGGCCAAAGAGAACGGCATGGCCCTGCTGCGCCTGCCCAGCGGCGAGCTGCGCAATGTGCCGGAAACCTGCATGGCCTCTATCGGCCAGGTGAGCAATATTGACCACGAGAATGTGAAAATTGGCAAGGCTGGCCGTAAGCGCCACATGGGCTGGCGGCCCACCGTGCGCGGCAGCGTGATGAACCCCAACGACCACCCCCACGGCGGCGGCGAGGGCAAGAGCCCCGTGGGACGCCCGGGCCCCGTGACTCCCTGGGGCAAGCCGGCCCTGGGTTACAAGACCCGCAAGCACCATAAGGCCAGCGATAAGTTTATCGTTCGCCGCAGAAACGGCAAGTAAGCACGGGAAAGGAGCATGGAATAAATGAGCAGAAGTCTGAAAAAAGGACCTTTCGTACAGCCCGTGCTGCTGAAAAGGATCCAGGCTATGAACGAGGCTGGGGAGAAGAAGATTGTAAAGACCTGGAGCAGGGCCTCCATGATCTTCCCGGACTTTGTGGGCCATACCATTGCGGTGCACGATGGACGCAAGCATGTGCCGGTATATATTACCGAGGACATGGTGGGCCACAAGCTGGGCGAGTTCGCCCCCACCAGAACCTTTAAGGGCCACACTGGCAGCAAGACCGGCAAGTAAGAGAAAGGAGAGTGCAAGATAATGGAAGCGAAAGCAACGCTGAACTATGCCCGCATCTCTCCCCGCAAGGTGGGCCTGGTGCTGGACCTGATCCGCAATAAACCGGTAGATTTGGCGGAAGCGATTTTGGCAAACACCCCTAAGGCCGCCTGCGAGGACCTGCAAAAGCTTTTGAAGTCCGCTGTTTCCAACGCGGAGATTAATAACCAGATGGACAAAGGCAGCCTGTATGTCTCCAAGTGCTTCGTCACCCCGGGGCCTATTCTTAAGAGAATCCGCCCTGTGCGCAAGGGCCAGGCCAACAGGATTTTGAAGCGGACCAGCCACATTACCATTGTGGTGGCGGAGAAAGAGTAAGAGGAGGAAAATCATGGGTCAAAAAGTCAATCCCCACGGCCTTCGCGTGGGTGTTATCAAAGACTGGGATTCCCGCTGGTTTGCCAAGGACAACGTGTTTGGAGACACGCTGGTGGAGGACTACAACCTGCGCAAGACCTTGAAAAAGCAGCTGTACCAGGCGGGTATTCCGAAAATAGAGATTGAGCGCGACGCCTCTAAGGTGCGCATCCACATTCACTGTGCAAAGCCCGGCATGGTCATTGGCAAGGGCGGCACAGAGATTGAGAAGCTGCGCCAGCAGTGTGAAAAGATGCTGAAGAAGCCCGTGGTCATCAACATTGTAGAGGTGCGCCAGCCCGACATGAACGCCCAGCTGGTGGCAGAGAACATCGCCTCTCAGTTAGAGCGCCGCATCTCCTTCCGCCGGGCCATGAAAGGCTGCATTGGCCGCAGCATGCGCCTGGGCGCCAAGGGTATTAAGACCAAGGTTTCCGGCCGTTTGGGCGGCGCGGAAATTGCCCGCAGCGAAGAGTACCACGACGGCACCATCCCCCTGCAAACCCTGCGGGCGGACATTGACTATGGCTTTGCCGAGGCAAACACCACCTATGGCCGCATTGGCGTAAAGGTGTGGCTGTATAAGGGCGAGGTGCTGAATGACAACCGGGGCGAACGTGCACCCCGCAGCGAGCGGCCCGAGCGTCCCCGTAGGGATCGGGACGACCGCGGCCCCCGGCGCGACCGGGGCGACCGCCGCCAGAACAACAGGGAAGGGGGGCGCAGGTAAATGCTGATGCCCAAGCGCGTGAAATACCGCAGAGTGCAGAGAGGCCGCATGAAGGGCAAGGCCATGCGCGGCAACAAAGTGACCTATGGTGATTTTGGCTTGCAGGCCCTGGAGCCCGGCTGGATTACCAGCAACCAGATAGAGGCAGCCCGTGTGGCTATGACCCGTTACTGCAAGCGTTTTGGTAAGGTCTGGATCAAGATCTTCCCCGATAAGCCTGTAACCCAGAAGCCCGCCGAAACCCGCATGGGTTCTGGTAAAGGCTCGCCCGAGTACTGGGTAGCTGTGGTAAAGCCCGGCCGGGTGATGTTTGAGCTGGGCGAGGTGCCCGAGGCCACCGCCCGGGAGGCCCTGCGGCTGGCCAGCGCAAAGCTGCCCGTAAAGTGCAAATTCGTAACAAAAGAAACGGAGGCGCAGTCATGAAGGCTACAGAGATCAGAGAACTTACAGCCGACGAGCTGAACAGCAAGCTCCGGGACCTTAAGGCTGAGCTTTTCAACCTTCGTTTTCAGCTCGCTATCAATCAGCTCGACAACCCCATGCGTATTTCGGCAGTGAAAAAAGATATAGCCCGGGTCAAGACGGTTATCCGCGAGAACGAGCTGCATGCCGGCAACGCCTAAGGGAAGGGAGGATATAAGAAGTGAGCGAACGGAATATGCGAAAGACAGCCGTGGGCCGGGTGGTCAGCGACAAAATGGATAAAACCGTGGTGGTGGCCATTCAGGATAGCGTGAAACACGGCAAGTATGGCAAGGTCATTAAGCGCACCGTAAAGCGCAAGGCCCACGACGAAGAGAACACCTGCGGCGTAGGCGACCGCGTGCGCATTATGGAGACCCGTCCCATTTCCAAAGACAAGAGATGGCGGCTGGTAGAGATTATCGAAAAGGCAAAATAAAGCCGGGCCGATCTATGTTTGGTCTTAGATAAAGGAGGAACACACTGTGATTCAACAGCAGTCTTACCTCAAGGTGGCCGACAACACCGGCGCGAAAGAGCTGATGTGCATTCGCGTTTTGGGCGGCACTGGCAGGAGGTATGCCAATATAGGCGACGTGGTGGTGGCTTCCGTAAAGAAGGCCGCCCCCGGCGGTGTGGTGAAGAAGGGCGATGTGGTGAAGGCCGTCATCGTGCGGTCCGCCTCCGGCGTGCGCCGGGACGACGGAACCTACATCCGCTTTGATGAGAACGCCGCCGTTATCATCCGCGACGATAAAAACCCCAGGGGCACCCGCATTTTTGGGCCCGTGGCCCGCGAGCTGCGCGACAAGGAATACCTGAAGATCCTGTCGCTGGCCCCGGAAGTTCTATGATGGAGGTAAACGGGCAATGAGCAACAAGATGCACGTGAAAACCGGCGACACCGTAATGGTGATCAGCGGTAGGGACCGGGGCAAGAAAGGCAAGGTTATGCAGGTGAGCCCCAAAGAGGGGAAGGTTATTGTAGAAAACGCCAACTTTGTGCAGAAGCACGTGAAGCCCCGCAGAATGGGCGAGCCCGGCGGCATTATTAAGGCCGAGAGCGCCATTTACGCCTGCAAGGTGCAGGTGGTCTGCCCCCGTTGCGGCAAGCCCACCCGGGTGGGCCACAAGCTGCTGGAGGACGGCACCAAAGAGCGCGTTTGCCGCAAATGCGGCGAGGCGCTGTAAGGGAGGAAAGAAAATGGCGAGACTGAAAGATATGTATAAGGCCGACGTGGCCCCCGCGCTGATGAAGAAGTTCGGCTATAAGAGCGTAATGGAGATTCCGAAGCTGGACAAGATTGTCATTAACGTGGGCGCGGGCGAGGCCAAGGAAAATGCCAAGGCCATTGACGCGATCAGCGGCGACCTGATGAAGATTACCGGCCAGAAGCCGGTGGTATGCAAGGCCAAAAAGAGCGTGGCCAACTTTAAGGTGCGCGAGGGCATGCCCATTGGCGTAAAGGTGACCCTGCGCGGGGAGCGGATGTACGAGTTTTTGGACCGCCTGTTTAACGCGGCCCTGCCCCGTGTCCGCGATTTCCGGGGCATTAACCCCAACTCTTTTGACGGACGCGGAAACTACAACATGGGTATCCGCGAGCAGCTGATTTTCCCCGAGATCGACTACGACAAGATAGACAAGGTGCGGGGCATGGACATCTGCTTTGTAACCACTGCCAAGACCGACGAAGAGGCCCGGGAGTTTCTGACCCTGATGGGCGCTCCGTTCACACGATAATAGGGAGGGATATTTTGTGGCAAAGACATCTATGAAGATCAAGCAGCAAAGGCCCGCGAAGTTTTCCACCCGGCAGTATAACCGCTGCAAGATATGCGGCAGGCCCCACGCCTACCTGCGTAAGTACGGCATCTGCCGTATCTGCTTTAGGGAGCTGGCCTACAAAGGCGAAATCCCCGGCGTAAAAAAGGCCTCTTGGTAAATAGCGGCAAAAAGTTTGGAAAACCTGCTAGATCTGAAAGATTAAGCGAGAAAGGAAAGTGGCATACTCATGCAAGTTACTGATACAATCGCCGACCTGCTGACGCGCATCCGCAACGCACAGTCTGCGAAGCATGATACCGTAGAGGTGCCGGCCAGCAACATGAAAAAGGCCATCTGCCAGATTCTGGTGGACGAGGGCTATGTGCGGCACTACTCTGTTAAAGAGGACGGCAAGCAGGGTATTATCACCATTACCCTGAAATATGCCGAGGGCAAGACCCCTGTTATCAAGGGTCTCAAGCGCGTGTCCAAGCCGGGCCTGCGCATCTATTCCGGCGCGGCGGAGCTGCCCAAAGTAATGAAGGGCCTGGGCGTGGCCATTGTGTCCACCTCCAAGGGCATTATGACAGACCGCGCCGCAAGGCAGGAAAACGTCGGCGGCGAAGTGCTGGCGTTCATTTGGTAAAAGAAGGGGTGCGGCGTAAATGTCGAGAATTGGAAGAAAACCCATAAATATTCCCGCGGGCGTCGAGGTAAAAATCGACGGCAGCGAAGTGATGGTAAAGGGCCCCAAGGGCACTTTGACCCAGAAGTTTAACCCAAAGATGAACATTACCCAGGAGGGCGCCGAGGTGATTGTCACCCGGCCCGACGACCAGAAGGAGAACCGCTCTCTCCATGGTTTGACCCGAACCCTGATTCACAACATGGTAGTGGGTGTTACCGAGGGCTTCTCTAAAACCCTGGAGGTACAGGGCGTGGGCTACCGTGTGCAGAAGCAGGGTAAAGACCTGGTGATGAACCTGGGCTACTCCCATCAGGTGGTGGTCAGCGATAACGAGGACATCAAGATTGAGGCGCCCAACGCCAATACCATCGTGATTTCCGGTATCGACAAACAGAAGGTGGGCCAGTTTGCCGCCGAAGTGCGGGAGAAGCGTCCCCCCGAGCCGTATAAGGGCAAGGGCATCCGCTACCAGGGCGAGTTTGTGCGCCACAAGGAAGGCAAAGCGGGCAAAGGCTCCAAGTAAGAATTCTTCGCGCGGCTTCGGATTTCTACTCCAAGTTTTTCTTTGCGACGCAAGCCGCGCTGCAAAACTGGAAAACTTTATGCGTGGGCAAGCGGTTAAGAAGGTTTATAGCGAACCCAGGCATAGGTTCCGCCAAGCCGACTGCCTCGAGCTGAAAGCTTTCTGTCCGCACAAAGGCCGGACGGCGTAAAAGTTTTTGAAGATTCCTAAGAAACTTTTTACAAAAAGTTTCTTAGGCCGCCGGAGTCCGTTACTTGCGCCACTGTGTTATGCAAGTAGCTTAGTTTTACAAGGCAAAACTTTTGCTTAAACAAACACCAACTGACCACAAGGACCTTAAACGTATCAAGCGTTTAATAGGAAAGAAGGTAAATTCATGGTAAATAAACCCGATACAAACAAGGCGCGGCTGCGCCGCCATAAGAGGGTGCGGGGGAAGATCTCCGGCACCGCCCAGCGGCCCAGGCTGAATGTGTTCCGCTCCAGCGCCAATATCTACGCCCAGGTTATCGATGACGTGACCGGGCATACCCTGTGCGCCGCCTCCACCCTGGAAAAGGGATTTGAGGGCCCCGGCGGAAACAAGGAAGCCGCCCGCAAGGTAGGCAAGCTGATTGCCGAAAGAGCGGCCGAAAAGGGCATTAGCACTGTGGTCTTTGACCGCGGGGGCTATATCTTCCACGGCCGTGTGAAAGAACTGGCCGAAGGCGCCCGTGAGGGCGGGCTCAACTTCTAAGCGAGGAGGAATAAAGTTTTGGCTAGTGATAGGAATTTTGATCCCAACGGCGTGGAAATGCAAGAGCGCGTGGTAGCTATTAACCGCGTTTCTAAAACTGTCAAGGGTGGACGCGTAATGAAATTTTCCGCCCTGGTAGTGGTAGGCGACGGAAATGGCACAGTGGGCTTTGGCATTGGTAAAGCCGCCGAGGTGCCCGACGCCATCCGGAAGGGCATTGAGGACGCCAAGAAAAACCTGTATAAAGTGGCCCTGCGGGGCAGCACCATCCCCCACGAGATCGTGGGCGAGTTTGGCGCGGGCAAGGTGATCCTAAAGCCCGCCGCCCCCGGTACCGGCGTTATCGCCGGCGGTCCGGTGCGTGCCGTGGTGGAAAGCGCGGGGATTAAGGATATTCGTACCAAGGCCCTGCGCTCCAACAACCCCTGCAATGTGGTGCGCGCCACCCTGGCCGGCCTGACCCAGCTGCGTACCGCCGAACAGGTGGCCGCTATCCGGGGCAAGCAGGTCAAGGAAATTCTGTAAGGGAGGACTCACGGTGAAAATCACACTGAAAAAGAGCCTGATCGGCAGCCAGAAGGACCAGATCGCCACGGCCCACGCCCTGGGGCTCTTCAAGGTTGGGGACTCTACCCAGCAGCCCGACAACGCCCAGACACAGGGCAAGGTGAAAAAGATCGGCCATTTGGTCGAGGTAAGTGAATAAGCGTAAGGAGGTGCGTTACAATGAAGCTAAACCAGCTTACGGCTGTGCCCGGCTCTACCAAAGAGGCCAAGCGCATTGGCCGCGGCCATGGGTCTGGCAACGGCAAAACCGCCGGTAAGGGCCACAAGGGCCAAAAGGCAAGAGCCGGCCGGGGCCAGCGGCCCGGGTTTGAAGGCGGCCAGATGCCACTGCAGCGGCGTATACCGAAGAGGGGCTTTAACAACATCTTCGCCAAAGAGACCGTCTCTGTGAACGTGGGCAGCTTGAACAAGTTTGAGGATGGCGCCCAGGTGGACGTGCAGGCCCTGATGGAGGCCGGCATTCTGAAAAAGAGCGGCGACGCCTTGAAAATTTTGGCCAATGGCGAGCTTACAAAGAAACTGACGGTGAAGGCTAACGCTTTTTCCGAAGCGGCTAAAGCCAAGATAGAGGCCGCAGGCGGGAAAGCCGAGGTGGTCTGATTTGCTAAACACGATCAAGAACGCCTGGCGCATCCCAGACCTACGCAAAAAAATGCTTTACACCCTGCTCATCATTGTGGTGTTCCGGTTTGGTTCGGTGATTCCCGTGCCATTTTTGGACGCCTCCGCCCTTTCTAACCTGATGAGTTCGGCTGGCGAGAATTCCGCTTTAGGCTATATCAATATGCTCACAGGCGGCGCGTTCTCCTATGCTTCTTTGTTTGCCATGGGCATTACGCCCTATATTAACAGTTCCATCATCATGCAGCTGCTGACCATTGCCATTCCAGCCCTGGAGCGCCTCTCTAAGGAAGGGGAGGAGGGCCGAAAGAAGATTGCCACCATTACCCGCTACGCTACTGTGGGCCTGGGCCTCATTCAAGGCATTGCCTATTATTTCTACCTGCGCTCTAACGCGGGCATTGTGAAGTATACCGAGGGCTTTGTGGGCTTCTTTGTGGGCGTGGTCATTGTGCTGACCTTTACCGCCGGCACCGCGCTGATTATGTGGATGGGTGAGCAGATCAACGAAAAGGGCGTGGGTAACGGGATATCCATGATCCTGTTCGCGGGCATTGTGGCCCGGCTGCCCGTTACCTTTGGCGGCGTGTGGCAGTATTTCCAGCTAGGGTTAACCAGCCCCAGCACAGCTGGCCAGTACTTGGTCCTGGCCCCGCTGTTTATTGCCCTGTTCCTGGTGGTGATCTGGGTCATCGTTTTCATGAACGAGGCCGAGCGCCGCATCCCGGTACAGTATGCCAAAAAAGTAGTGGGCCGCAAGATGTACGGCGGGCAGAGCACTTTTCTGCCTATCAAAGTGGCTATGAGCGGCGTTATGCCGGTTATTTTTGCCAGCAGTATTCTTGCGATTCCCCAGTTCATCCAAGTCTTTGTAAACCCCACTACCGGCTTTTGGAAGAGCTTTTTCGATGCTTTCTCCCAGACCGGCTGGGTGTATATCATTCTCTACTTCTTACTGATCCTCATGTTCGCGTACTTCTATATGTCTGTGCAGTATAACCCGCTGGAAATGGCCAACAACCTGCGCCAGAACAACGGAACCGTGCCTGGGCTGCGCCCCGGCCGGCCTACTGCGGAGTTTATTGCCAAGATCCTGTCTAAAGTGACCCTCATCGGCGCGCTGTTTTTGGCCTTTGTGGCCCTGGTCCCCATTATTTACACCAACCTAACTGGCATGGCCGGGCTGTCTTTGGGCGGCACGTCTGTGATCATTATTGTGGGTGTGGCCCTGGAGACTGTGAAGCAGCTGGAGTCTCAGATGATGATGCGGCACTACAAGGGCTTCCTGGATTAACGAAGCGGCCCTAAAAAAAGCGCGTGTTTTGCCTGGGGGCGCGTAGCCCCCGGAAAGCGCTTTTGGGCGCAATGAGAAGAAAGGATGAGATGATTGGTATGAAGCTGATTCTGTTAGGGGCCCCGGGCGCTGGTAAAGGCACCCAGGCCGAGGTTATTTGCAACAAGAAGAATATCCCTACCATTTCTACGGGAAACATCCTGCGCGAGGCGCTGAAAAGCGGCACGGAGATGGGCCTGAAAGCCAAAACCTATATGGAAAGCGGCCAGCTGGTGCCCGATGAAATTCTTATCGGCATTATCAAGGACCGCATGAAAGAGCCAGACTGCCAGAATGGCTTTATTCTAGACGGCTTTCCCCGCACCATTCCCCAGGCCGAGGCCCTGGACCAGATGGGAGCCGGTATTGACGTTGTGCTGGACATTGAAGTAGCCGACGAAGATATTGTAACCCGCATGTCCGGGCGCCGTGTCTGCGAAGCCTGCGGCTCCTCCTACCATGTGCTGTATAAACAGCCCAAGGCCGAGGGGGTTTGCGACGCATGCGGCGGCACCCTGGTTCAGCGCAAGGATGACCACCCAGACACCGTGAAGGAACGGCTGAACGTGTACCACAACCAGACCGAGCCCCTGAAGGAGTACTACAGCAAACAGGGCAAGCTGCGGGTGGTGCACGGCCAGGACAAGGTGGAGGACACCACCAAAATGGTGCTGGAGGCACTGGAGGACCTGGCATGATCGTGCTGAAAACCAGCCGGGAGCTGGCTATTATGCGCAAGGCGGGGAAAATCTCCCAAAAAGCCCTGCGTCTGGCTGGCGAGGCGGTGGAGCCCGGCGTATCGGCCTGGGAGATAGACAAGATGGTAAGGAACTATATCGAGTCTATGGGGGCCGCGCCCAGTTTTCTCCACTATAACGGCTACCCGGCAAGCACATGTATTTCCATTAACGACGTGGTCATCCACGGCATACCGCAAAAGAGCACCATCTTAAAAAAAGGCGATATTGTCAGTATTGACGTGGGGGCCTGCTACCAGGGCTTTCACGGGGATAACGCCTGGACCTTTGCCTGTGGAGAGATCGATCCCCGGGCCCAGGCCCTGATGGACGCCACCGAGAAGTCGTTGTTTTTAGGGATTGAGCAGGCCCGCCCGGGCAAGCGCCTGGGGGACATCGGCCATGCGGTGCAGGAGTATGTCGAAGCTCGCGGTTACTCGGTGGTACGGGAGTTCACCGGCCACGGAGTAGGCGCGAAGATGCACGAGGACCCAAGCGTCCCCAATTACGGTACGCCCGGTAGAGGCGTAAGATTAACGGCAGGTATGGTAATTGCCATAGAGCCCATGATCAACCAGGGCCGCAAGGAGATCAAGATTATGGACGACGGCTGGACCGTGCGCACAGTAGATGGGGCTCTTTCGGCCCATTTTGAGCACATGGTAGCCATCACCCCCGAGGGTCCGGTCATTTTGACCCTACCCGAATGAGGTGGCCCTTATGGAGCTAAGGCGAGGCCAGGTGGTGCGCAGCAAGGCCGGCCGCGATAAAGGCGGTTTTTTGGCAGTGCTTGCGCTGGAGCCCCCCTACGCCGTATTAGGCGACGGTAAAAAGCGGCCCCTGGAGCGGCCCAAGCGCAAAAAGCTAGCGCACTTGGCGCCCACAGGCGCGCTGCTGCCGGAAGAGGCCCTAACCACCAACCGAAAACTGCGGGCCGCCCTGGGTGCGGCCGCCCCAGGGGCACGCCCGGGGGAAGCTGATGAAACCGGCGATGACGCCCAAAAAAGCAAGGCGCTGCCGTAAACTGCGGAGGTTTTTCACTATGTCAAAGCAGGACGTAATTGAAGTTCAGGGAGTGGTGAAAGAAGCCCTTCCCAACGCGACGTTTCAGGTCGAGCTGCAAAATGGGCATACGGTTTTAGCCCATATTTCCGGCAAGCTGCGCATGAATTTCATCCGCATTTTGCCTGGCGATAAAGTTACTATGGAGATGTCGCCCTATGACCTAACCAAAGGCCGCATCACCTGGCGCTCAAAATAACTAGCGTAAACGCTGGACTCACTTCGCGGGATCGTGCAAAGATTCTCGCCTGCTGGCTCGGTCGGGTCAGAAAGGTCCCCACTGGGGACCTTCCCCGCGCTACGTAAGTGGTGGCCGTTAGCTGAGCCAATAAGCTTAAAGGCGCGACCGGAAGGCTGGCTGACCCACAGGGCAGAGAGCAAAGCGAGCGGCCACGCGAAGAAAAGATTTGGTCAACTTTTTCAAAAGTTGCAGAGCGCGAGACGGCGTCTCGCGGCCTTGCCAAAGGCCGCTCCCCATGAACAAAAGATAAGCGCACATCCGCTGAGAAAGGAAAGTGATACACATGAAAGTACGCCCTTCTGTAAAGAAGATGTGTGAAAAGTGCAAGATCATTAAGCGCAAGGGCAAGGTCATGGTCATCTGTGACAACCCCAAGCACAAACAGCGGCAGGGTTAATTCGCCGCAAAAAAGGGGCCTGTGCCCCATAACCCAAAACTGTTGAAAGGAATGGTCATAAGAATGGCTCGAATTTCTGGCATTGACCTGCCCAGGGACAAGCGCATTGAGATCGCGCTGACCTATATTTTCGGCATTGGCCGCAAAACCGCCACAAACATCTGCGCCGCCACCGGTGTAGACCCCGATATTCGTGTGCGGGATCTCTCTGAGGACGACGCTTCGAAGCTGCGGGACTATATTGACAAGAACTGCCATGTGGAGGGCGACCTGCGCCGGGACGTGGCCTTTGATATCAAGCGTTTGGTAGAGATCGGCTGCTACCGGGGCGTGCGCCATCGCAAGGGCCTGCCTGTGCGCGGCCAGCGGACCAAGACCAACGCACGTACCCGCAAAGGCCCCCGCAAGACCATGGCTAACAAGAAGAAGTAACGAGGAGGGATTCACCAAATGGCACAAAAGACCAACAAGGGGACCGTCCGCCGCCGCCGCGAGCGCAAAAATATCGAGCGCGGCGCGGCGCATATTCAGTCTACCTTTAACAATACCATTGTAACCATTACCGATACCCAGGGCAACGCCATTTCCTGGGCCAGCTCGGGTGAGCTGGGCTTTAGGGGCAGCCGTAAATCGACTCCCTTCGCTGCCCAGACCGCAGCCGAGACCGCCGCGAAAATTGCTATGGAGCACGGCATGAAGTCGGTGGAGGTGTTCGTAAAGGGCCCCGGCGCAGGGCGTGAGGCTGCTATTCGCGCGTTGCAGGCCGCTGGGCTGGACGTGAGCATGATCAAGGACGTGACCCCCATCCCCCACAACGGATGCCGCCCGCCCAAGAGACGGCGCGTGTAAAAGACCCTATTATAGGAGGTTACTCAGAATATGGCAAGATATACAGAAGCCGTTTGCAAGCTGTGCCGCCGCGAGGGCCAGAAGCTCTTTTTAAAGGGTGAGCGCTGCTATACCGATAAGTGCGCCATCTCCCGCCGGGCCTATGCCCCTGGCCAGCACGGCCAGGGCCGCAAGAAGGCCAGCGAGTATGGCATGCAGCTGCGCGCTAAGCAGATGACCCGCCGGTTCTACGGTGTGCTGGAGGGGCAGTTCCACCACTATTATGAGATGGCTACCACCATGCCTGGCAAGGCTGGCGACAACCTGCTCATCCTGCTGGAAGAGCGCCTGGACAACGTGGTGTACCGCTGCGGCTGGGCCAGCTCTCGGGCAGAGGCCCGCCAGCTGGTGGTACATGGCCACTTCACCGTAAACGGCAAAAAGGTTGATATTCCCTCTTACCTTGTCAAGGCCGGCGAGGTAGTCGCTATTAAAGATAAGAGCCGCCAGAGCGACAAGTTTAAGGCGGTTCTCGAGGCTAACTCCGCCCGCCCCGCCCCTAAGTGGCTGGACGTGGACGCCGCCAATGCCCAGGCAACCGTATCCGCCCTGCCTACCCGTGAGGACATTGACCTTGAGGTTGACGAGACCCTCATCGTCGAGTTGTACTCTAAGTAATTCACTGATTGGGATTATTGCGGGAGCAGTTGGCAGCCGCGCTGGCGCGGCTTGAAGGATGCAGCGCCCCCAAAGCGGCGCGTTGCCTGTGTAAAAGGAGGATCGCGGATGATTGAGATAGAAAGACCCAAAATAGAAATAGCGGAAATTTTTGAAAACGGCACCTATGGAAAATTTGTGGTGGAGCCCCTGGAGCGGGGCTTTGGCACCACCCTGGGCAACTCTCTGAGAAGAGTGCTGCTTTCCAGCCTGCCGGGCGTCGCCGTGAAGTCTGTGAAGATAGACGGCGTGCTGCATGAATTTTCCACCATCCCAGGCGTGAAAGAGGACGTAACCGAGATTATCCTGAATATTAAGGGCATTGTGGCGCGGCTGCACTGCGACGGCCCGAAGACCGTGGAGATTTCGGCCGAGGGTCCTGCGCTGGTCACCGCCGCGTCCATTAAGGGCGACAGCGAAGTGGAAGTGCTAAACCCTGACCTGCACATCGCGACCCTGGGCGAGGGGGCAAAGCTCTTTATGGAGCTGACCCTGGATAAGGGAAGGGGCTATGTCTCGAACGAACGCAACAAGCAGAATATGCCCGAGGGCATCATCGGCGAAATTGCGGTCGATTCCATTTACACACCTGTCCTGAAGGTGAATTTTAATGTGGAAAGCACCCGCGTGGGCCAAAGCATCGACTACGACAAGCTTACCCTGGAGGTGTGGACCAACGGGGTCATTAACGCCCAAGAAGCGGTCTCGCTGGCCGCGAAGGTCCTGACAGACCACCTGAACCTGTTTGTGGATTTGTCCGACAAGGGCAAGAGCACGGAGATTATGGTGGAAAAGGACGAGGGCGGCAAGGAAAAAGTGCTGGAGATGACCATAGAAGAGCTGGACCTTTCTGTCCGCTCCTTCAACTGCCTCAAGCGTGCGGGCATCAATACTGTGGAGGACCTGATCAACAAGTCCGAGGACGATATGATGAAGGTGCGCAACCTGGGGCGCAAGTCGCTGGAAGAGGTCGTGTGGAAGCTGGCTTCCCTGGGCTTCAGCCTGCGCAAAGACGACGAATAAGCACAGATAGGAGGGATAACTCATGCCGGGAACCAGAAAGCTGGGCCGCAACACTGCCCACAGGACCGCCATGCTGCGGGGCCTGGTGACGTTCTTCTTTGAGAACGGCAAAATAGAGACCACCGCCACCCGCGCCAAAGAGGTGCAGGCCCTGGCCGAGAAGATGATAACCATTGCCAAGCAGGATACCCTGCACAACAGGCGTATGGTGATGAGCTTTGTTACCAAAGAGGCCGCTACCGCAAAACTGTTTAATACGATTGCTCCCAAGTATGCTGACCGTAACGGCGGCTATACACGGGTTACCAAGCTTGGCCCCCGTCGGGGCGACGCCGCAGAGATGGCGGTTTTAGAGCTGGTATAAGCTGAATGTCCATAAAGAGCGCACCCAAAAATCCGGGTGCGCTTTTTTATCCCACCCACTTGACTCTTGCCAGGGATTGGCGTAAAATTATAACATACCCTATGGAAGGAGGGCGAAAAACATGGTGACAGCTGTTATCACAGGCGCATCCAGTGGCCTGGGCAAAGAGTATATCAACGCCATTATCGCCCAATACCCCAGTATTGACGCCTTTTGGCTGGTGGCCAGGCGCAAGGACCTGCTGCGGGAGATTGCCGAGGCCCACCCGGATAAGACCATTGCTGCCATTTCCTTGGACCTTTCCAAGGAGGAAAGCCTGGACGTATTTGAACAGCTTTTAAAAGAAAATAATCCTGAGATTAAGGTGCTGGTGAACAATGCCGGCTATGGCAAATGCGAGGATTTCTTTTCCTCTAACCGAAAGACGCAAACCGGCATGATAGACCTAAACTGCCGGGCTCTGATGGGCGTTACCCGGCTATGTATGCCCTTTATGCTGGATGACAGCCTAGTGCTGAACATAGCCTCCATCGCGGCCTATGCGCCCAGCCCCCGCATGTCGGTGTATAGCGCCACAAAATCTTTTGTACTGGCCTTTTCCAAAGCCCTCCATGAGGAACTGCGCCCCCGGGGCATCAAGGTGCTGGCCGTGTGCCCAGGGCCCATGGACACGGAATTTTGGCAGGTGGCCAATGTGCCGGAAGGCAAGTCCCGGCTGATAGACAAGCTGCCCCGGGTGCTGCCCAAAGAGGTAGCGGAGGGTTCTTTGCGGGCAGCCAAGCGGGGCAAGCTGGTGTATACCCGCAGCTTTTTCTATAAACTATACCATCTGCTGGCAAAAATACTTCCCCATGGCTTTATTATGGAGTTTACCGAGGTCTAGGAGGCCGCTATGGGCAATGGAATAAACCTACAAGATGGCCCTGTGACCTTGCGTCCTCTGGAGCAGACAGACGCCCCGCTGCTGCTGGGCTGGCTCAGCGACCGGCGGAATTTGGAATATTGGGAGGGGCCCCACGAGATTTTTACGCCCAAGCGTATTCAGGAGGACTTTTATCAGGACCCAGACCCCACCGGCCGGTGCATGATACAATATAAGGGCCAGGATATTGGTTATGTTCAGTTCTATCAGCTGGATGAGGCAGGTTTGGGGGAATACCAGTACCCTCATGCCCGCGGGCCGGTATTTGGTATGGACCAGTTTATCGGCTGTCCGGAGCTATGGGGAAGGGGCATTGGCCGGCGGTTTATTCGGCTGTTGACAGGCTTTCTATTTCAGTGCCGCGGAGCGCGGGCCGTGGTGCTGGACCCCCACGTGGACAACGAACGAGCCATCCGCTGCTATGAAGCCTGCGGTTTTCATAAGGTGAAAAAGCTGCCAAAACATGAGCTTCATGACGGAGTCTGGGTGGACTGCTGGCTCATGGAACTTTTGCCATAAAGAAAAAAACAAAAGAAGCGTGCTCTTATCTAGTGAACGCGGTTCAACACAGGGAACCTCCTTTTTTGAACCGGCGGTACGGCCGCCCGCCTGGCGTTTACTATGAGGGCACGCTTTTTTACGCTGGGCGAGCAGATGGATTATGGGTGGCAGAAAATCAGAATATTTACAAAGAGTCTCTTCACTGGGGCGGAGATTTATGATATAATACTTTTTAAGAGCGCCGCTACGGCGCAAATCGAAAGGAAGCGGATGGTTTGAAGAAGCTCATTTCTGTTCTAGTGGTAATATTAATGGCAGTGGCCCTGCAAATACCGGTAGTGGCAGAGACCTGGACCTCGGAAGAATTTTCCTTCCAGGCGCCCCAGGACATGTACCAGCTTAGCCGAAACACCCCCATGGACGACCCCGCCTGGGCTCTGGCGGGTATTGCGGACGTAAGCGAAAAGATGAAAGAGTACAATGAGATGGACGTGGTGGTCAATTTTGTGTCCAAGGACGGCGGGTTCAATATTAACGTAATGCGTAAAGAGTCCGATATGGCCAAGAAGGTGTTTAATGTTCAGAACCTTAGCGAAGAGGAAAAGGCCGCCTTTATGGACCAGCTGCCCAAGGCCAACGAGGACGGCGAAATGAAAACCCAGGTGGAGAAAGAGTGGCTTTCTTTAGGGGACAACCTGTTCTACCAGGTACAGATTGACGCCGTTTTGAATGATACGGATGTTCATGAGCACCTGATCGGCACCATTGTAAACGGCTATGCCCTTACCTTTGATATGTTTATGACCGGTGGGGAGGGCTTTACAAGCCAGCAGGTGGAGACCCTGAAATCTTTGGCTGCTTCTCTGGAGTTTGCGGAGATTTTAGAAAAGTCCGAGCCCGATACAACCAGCACCCTAAGCACCCTGTTGCTTCTTCTGCTGCTAATCGGCGCCCTGGTATTGCCCCTAGTGTACATTCCGGTAAAGAGCAGAAAAGAGAAAAGGCGTAAGGCAAAGCTGGCTGAGGAGCTTTCTGAGTATCACAAGACCCACAGCGCGGACACGGTGGAGGGTGAGGCGGCCTTTATCAATTCCACAGACTGCACGAAAGAAGCCATTCATCATTTCAGCTACTTCCAGGCCTATCGGAAGAATATCGGCGAGTTGGTCTTTGGGGGAGTTATGTGTGTGGCTATGCTGGCAGCCGCCTTTTTGGTGGAGACCGAATGGTGGATGCGGCTGGTGGCAGTGGGCGTGGCGGGATACTACGTGTATAAAATCGCCGTGACCCCCAGCAATCTGGAGAAGATTCAGCGAAAGGTGTACGGCCGGGGGCCTTCCCAGACCGCCCACTATTCCTTTTACCCCAATGCCTTTCGGGTGTCGGGGATTCAGTCCGCCAGTGTAATTCCCTACTTTCAAATTACGGATGTGCGCCGCAGCGGCCAGTACTTATATCTGTACTATGGCCCAGAGAACGCCTATATGGTGGACCAGTACGGGTTTGTGCTGGGCGAGTTTGAGGACTTCTTAAAATTTATTGAGGAAAAGACCCGGCGGGAGAAATAAAGGCTATTATCTCTGTAAACAAACGATCGGAAAATTTGCGCGGTCCAGGGGGGCTAGGCCCCTGATAGGAGTGTTAGGGGCACAAAGCCCCTAAGCCGCCGGAAGCCATTCCTTGCTTCACTTCGTTACGAAAGGAACCGAGTTTTGCTTTGCAAAACTCTTGGCAAATCAATAGGCCGTTAGGCCCCTTCGGGACCTTGTCCCGACTTTCCTTTTCCTACCGTTTAGTGCAGGAGCAATACTAACAGAAAGGATGATAAAAATGCAAGGACCCATCGGAATTATCGGAGCAATGGCCGTAGAGGTGCAGGCGCTGATCGACCAGCTGGAGGACCTGCGCCAGGAGGAAATTGGCCGGATGTGCTTTTACCGGGGAAGGCTTAGCGGCGTAGACTGCGTGGTGGTGCAGTGCGGCGTGGGCAAAGTAAACGCGGCCCTGTGCGCCCAGACCCTGATTTTGAAGTACGCCCCCCGGCTGGTGATCAATGTAGGCGTGGCCGGCGGCGTGGGGGTTGGCATCGGCGACCTGGTGGTGGCCAGCGACTGTGTACAGCATGACTTCGACACTACCGCTATGGGCGACCCCTTGGGCACGCTATTCATCCGCAGGCAGGGGGGCGGGGATGAGGAGATTATCCATATCCCCAGCGACAGCCATGCGGCCCAGGTGCTGTTGGAGGAAGCCGCCAGCATTTACGGCGGGGCCCACAGCGGGGTGGTGGCCACAGGCGACGTGTTTGTGGCGGACCCGGAGAAGAACCGCTGGCTGAACGAGACCTTTGGGGCAAAAGCGGTGGAAATGGAGGGCGGCAGCATTGCCCAGGTGTGCTATATGAACCAGGTGCCCTACGCGGTACTGCGGGCTATCTCGGACAATGCCAACGACGAATCCCCCACAGACTTCCCCGCCTTTACCAAAGCCTGCTCGGAAAAAACCACCCAGCTCCTAAAACAGGCTTTGCCGAAGCTTTAAGGTCATGGGGCATTAGCGGTGTCCGCCAGCTTGGCCGGCTTGGAGCGGTAGCCTCACATTCCATTGTCTTTTGAAAAGGGTGGACAAAAACTTTATTTTGAAGTGTTTCGGGATTTTTCCCAGCTGGCTTCTGCCACAAAACGTGGGGCTGGGCAGGGGTAAAACCCTTTTAGGCGGCTGAAAGCTGGGCGCACCTGGGCATAGCTAGGAGGAAAACCATGGGAAGAAGCAGGCAGGTATCCTGCCATGGGGATGAGCGGCGCTTCGCTGTGCTGGCGGAGTTCATCTCCGACTATTTTGGCAAGTCCATTCAGTACATCGCGGATATTGCCGGCGGTCAGGGAATGCTGTCCCGGCTGCTGACGAAAAAGTATAACTACACGGCAGAGGTGGTGGACCCCCGGCACTATACCCTAAAAGGAGTGAACCACCGGGAGGCCCTATACACGCCGGATATGGCCGCTTACTATGACCTTGTGGTAGGCCTGCACCCCGACGCGGCCACCCGGCCCGTGGCCGAGAGTGCCTTGACCCGCCCGGTGGTTATTGTTCCCTGCTGCAATTACTGGGACAAAAGCCGCAAGCTGAATTCCATCGCCATAGCCGATGAGATCGGCAAGTATTATACCGAAAACAGCATAAGCTATGAACAGTTCCAGCTGGACTTCAGCTATCCCAATATATGCCTGGTCTCGCGTCCGCCTAAAAAAGTTTGATAAAGTCCAGAGGAGATAAACGGGTGCTCCATTTTGATGACTGGGCCTGGGGAAAGACAAAGGCTGCGCAGGCCGCCAGTGAAACAGAGTGCAAGGAGGACCGGTCCTTCTTCGGGATGCGGGATAAAGTCCTTGGGAAGGAGAATGGATATGAAGATTTATGATATTTCAAAAGAGTTGTTCTCAGCCAGCGTGTACCCCGGCGATCCTGTGCCGGAGAAGCGGCCTTTCTGCACCTGGGAACAGTGCGGCTGCAACGTGACTGTGCTGACCTTGGGAAGCCACAACGGTACCCATATGGACGCACCCCGGCATTTTATGAAAGATGGCCGGACCATGGACCAGCTGGAGCTAGAAAAATGCGTGGGTCCCTGTCGAGTAGTCCGGGCCCAGGGTGGGCTGGATGGCTTGTGGGTGGAAGAGGCCTTGGCAGGGGGTGTAAAGCGGCTGCTGATTGCTGGAGAGATCCAGCTGACCCTGGAGGCCGCGGAAAAGATGACAGCCCTGGGACTGGAATTTTTGGGGGTAGAGAGCATGAGCGTGGGCCCGGTGGGCGGCGATACGGGGCCCATCCACCGGGAGCTGCTGGGCCATGAAGTGGTGCTTTTAGAGGCCTGCGTCCTGGACCAGGTGCCAGAGGGAAGATATTTTTTGGTGTGCCAGCCCCTAAAAATGGCTGGCCTAGATGGCTCGCCGGCACGGCCCCTGCTTCTGGAGGATATAAAATAGGAGGAAGCCATGAGAGAGCTTGAACAGCGGGCATACTGCTATTTAGGCAGGAATCCCGTTCTTTACATGGATATGATCGAGGCCCTGCGCCGGGGAACCGGCAGTGTGTATGCGGTGCGAGAGGACGGGGCAGTGATTTATGAGCGGAACAGCCAGGCCTATTTTTTGGCGGCGGAAAGCGGCCAAAGCTGCGCGGCCCTTTGCCTGGGCCTGCAAAAACCCCGTCAGCTGGTGGTCCACGACATGGACAGCGCCCAGGCGCTAAAAGAGATGTACCACTATGAGAGCATGATGGAGTGCCTGGCCGCCGCCTACCTGGCCCCAGACCCGCCGCCGGTGCGGGGCGGCTTTCAGCTGCATACCCTGGAGGGGCGCGAGGCGGAGATGGCTCGGGAGCTTTTTGGCGAAGAGGTGGGCAGCGAGGACCTGGAGCTTCGGCTGGAGGCTGGGGCTGTGCTGGGCGCCTTTACTACCGCCAACGAACTGGCCGGGGTGGTAGGCCTGTATCCAGAAGGGGGCATTGGGCTGCTGGCCAGCAGGCCGGAACCGAAAGAGAAGGGCGCTCAGCGGGCGCTGCTGGCTGGGGTGACCAGCTGGTGTTTACAGCAGTGTCTAGCCCCCTATGCCCATGTGCCCAGCTGGGAGGAGGGGATGATCGCGGACATGACCAGGCTGGGCTATAGCTTTTCGGAGCGGGCCCTGTACTGGCTGGCGGACTGATGGGGCGCGGGCCCCATCCTCTGTTCAAAGAAACTCCAAGATCTGTTCCTCCGGCTTTTTTGGCCCCACCAGTTACCCTCTGCCTCGAAGCAATAAAAGACAGGCGGGAAAAGAGACCCGGCAAGAACACAGGGGTCCTGGGCGGTCAGTGAGAGAGGGGGCCAGAAGGCCCTGTTGTTCTGACAAGGCGAAAGCCATGGATAAACAAAAAGGAAAGGAAGATGCTTATGCGCCAGAAAGCGCTGGCTCTTTTGCGGGAATATAACGAAAACGAGGCCCTGGTCCGCCATGGGATGCAGGTAGAGGCCATTATGCGCCATTATGCCCAGGCTGCCGGAGAGGAGAAAGCCCCCGAGGGCCAGGAATATTGGGGATGCGTGGGCCTGCTGCATGACGTGGATTATGAGAAGTACCCAGACGAACACTGCAAGAAGGCGGTGGAGATCCTGCAAAAAGCCGGGTATGACGAGGCTTTCATCCATGCGGTGGTCAGCCATGGCTATGGCTTGGTTAGCGATGTGGAGCCGCAGCTCTATATGGAAAAAGTGCTGTACACCATTGACGAGCTCAGCGGACTTATTAATGCCACGGCCATTATGCGGCCCTCTAAGTCTGTGGTGGACCTGGAAGTGAAGAGCGTGAAAAAGAAGTTCAAAGATAAAAAGTTTGCCGCTGGGGTAGATAGACAGCTGATCCTGGACGGCTGTGCCCGCCTGGGGGCAGAGCTGGACCAGGTTATTGAAGAGTGCATCCAGGGGATGCGGGAAAATCATGAAGAAATCGGCCTATAAAGGGGGAGTATGATGGCTAGCGATAGCCGCTTTGCTGTTTTGATCGACGCGGACAACGTGTCGGTGCGGTATATCAAGTTGATTTTAGACGAGATCTCTAAGGACGGGGTGGCTACTTATAAGCGCATTTATGGCGACTGGACCAACCCCGCCCTGGTCTCTTGGAAAAGTGCCCTGCTGGACAATTCCGTGCTGCCCATACAGCAGTACAGCTATACCACAGGCAAGAACGCCACAGACTCTGCCATGATCATTGACGCGATGGACATCCTCTACTCCGGCCAGGTGGAGGGCTTTTGTCTGGTCTCTTCTGACAGCGACTTTACCCGGCTGGCCGCCCGCCTGCGGGAGAGCGGCATGACCGTGATTGGCATGGGTGAAAGTAAGACGCCAAATTCTTTCATTTCCGCCTGCAATAAGTTTAAATATTTAGACATCCTATCAGCCGCGGACGACGAGGAACCTGAAGAACCGGTTAGGGCCGAGCCCGCAAAGAAAGCCTCGGCCCAGAAAAAGACTACCCGCAAGACTTCGGCCAAACCAACAAAAGCGAAAGAGGAGGCCCAAAAGGACCAGGAGGACCGGGAGGAGCCAAAGACCAGCCTGCGCACCATCCGGCGGGCCCTGCGCAGCATTGTACGGGAAAATTCCGACGAGGACAACTGGATTTTTATTGGCAAAGTGGGGAACATCCTGGGCAAGCGCTACCCAGACTTTGACGTGCGGAACTTTGGCTTTTCCAAGCTAACGCCCTTTTTGGACTCGCTGGATATGTTTGAAATTAAGTCTCAGCGGAAAGAGGGGGGCTCGCCCCAGATGTACGTGAGGCTGAAGTGAGCATAGGCCAAAAGTAGATAGGGAACAGTAAAGCGAGAGAAATGGTTTTATCCACCCGCTCAAAGGACGCGGGGGTTGGGACCGCACTTGCCAAAAGATGTCGGCTCTGGAAAGGGGCCCGGTACGTGCCGTTAAAAACCCCGTGTGTTTCCGTAGACCCGAAACAGTGGCTGCTACCAGAGAGGTTCCCAGAAGGACGGTTCTTATCAGGAAAAAATGATACCAAAGATAATAGGTATAAAAAGAGCCTCCCGTGCTCGGGAAGGCTCTTTTTGCTTACCAGTGGTTCCTCCAAACAGTGGAAGGGGAACGCGCTGCTATCAAGCGATGGGGGAGTTTGGGTTCTTCCCTGTTTTGTGGGCAGGTTTGTGATTCTTAGTTCACGGAAAGGGGCCGGTCCACGTGCCCCCTTTTTACCGGCGTTTCCCGGGGCCAGGTTATTTTTCCCACAGCAGGATGGCGTTTTCCTGGATGAACCGCTCCAGCTCCTCCGGCGACAGCCCCTCCATGCCGTTCACAGCTTCCGTGCCCTTCCACGTTCTTTCGGGCAGGCGGCTGTACTCGGGCACAAAGTAGAACCGGGTGGTCTCTACCGACTCCTCCTTCGTGCCCGATGGGAGATATACGTAAAAGTCATCGATAAGGGGCAGCGTAAAGTCAAATTTCAGGTCCACTGTGGGGTGCTGCTCCTCCTGGAAGTTCCGGATAAAGGCGTCCCATAGGGTAATGCGCACAAAGAAGAAGGTATAGGCCTCCCCTTCCCGGCCGGGCGCGGTGCGGGAGGTGGCCCCCAGCCCGGTGTAGGCATAGTCCTGGTCCAGCACCACCTGAACACAGGGGCCGTCCTCCCCTTCTATCAGCTGGGCGGTCACGGCGTCCTCTGGCACCGAAATGGTGGCCACGTTCAGCCACATGCCCACGCCCACGGCCAGGCCCGCCACCAGAAGGACCAGGGCGCAGCCCCCCAGCACCCGGCGGTTGACCCTCTTTTTTACTTTTTTTAGGGAGTCGGCCAGGGGTTCCATGGGTAGGGCAGGGGCCACCTGTTCCGCTTGCAGCAGCCCCTGGTGAACAGCCTGGCAGCCCTGGCAGGCGGCCAGGTGCTCTTCAACCGCAGTGGTAGAGGCAGGGGAACACACGCCGTCGTGGTAAAGGGGCAGCAGATCACGGATGAGCTCACAGGGATAATTCATAAAAAGGCTCCTTTCTTAAAAAAATTCTTGGTCCTTCAGCTTTTCCAGCAGTTTTAGCCGTGCCCGGTGGTAAGTGACCCGGGCCCAGCTCTCGGATTTGCCAAAGAGCCCGGCAATTTGGGCAAAGGGCAGCTCCCCCAGGGCCCTCAGCCAGAATACCTCCCGAAAAGGCTCTTCCAGCTGGTGCAGGACCCTGTGCACCGCCAGGGCAGTCTCTCGGTCGGCAAAGCGTTCTTCCAGGCTCATGGGGTCGGGCCAGTCCTTTGGGGGCTCTTGGCTGGAGAAGTCCCGCTTTTCCAGTAGAGAGTAATAGGTGTTTTTGGCAATCTGGCACAGCCACACCCGCAGCTGGCAGTCGCCGCGAAAGCGGTCGATGCTTTTTAGGGCCTTAAAGAAGGTCTCCTGGGTCACCTCTTCAGCCAGGGCGGGGTCACGGGTTAGCCGCAGGGCGTAGCTGTATACAGTGTGAAAGTATTCGGCGTATACCTGGTCGAAGCTGGTCATTTGGGGTCGCCTCCTTTGCTTATAGAGTAAGCGCATTCAAAAATCGGTACCTGCCGATTTTGAACTGCTTCAACTATAGGACAGGGGAAAAAGGGAAACGTTACAGCAGGGGGAATATTATTTGATCATACACCCTTTGGGAGCAGGGGTCAATAGGACGCCAGGCATTCAGGGCGGGGAAGAGGGGAGGCAGGGGCGCTGGATATAATGCATAAGCGGTACACCCCACGTGTTTCTGCTCAAACATTCTGGCAAATTGTCTTTTTTTATCCAAAAACTGTCAATTTTTGTCAAAACACTCCTTTTTTCCAAATTTTAGTTTATGATAATAAATGATCTACGGTAAAATTTGTAGAAAGGACGAGATCTATGTTGGCCGAAGAATTTATTATGTCCAATTTCGCTATGCGCAGAAGCAGCAAGGGGTATCAGCTTCTTTGTCTGGCCATTCAAGAAGCGTCTGTGCTGCACCCGAATTTCCCCACCTTCGATGTGTTCTGCCAGACTCTCTTAAAATCCGCTCAAGAAACCAATAGCCAGGCGATTCAGCGCACTTTGGCACGGGCGGTAGAGACGCTGTGGGACAGGCCGGAAAACCAGCGGCTGTTTGACCAGTTTTACGGCTACCCAGTGGTAGAAAAGCCATCTGCAAAGGACTTTGTATACACCATGGGCGGTTATATCAACCGGCGGGCAGGGTACCAGGCAGACGCGACCCTGCTGCGTGTGCTGCCCGGTACCCTTGAACCATTTGTAGTGGCAATGCCAGACGGCAGACCCTGCCTGGCCATTCCGCTGGACAACCTTGCCCGCCTAAGCCAGACATTTTTGGAAGAAAGCGTGAATGCTGTATGACCGCGGAGGAAGTGTACAGCTCTTACTTATTTTGGCTGGACGGAGCGGAGCCCTGTAGCCAGCATAAAATGTTCCGGTTTTCCGTTGCCAATATAGATGTGCTGGAAGACCAATTTCAGGTGGTTAATCGTCTGATTTATGGAATCCCCAGTGTGAAGGAGGACAGGCTGCGGTATTTCTTATTTTTTGAGGAAAACCTATTTCACAAGGATGGGCAGGGAGACCTATATTTGGTCCGGTCGGAATATTCCTTGTGGTAAGCGGTCTTCCACAGCAGCCCGTGTGACCCCACCAGCACCCTGCTGCCGCTATCCGGCTCCGGGGGCGGTTCTTGGCCGGGAGATAGGTTCCGACGCCGGTTCTGGCGTTGCTGAAGGGGCTGGTGGGGCAGTTGGTTCCCGTGTGCTGGCTGTGAGGAAACCGCGCTGCCGGGGTTCTGTGCTGTCAGGGACGGGTATGGAGCTGCTGGGCGCACTGCCCCCGGCGCAGGCGTTCAGCAGGAGCAGGGCCAATACAACAAGAAAAAGAGCTGTTATTTTCTTTATGATCGTTCATTCCGTTCTTGGATATCGTTTATCAGCAATGCCTGAAAACTATTTGGGGTAGTGATAGATTCGGGCGGTGGTATCCCGTGTGCTGTCACAAATTTCGTTGTGCAGAGCAAACCCGGCCTTACGAAAAAGATGGCCATAAACAGGGTGGTAATAAATAATCCAGATATCCCGGTTCCGCCTGCCTTTGCTGATCAGGATTTTTTCGATTACTTGTTGAAATACCTTCTCTCCAAAGGGATTATAAAAGTAGAATACATCATAGTCCGCATAGTTGAGAAAATTCTCGGCGCTGGCATAATAGCAATCTGCCTTAATGTTCAACTTTTCCAAGTTTTGATGGGCAATATCCAGCAGATGCCTGTCTAACTCAATCCCCGCGACCTTTTTATAGCCAACCTCCGCCGCACATTTTAAGCACATACCTTTTTCACAGCCAATATCCAAAAAGGCGCTTTCTCGGGGATCGACCGGCATGGTACGGTCTATCTGGGTTGTGGCGAACTGTCCCCGGTGCAGACTGTGGCGGCGCTTTGCGGCTCCCTCTGGGAGAAGTAATTCTCTGTAAGGCGGGAACCGCCGCTGACCGGAAAAGTTATAGAGCCCGCCTCGTCCAAAATCTGGAAGTCCGCAATATCCGTAAAGCCATGGTCTTTTGCCACTTGGTAGTGCATGGCAGTCTGGGTGCGGGAACCACCGTAAGCGGTGTTGCACTCCACGATGGCGCCCGGAACCTCATCCACTACATCTTTTATCAGTTCGGGCCGCAGTTAGTTACTGGCGGGCGGTTCGCCAGTGGAAAGTTTCACGGCTACCTTGCCGGTGGGCGGCCACCCCAACGCCGCATAAACTGCCAACATTCCGGCAGGGCTGATATCCGTGGTCAGGAGCAGCGGAGACCACGGTGTTGGTATCCGCTGTTGGCGTTTCGCTGGAAAAGGGCTCCACAGAGCTTGGCACAGCAGATTCCTCCGGGGCGGCGGGGCCTGGCAGTGAAGATTCCGGCGCTATGGTCACAACTGGCGTAGGCGTGCTGCTGTTGGGTTAAGCAGACTGCCCGCAACCTGTAAGCAACAAACCAATTAGCGAAAATAGTGTAAAACAGTTTTTGCAAAAGAATCCCATCTTGTTATGAATTGGAAAGGGTAAACGTGATCTCCACATCCCCTTTGCCCAAAATGTCCTTAAGCTCCTGCTGAGTAACCCCCTGCACCCTCCCCAGCCGGGTAAAATTCCAAGTATTCACGTCATAGTACACAGTAATGGAGTTGCCCTGATACAAAATAATATCCCCCGGCTCGGTAGTGATCTGCCGGTTGTTCTCCGGTAGGCTGGTGGGCAGCGGGCCGACTTTTTCAAAGCTGCCATAGTCACTCATCTGGATGGTAATGGGCCCTCGGGCCAGTAAGTCGGCAAAAGCCTGCGCCGAGGAATTGTCCGCCAGCTCTGCCGTCAAATTCTGTTCCCCAATCTGCAAGTTAATCATGTTGCTTTCCTCCTGTTCTTCTGTTGTAATCACGGATGTTTGCGATACCTCCGGCTCGTCCGAACCGGGCGCGATCTGCACGATCTTGTTCCCCCAGCCCTCCAGCACCGGGTTTTCCTCCACCGCCCGGACAAAATCCTCCGTGGCGTCAAAATAGCCTACCGGGGTATATTCCCCGCTCACCTGTGCGTCGCCGTAAAACAGCACGATGCGGTTGGGCTCGGAGTAGTAGACCTCCCCGGCCTTTTCGCTGGTGATGTTTTCGGGGTTCGAGGGGATCTCATAGCGGCTGGGGATGTCGTAATACTGCATGACCTCGCTGTTTTCAAAGTCATCGTAGTGGTAGATGGGCAGCCGCCAGTCGGCAGTACCCACGTGCCGGGCGATGGCCGCGGCGGTGTCGTTGTCGTAGAGGTGCATGGTAAAGGGAGCGCCCTGGTCGCCAAAGCGGACGGTAAGCGTGGTGGCGCTTGCGGTTTCCGGGGCAGATTCTGGGGCGCTCTCTGGCTGGCTCTCCATGACGGAAGAATCCGGAGCCGCTGTTGAAACCGGAGCAGAGCTTGTGTCCCCTGTTTGTGAACACCCTGCCGCAATTAAAGCACAGAGGGTCAGGCAAATAAAGACAAGAACTTTTTTCATGTTGATTTTCCTTTCCAATAAATTATTCGTTTATCAGGCTTGTTATGGCCACACGCTTGATTTTCCCCGCCGCCAGCCATGCAAACCCGGCGAACAGCAGGGTCACGGCCAGAACCGGCAGCAGGGTGCCGCCAAAGCTTACGCCGGAGGCAAAATTATTGATGCCCGCCAACTTCATCACTGCGGAGACAAGACGGTCGCTCAGCGCCGCCGAGAGTACCGTCCCTGCCAATGAGCCGATCAGCGCCGTCACCCCGAAACGTAGGGCAAAGGCCAGCCGCTGGACAGAATCGGCAAAGCCTATGGCTTTATAGATGGCAATGTCCCTCTGTTCTGCCGACAGGACGCGCCCGCCGGTCAGCGCCGTGACCACAAGAATAAACACCGCTGTGGTAATGTACATCGCCGCCACCAGCGCCCGCATAGCCGCGATAATGCCGAACAGCCCCGGCCAGGTATTCTCATGGACATGGACGTCCCCGCCGAACCGCACCTCCAGCGCTTGAGTGATGGCGGCCTTCTGGCTGGGGTCGCTGAGAAAGTAGTGCCAGCACCAGATGCGCGGGTCGTCCCGGCCTATTTGCAGGTAGCCCGCCTGGCTTATCCCCACATTGGCTCCCATATCGTTAGCACAGGAATAGATGCCGCTGACGGTGTACTCTCCGCTCGATTTGTCGCCCCGGACGGTAACTGTATCGCCAATACCCACACCCAGGTCACTTGCCACAAACTCGGTCAGAACGATTTCGTTACCGCCCGTGCAGGCGCGGCCCTCCAAAATATGAAAGCGCTCCGGCTCCGAGATGGCATTGGCGGTGTAGTCCACGCCGTTCACGCTGACGCTGGGCATAGCCAGCAGGTAGGTGTCGGTGATACCGCTGAACTGCCGCACGATCTCCTCGGCGCTGTCTATGGTGGATTCGCTGAACATCTGCACCCCCAGGTCGTGGTCGGCGGGGTTGAAAGCGTCCATCATGCCCTTGCCGTCCGGGCCGAGCCAGGCGTCCATGCGGCCAATCATGGCGGCGAAAAAGGAGAGCAGGGCCGCCACAGCCAGCGCACCCAGATACATTTTGCGTCCGGTCAAAAGCTGCCGGAGGGCCAGCCTCAAGGGGAGGGTTTTTTCAGTAATTTGCACGGCTGGCTTTCCGCTTGAGTCTGATGTTTCCATTTCCCCACGAATCGCCCTCATGGGGCTGACTTTGCCGATCTTCCCGGCCCGCCAGTAGAGGAACCCGCCCAGCAGGAGCAGGATCCCGCCAAAGCTGACCGCCAGCCAGCCTCCGGGGAGAGCAGCAGGTATCTTCAAGCCGGTGGTAGTCACAATCGCCCCGCTGACGGCAGAACTGATGGGGACCGTCAGAATCAAACCCAGCGCCAATCCCGCCAAAATTGCCGCGCCGTATTGCGCCAGCAGTACTAGGCGTAGGTCTGTGGTGGTAAGTCCAACCGTTTTGAGGATGCCCATGTTCTTGTACTCAGCGCGTATGGCGGTAGAAATACTGTGCCCTGCCACCGCCAATACCGCCATAAGCAGCACGGCGGCAAAGGCCAGAAACAGCGCGGAAAAGGCGTTTTGCAGCACCAGCATGAAACCGGAGATTGCTTCCCGGCTGTGAGTGAACTCCACAAAATTCGCAAGGCCGGTGCGCTCATTCAAAATGGCGTTCAGCTGGGCGGTGGGCAGATCATCCCAGGGGAAAATGTGGAGCATGGCGCCCTGGCGGGCCAGCGCATCAATGCCCGAACTTGCGATGGTATCCAGCGCAGCCTGATAGTCGCTCTCACAGACGAGAAAGCCCTTCATGCCGATCATGCTGCTTCCCATCACCGGGGCTTCAAAAAAGCCTGCTACCTTCAGAACCATATCCCGCCCGGAGCGGGCGATGGGGAAGGTGACCTCATCTCCGATACCCAGCCCGAACATGGACACCAGCGAGGGGGAAACGTATACTTCTCCAGGCCGGATATCTGCGGGCACTGGCTGGTAGCCGGACAGATCATCGGTGAAAAAGCGGTAGCGTTCACGTTCCGGCTCATAGAGGATGAGCTGCCCCTCGCTGTCAGACTCCTGCCCCAGGGCGGTGTAATTCGTGAATACTAACCGCTGGGTTTCCACTCTGTCTATCTCGTCCAGAGCGGTTATCTCTGCCGCCAGGCTTTCCGTATCTGCCCCGCCGGATATCCAGGCGGTCAATTCACCAAAGCCCGCCTGGGTCAATCCGGCTTCCTCATGGGCAGCGGCATTGGCCCACAGGGTCAGCACCGTGCCGGTGACGGCGGCAATCAATGCTATCAGCAGGAATATACCCCAAAGTGTACCCTGGTGGCGTTTCAGCCCGGCACGTATCAGAATCTGTTTCTCTATGCTTACCACCCCAACTCCGTAAGCCAACTGCTGACTTGGTTTTCGCGTCCTTTTTCTTCTGTGCGGTAGCGGGGAAGCACTAATTCGTCCAAGATTTTCCCATCCTCCAAATAGAGCAGTCGGTTCCCGCGCAGCGCCGCCCGCAGGCCGTGGGTGACCATGAGGACGCTCTGTCCCTGGGCGTTCAATTCGGTCAGCTGGTTCATGACCTCCTGGCTGTTCGCCTTGTTCAGCGCCCCGGTGGGCTCGTCGGCAAAGAGCAGGCTGGGGCTGTTTATCATAGCCCGGGCTATGGCGGCCCGCTGAGCCTCGCCGCCGGAGACCTGGTTGGGCAGGCGGCTTTCCGCGTCCCCAACGTGCATCTGCTCCAGCAGGGCATGGGTGCGGGTGTTTACATCAGCAGATTTTCCTGCGTACCCGGCAACCGCCACATTCTCAAAGAGGGTCAGATTGCTTACCAGGTGGGTCTGCTGGAACACGAAGCCGAACTCCTTGGCCCGCAGCTCCGCCATCTTCTTCTCGCTCAGACCGGTAATGGGCTGATTCCTGAAGAACACTTCGCCGCCGCTCAGGCTGTCCATACCGCTTAAACCGTACAGCAGGGTAGATTTTCCAGTGCCGGAACTGCCCATGATTACGGTGAAATCTCCGGCGTAAATGTCCACGTCGATTCCTTGCAAAACCGAAGTGCCGCCAAAATTTTTTGTCAGGCTCTTGCCCCTGAGAATCGTATCCTTCATCCTGCTGCCCGCCACCTTTCTGCGTCATTTTTCATGATAAGCTGTTTCTTGCCGGTGCGCGGGTCAGGGAGAATCTCCTCCACAAACGTCACTTGGAACCGCACATAACCCAGCCCTTTTTCTTCCAGAATTTCCCGCATTTGCGCGGTGATTTCCGCCTGAATCACGCTTTCCCGCCCCTGAGAGGTTTTCTCCGCAATCATAACAAAGCTGTCCCTGCCGGTCTGCCGGAACTGGTAATCCCGCAGGCCCTCCACGCAAAAGCCCTCAATGGCGAGAGGGTGGAGGAAATCCCGGTGGCCGAAGCCATCTTCAAACCAGAGCATATCCTCACAGCGGCCCAGGAGCCCGGCGGCGCGGGTAAAAGGACTATCTTTTGTTGGTTCAGTTAAGGTTAGGGAATCGGAAATCCTATAGCGAATAAGCGGCTGGGCGAAGTTGTAGAGGCTGGTCAGGTACATTTCGCCGTCCACTGCCTCCACCACGTTCAGGTCGTCGAAGAGGAGCATCCCGCTGCCATCGTCCACCCCCAGAGCCAGGGATTCGCTTGCGCCGTAGACGTTAATAACCTCCCCGCCCAGCAGATTGATAATAGTCTGATGAGCCAACAGGAAATCTGAAATGAGGGACAGCCCAAAGGCCCCCACACAAGCATACAGACAGTCCGCCACCGAAGAGCCCAGCCCGGTCAGCAGCCCCGCCCACAGGCCGAAACTGTACGCCCGCTGGGCGGTCATGGCCCCCACGGCCCCGGCGGGTACGCCGAACAGCAGGCCGATCAAAACACCGCGAAACAGGTAACCCATATCAGGCGCAATGGCATTGGCACTGCACGATGATCTCCCCATGGGAGTTCTCATCATCCCGAATGATCTCGCCCACCCCCGGCGCATGGATGTGTCCGGACAGCGGGTTCTTGATGCTGACGATAGGCGCGGTCAGGGTGGCCTCCACTTGGGACTTTTCAAAGCTTAGGTCAGTGTCGATCATCTCGCAGTCGATGAGCTTGAGGCCCTTGCAGTAACAAAGGGGCTGGGTGCCGATGATTTTGCAGTTGATAAACGTGATATTTTCACTGTACCAGGCCAGGTACTCGCCCTTGACGGTGCTGTTGCGCACAGTGATATTCTTGGCGTGCCAGAAAGCGTCTTTGGTGTCAAAATTGCAGTTGTCGAACTCCGAGTTTTCGATGTACTGGAAGGAGTATTTGCCTTTGAGGGTCACGTTGTCAAAGTGCAGATCATCGGAACGCATCATAAAATACTCACCCTGCACGGTGGTGTCCAGCATCTCCATGCCGTGGACAGACCAGCCAAATTCTGGGGAAATCACGTCGCACCCCCGCATTTTGATGTTCGCGCACTCCCGCAGAGCCTTGATGCCGTGGAGCTTCGAGTGGGCAATCTCCATGTTCCGGGAGTACCAGATAGCGGCGCGGCACATTTCGGTCATTTCAGCATCGGTGATCTTCACATTGTCATCATGCCAGAAAGGGTATCGCAGGTTAAAGAAGCAGTTCTCCAGCTCCACATTGCGGCTCTCCTTCAGAGCGCTTTCCCCGTCAGCAGGGCCGTCAAAGCGGCAGTTTTTCAGCAGCAGGCCGTCAGAATTGTAAAGGGCGCGTTCCATATCAAAAGTTTTGTTTTCAATGATTTCTTTCATGGCAGGTTCTTCCTTTCTGAATCAAATATTGTTCTTCCTGATTTGATAGAGCAGATAGTCCAGGCAGTCAATTCGTTTCTGCTCCCGGTGTATGGCGTCCAGCAGCGACCGGCGGTGCTGGTTCAAAAGCCGCAGCCCAGCCTGCATCCTGTCCTGCTCCAAGTCTTGCATGAATTCCCGGATACAGCCCTCCTCACAGCCAGCGTCCCGCAGGTTCTGCTCGATGGCTTCTTTCGTCTGGTAGGTTCCCATTTTGCCACCCCCTTGTTTGATGGGCCTATTATAACCCGCTGAAACCGGAAAAACAAATACTTTGATGCTATACCATGGTATGCTTGACAGCTATACCACTTTTTGCTATGATAAAATACACACCGGGTATGTATTCCAAGTTTTTTCCCGAACTGCGAAACGGTTCGCTTTTCTCCAAAAAGTTCGGGAAAACTCTTATGAATCAGTTTAAAGGAGGAAAATTCCATGGAATTGCGGGTTCTGCAATACTTTTTAGCCGTTACCCGGGAGCAGAACATCCTGCGGGCGGCGGAGTCCCTGAACCTTTCCCAGCCCACTTTGTCCCGGCAGATCCGGGACATGGAGGAGGAACTGGGCAAGCAGCTTTTTATCCGGGGAAGCAGGAGCATCACCCTCACGGAAGAGGGCATGATCTTACGCAAGCGAGCCGAGGAGATTATGGAACTGGTGAAAAAGGCCGAGGATGAGATTGCCCTGGCGGAGGAGCCGGTTTCCGGAGACATCACCGTGGGGGCCGGGGAGACGGACGGCTTGCGGGTGCTGGTGCGGGCGGTGCAGGCTTTGCGGGAAGAATGGCCGGATGTGCACCTCCATGTGGTCAGCGGAGACAAGTGCTCCGTGATCGAACAGCTGGACGGCGGGCTGATCGACTTCGGGGTGGTGTTCGGGGAGTTTGATACATCGAAATATGAATCTATCCAGATACCTTGTCCGGAGCATTACGGCGTGCTGATGCGCCGGGACGACCCCCTGGCGGAGAAAGAGAGCATCGACCCTAAAGAGCTTTGGAACAAGCCCCTCATCCTCTCCCGCCAGGCCATGTGCGACCAGGATACGAAAGAGTGGCTGGGCCGCGACCAGAAGAAGCTGAACGTGGTGGGCACCTTCAACCTGCTCTATAACGGCTCGCTGATGGTGGAGGAGGGCATGGGCTATGCGCTGTCCTTTGACAAGATCGTCAACACCAGCGGGGACAGCAAGCTGTGTTTCCGGCCGCTGTCCAAGCAAAACGAGTCGCCCATGTTTGTGCTGTGGAAGAAGTATCAGGTGTTTACGAAGGCGGCGGAGAAGTTTTTGGTGAAGCTGCGGGGGTTGGAGGAATGAGGCGAGTCTTTGCTGTGCTGGCAACGTTTTGCCTAATTAGTCTGGGCGGTTGTGCCGCGCAAAAGCCCCCGTCCGAATCACAGCCAGAGTCTAGCCAAGCTCCTGTTTCCTCCATGGAAGCGCCTGGAATGATCGAATCAACCGAGCCAGAAAAAGCACAAACCGAAGGAGAGTGCAAAATGGAAATTATGACTTTTGAGCGTGGCGGCAAGAAGATCTATGGTGAATTGTATCTGCCAGCGGGCGAGGGGCCGTTCCCGGCAGTCATTATGGCCCACGGCTTCGGCGGGCATTGCGCCCACAACCGGCCCTATGCGGAAGTCTTTGCCCAGAACGGCGTTGCCGCCTACATTTTTGATTTCATCGGCGGGGGCAATGATATCCAGAGTGATGGCAAAACCACGGAGATGTCAGTGCTCACCGAAGCGGCGGACATGGCGGTGGTGCTGGAGGGCCTGGCGGCTATGGAGCAGATCGACAGCCAAAACATCTTCCTTGCCGGGCAGAGCCAAGGCGGTTTTGTAGCGTCTTATATTGCGGGCACTCAGCCGGAGAGGGTGCGGGGGCTGGTAGCAATCTTCCCAGCTTACGTTTTGCAGGACGACGCGAGAAAGCGCATGGAGGGCCGGGAACTGCCAGAAACAGAGGAGATCATGGGCCTGCTGCTGGGGCGTATCTATGCCGAGGACGCCATGTCCTTTGACATCTATGATGTGATAAAAAATTACCCTGGCCCGGTATTGCTTATCCACGGCACCGCCGACCAGCTGGTGCCCATCGAGTACTCCCGCCGGGCGGTGGAGGTGTTCCCTTCGGCGGAGCTGATGGAGATCGAGGGCGCGGGGCATGGGTTTTCCGGCGTGGACGAGGAGAGGGCAATCCAGTTGTCGTTGGATTTTGTAAAAAAGAGCATACAGTAGGGAAAACAGATATATGCCTTTTGAGTATACCATGGTATAGTGCATAGGTATTTGATTGATTCCCTCTCTGGTGATAAAATGGCTTTATGCCATACCAGGGAGGGATTATTCATGAGGAGTTTGATTCTGAACGGCAGCCCGCGGCCCAAGGGCCGAGGGCGTCTGCGTCTACTGCAACCACTGCCAGCCCTGTCCAAAGAGCGGGGCTTATCAACAAATATTATGACCTGGCCTTAGCCGGGGACGAGCTGACGAGGGCCACTATGAGAAGCTGCCCCTGTGCGCCAGTGACTGCGTGAAGTGCGGGCACTGTGAGAGTGGATGCCCCTTCCATGTGAAGTGGAGAAACGCATGGAGGAGTTTGCCAGATATTTTGGAACATAGTCCGTAAAAAGAAAACCTTCCGTATCCCAGTTTCGGGGGCCGGAGGGATTTTTCATTTTGGCTTTTGCCTTGCTAAGAGTCATTGCAATGGTGAAAGCTTTAATAGGTGGTAGGAGTCTCATCCCCGCTGGTTAGCAGGTCATGGCCTGCCTGCTCGAAATCGAGGTTGTCAATTTGGGAAGCGGGCAGAACGCCCAGCTTATTGAGCAGATATTTCCTGCCCACAGCGGCCAGGTCGTTGACATTTTGTACCAGCGTGTACCTTTCCATATTAAAGGCGAGGTTGATGAGGGCTTTGAGGTCTGATGGCTGCTCCACCTGCACCGCTGCCAGAAACTGCTCTTGCTCATATGGGGTAAACCGATCCAGGCTTTTGGCGAGGAAGTTCAGTTCGTCCAGATCGATTTCTTTTCCATTCAGCAGGGCCAGTTCCTTTGGGGATACATCGTCTGCCACGACTTTGAATGGCGCGGTGCGGAACGCCTGGACGAGCGCTTTCTGCATCTCCGCTTCGCCCAGGGGGAGGGTCAGCGTAGTCCTCATGGGGCCATGCCAGATTTTTAGGGTTATCATAGGTTCATCTCCTTCCTGAAATAAAAAAAGTCGGTCGCTTGTTTTGGAGATTGCTCTCCAGCGACCGGCTATGTATGCAACGGGCTATCGCCCTTATGCAAGCAAAAGACTACCGTCTTTTGCGGAAAAAGGCCAGCAAATCATCTCCGCTGGCCCTCTCGTTTTTCTTTAGTCTGTTGTTGTGAGGGTTCACTTCCTGCTGGAAAGCCAACACACCAAATTTTCATCTACGTTTTTGACTTTTCAAATCCAGGCTTTCGGGCAGCAAAAAAGCCCGGAGTTCCGGGCCTTTTTTGGGGCGAATATCTTTTTTGTCGCCTCTTGATGGAGCGGGCGAAGGGAATCGAACCCTCGTATTCAGCTTGGGAAGCTGATGTTCTGCCATTGAACTACGCCCGCATCGTATTACTTTTTTATTATATTGCATTTCCGAAAGAATGTCAAGCTCTGTTTCGAAATTTTTTCCATAACCGGTTTCTATTACAAAAAAGGGCGGCTCCAGAATGGGGCGATAACGTAAGAAAACATTTTAAGCGAGGGCCGGCGTAGCATCAAGCTGCGCCGACTTTCGCATTATTTTTGTCTTGGGCCGTTTGGGATTGCTCCCGCGCTTCCTCAAAATCAAACGCACCCATGAAGTTATAGACGATCTCAATTTCCCGGATTTTCACCCGCTTCTGCTGTTCGTCGCTCGTGTAGGTGTCAGACACCCTGATCTGTTCTACGAACTCACGCAGGATGGTGGCGTCAAGCTGGGTCATGTCCGTGTACTTATTCACCGCAGAAATGAACTTCCTGACGTTGGCTTTCTTCTGCTCCTGCTGTTTCACTTCCCGTTCCAGGGTTTCCACGATGGCCTTTAACTGCTCCTGTTCATAGCCACGGGACAGCTTGCCGGAAATGTTATCCTCGTAAATCCTCTTGAAGATCACATCCAACTCCACGATGCGCTTTTCAGACTGTGCCAGCGCCTTATCACGCGCCCGCAGGCTCTGCTCTACCGCCCGCTGGATAAAGTCGTCCTCATACTGTGTCACATAGGAGATCGCTTCCCGCAGGTTCCGCAGTACGATTTCTTTCAGCACTACACGGCGGATGGAGTGCGTCTCCGTGACGAAGAAGCACTTCCCGGACATGGAACACTTTGGCGACATCATCACCTTTGGCTCCCCCTGCCAGGACCTGAGCGTGGCATCAGGCAAGCGGCTCGGCCTTGCCGGGGAGCAGAGCGGCCTCTTTCTGGAGGCCATCAGGATCATCAGAGAGATGCAGGAGGCAACAAATGAAGAATACCCGAAATTCGCGCTCTGGGAAAATGTCTCCGGAGCCTTGTCAAGTTCTTCCAGGCGTGACTTTAAGGCTGTGCTGGAAGCGTTCACAGAGACCGAAGTTCCAATGTGGTGCTGTGCGCTTCAAGCGGCCAGAGCCATGCGGAAATTTTGCGGGAGCTGCCGCCCACGCTCAACTGTGCCAGTAAACAGCCCTATGTTGTCCGGCCCGGTGACACAGAGCAGGAGCAGCCCATCGTGACCCACCCCCAGATCGCCGGGACGTTCTGTGCCTCCGGCGCGGGTCTTTCCCGCCCTGGCGGACAGGGGAACGAGCTGGACTTCTGCGTGGTGAGCGCGGGCTTCAAGCACAAGGCCGGCAGCCAGTTTGGGAGTATCGGTTTCCAGGAGGAGACCGCCCCCACCCTTCTGGCGGGCCAGCAGAGCGCCGTGATGAAAGCCCGTGTGATCGGCGCCTACCATTCCGGCGGGATGCTCTCGGACAATCCCAAAAGCGGCTTCTATGAGGCGGACACATCCCGGACGCTGGACCTGAACGGCGGGAACCCCTGCTGCAATCAGGGCGGCGTGGCCGTGGTGGAGGGTGCTGACGGGCCGGAGGCCGTCGCCGTGGACTGCCGCAACCTCCGGGAGACGGATGGGGTCAGCGGCACACTGCTGGCAAAGGCGGCCTCCGGCGGCTACTCGCTGAACTACCAGAACCCCGTCCGCACCGGGCTTTGCGTGAGGAGGCTCACCCCCACCGAGGCGGAGCGTTTGCAGGGCTACCCGGGCGGCAGGACCATCAGCGACACAAAGCGTTACCAGATGCTCGGCAACTCCATCACCGTCCCCTGCGTGGATCATGCAGGGCATCCGTGACGCCGTGGGCGGTGAGTGATAGGCTGTCGCGGGTCCCCGGTCTCGCCTGTCGGCTCGGTCGGCGACCCGCGCCCCTGCGGGAGGCGAACGAGTTCGTGCGCCAACACCACCGCCACCATAAGCCCACGGTGGGACACAGGTTCTCCATATGCTATTGTCCCTTGATTATCTACAAGCAAGGTTGTCAACACCAATGTAAAACTGTATTTATTGTTACTGGACTTTCCTTATCTCGTTAGAAAATTCAAAATCCGTTCATTAAAATCTTTGGCCTCTTCATACGTCGCATGTCCAAGACCATTATAAATAAACAATTCGCTATGACTAATTTTTTCAGCGATTGCAGAGGCCGCAGTTGTTCCAACAATTTTATCGCAATCCCCGCCAATCACTAATGTAGGGCATACTATGTTACTTAATTCCTCATAAGCATTGTGGCTGATACAGGAAGCTGCCTGTATGAGAAAACGCTTAAAACTTTTAGGTTTTCCTATTTTTCCAATGAACGGATAAATTCGACGATACTTTTTCAAGTATTTCTCTGAATAGGATTTTTCCGATGTATCTATCATTAAATCCTTATAATTTCCTTGCTTTGCCATTTCAATCCAGGCACCAACTACTCTTTTAATTATTTCATTAGAGTTTGCGCTTGTTACCGCCAAAATGAGCTTATTGACCAAATCCGGATAATCAATGGCAAGATACTGCGCTATCATACCACCTTGGGATATGCCTAAAACATCTGCTTTTGAAATCCCAAGAACGGTCATAGCTTCTGCATGATCTTTGGCCATTTCCCTTGTAGAATATCCCTCTTGCATATAATTTTTCCGGCTGAAAACATACACGGTAAATTCTTTGGCATATATCCTATACATTATTGAAAAAACAAAAGCCATTCCCTTTACTGTAGACAGTCCATCTCCCAAACCGGGCAGCATAATAAGATTTTTATTTCCATTTCCAAAAGATACATAATCCATTTCAGAATTTCTAACACAGACACTTCTATTATGAGCATTATAAAGCATAACAACCTTCCTTATTTTACGATTCCCACCTTTAGAATTTCTATATATTCTGATAAATCTTTTACATATTCTTTTTCTATCATTTCAAAGTCCGCATAGGCTTGTTTTTGTATTTTTGTCAAAAAATCATCATTAAAACCTTTAAGAAACCACTTCACCACATCAAGCGTTTTATGTCTGCCCCACCGAAATTGAGTTGTATCAATACCCTGTAAAAACCAATAATAGATCTCTTGTTCTCTATTGCCATATTTTAATGCGGTTTTCATATAAATGTCGGTGTCGTTTTTGGTGAATGCCTTGACAATCATTTTGGATTTTTCGGGGTACAAAATATACCATGAAAACTCCAAAACAGAATACTCTACTATCCGTTGAAATAAATCAGCGGAAAGGGTATTCATTTTTTCTTCTAAGCTGGAATTGAGCTCCGCAGTGATTTCGTCAAGAATATAAAAATAGAAATCCTCTTTTGTCGGAAAATATTTGAATAAACTTCCTTTACTGATACCAGCTTTTTTTACAATTCGATTGGTAGAACTGTTTTCATAACCATACTCGGCAAATTCAGAAACTCCTGCCATAAAAACATTTTGCTGTTTTTCAGTATCCAGTCCCAAAAATGAAGATGTTGGCACTATAATCTCCTCTCTTCAATGACCATGCGGTCACTTTGTGTCTTTAATTTTAGTGACCATGTGGTCACCGGAATTACTATACTCGATTTTAGCCTATTTGTCAATGAAATTTCAACATTCCTTTTAGTTCTTCATGGTAAGTTTTCCTTTAGCCTCCCCGTCAACAAAACTATGTAGACCAAATGAAAAGTAGGAGTAGAGGGATTACGCTGTGGTCGGCATTTGCGGAAATGTGTATAACTGGCTGTCTTATGGAATTGTGGGTAACTTTGTTTGCAGGACGTGGGAAAGCTGCATTTTAGCTTTTCCATGTGTTGTGAATAGAGCTATCCATGATTCCATAACCTGTTATGCACATTTCCACAATGCTTGTCTTTTGGTCTTTGGTTTTTTGTTCGCAATAGTGTGGTGCTGGTGGTCTATCCGTTGTTTTCGGTTGCTTGCTTCTTTACCGTACATGAGCGTTTCTTCTTGGCATGAAGCGCCGACTTGACTTTGCTGGACAGGTCCTTGAGGTGGTAGTCATTCATCAGACTGCGGAAGTGCAGCATCTATAGGTTATTTCATTTTCAATCTTCCAATTCCCACACGGGTATTTTAGAATATCATAGCGGCTGTACCCATGTCCATGTCAAGAAATTTGGCAAAACTTTTAGTATTCTCTGTGGACAAACTTTTTATACATCCGTTTTCAAAATTGGGCGGGGAAATTTTATCCCTTACCCAATAGTCCATAGAAAAGCGGGAAATATTAGACGCTTATAAAATCTTTCGCAGCTTTCTCCGCAGATGATCTAACCGTGCATAGATAGCCCCTGTTGTCAATCCAACAAGCGGGGCAATTTCTTTTGTGGAATAGTCCCGCATTTTTAGCAGGATGAGTTGCAGGGTACGCCTGTCCACCGCAAGAAATGTCCAATATAGAATTTCATCCTCAATCTCGTCCAGTAAATTAGCAGCCGTCTTTAGCTCGGTATTCTGTTCCCTGTCCGCCATTTCCTCAAGGTATTCGCCGAAGTCGCTTGCCCACTAGTAAAACCTCCTGTTGGAATTGAAGTCTGCCCTGTCGTCTGTGCGAATTTGTTCAATGGTGGTTTTGTCAACTCTGTGTTCCCTCAATATTTTTTCCTCTGCTTCTTTCTAGATAAGCCATTTCTTGTTCCCCGTCCGTTGTTGTATGCCATTCCTTATTTCCTCCAACCTGAATTTTTGAAAATGTAAAAATCAGATTGGATAGGCGGCGAACGACAGCCAAGAGCGGAAACAGCCCTGCGGCACATTCCGACAAAAAACGCCAAAAGAAAAACCGCAAAGGTTGTCACCACATAAGGAGATAATTTAAGGCAACACCGCACAATTCTAAACACCGTCTTGCTTGCAGATTTTCCGTGATAGCGCACAGCTTTCGCTGGTCAATGGTGAGATGGACGGCGCTCAATCTGTACACGCTGACGAAAAATCTGACTGCCCAATACGGTACTTAGATTTCTGCGGTATTGCCTTAAAAACATTATTGGAATACAGCTTATGGACGATAGCAAAGGTAAAAGCCAGCGTAAGAAGCGTTTCTGCTTCTTATGCTGACTTTCTTTATACCAAAAAGAGAATAGCACATTCGCAAAATGAAAAATCCTTTGCTACACTTTGGTCAAAGGATGCCGAGAAATGTGTGATATAAAGAATATTGCATAGTAATTGATGAAAATGAACGGCGAATTATCATCAACAGCTTAAATGATCTACGAAACAAACAGATTGAGAACAACAGATACACCGATGCGGTTGATGAAATTCTAATCAAAAAATTCAAAAGAAATAGATGACTTATCAGTAAAAACAGAAATGCTGGAAAAACAGCAGCAGAATATACTTATTAGAGAACAAAAGCAGCAGCAGGTTTTAAGTTGGATTATGTACTCTATTGCGGTCTATATGATATTTTTTGCGGTATACTTTATTGGACATTTTCATTTTTGGTCTTGGGCAGCAAATCCCTTGGCTTTTTTGCAGGCTTTCTTATCGCTACTGCTATTATAATCTTTATATGCGTAAAGAAAATTAATAAAAACAATAAGTAAGCATTCAATATTTATATTGTGATGAAAAGAACGGGCAAGGGGCTTTATTCCTTTTCCTGTTCTTTTCATCACAGCCATGTTTTTGGAAAATGAAGATATCTTACAAGAAATCAACAAACATTTTGAGTATAATATAGGGTGCTAGGAGGTGATACCATGCAAAAAGAAATACGGACAGTCTGCTATGATGACGATTTACACCTTGAAGCATATCGTTTTCAAGGAATCGTACAGCCATTCCCGAACCACTTTCACGATTACTATGTGATTGGTTTTATGGAAGCAGGGACACGCTGTTTATCCTGCAAAAATAAAGAATATACGATAGGTCAGGGGAACATACTTTTATTCAATCCAAACGATAACCACAGTTGCGTGCAATGTGACGGCGGAACGCTTGATTACAGAGGGTTGAATATTCCAAAAGAAACGATGCTTTCATTAACAGAGGAAATAACAGGGCAAAGGATAATGCTTGGGTTTTCTGAAAATGTCATTAAGAATGATGAGCTGAATCTTTATCTTCGTTCTTTACATCAAATGATTATGGACGGCGGGGAAGAGTTTGAAAAAGAAGAAATGCTTCTGCTCCTCATTACATTACTTATAGAGCAATACGGACAACCCTTTGAGAACTGTATTCCAGAGTGCAGCGAAGAAATAGAAAAGACTTGCGTATTTATGGCAGAATATTTCGCAGAGCATATTACATTGGAAAACCTCTGCAAATGCAGTGGTCTTAGCAAATCAACATTGCTCCGTGCGTTTACCAAGTCAAAGGGAGTTACGCCATATAGGTATCTTCAAACAATACGGATAGGCAAGGCAAAAGAACTGTTGGAGAAAGGCGTATCCTCGGTTGACGCCGCTATACAGACAGGCTTTTCAGACCAAAGCCACTTTTCAAATTTTTTTAATATGTTTATCGGACTGTCGCCTGCCGCATACGGACGCATTTTCAAGGAGGGCGGCAAGAATCATGGATAAAAAAGCTACCGCAGGGCATATCACGGCTCTGATTACAATTGTGATATGGGGAACGACTTTCATATCCACCAAAATACTGCTTGCAGATTTCACACCGATAGAAATACTATTTTTCAGATTTCTGCTTGGATTACTTGTGCTGATAGCTGTTTATCCGAAACGATTGAGAATAAAGGATAAAAAACAGGAGCTTACATTCGCTGCGGCGGGGCTATGCGGGATATGCTTATACTACCTGCTTGAAAACATAGCCTTTAACCCATACGATGGCTTCTAATGTTGGTGTTATTATTTCTGTCGCTCCATTTTTTACCGCCGTTTTATCTCATGTGTTTCTAAGTACAGAAGAAAAACTAAAAGCACAATTCTTTGTTGGTTTTATTGTTGCTATGGCAGGAATATGTCTTATCAGTTTTAGCGGCTCAAAATGGAAGCTGAATCCTGTCGGTGATATTCTGTCAATTGTTGCGGCATTCGTATGGGCAGTTTATTCCCTACTGACACGAAAAATCGGCAGCTATAGATATAGTACCATCCAAACGACAAGGCGGATATTTACATACGGAATACTTTTCATGCTCCCGTGCCTTTTTATTTTTGATTTCAAATTAGATATGCAGAAGTTTGTAAAACCAGAGTATGCTCTAAACCTTATCTATTTAGGTCTGGGTGCGTCAGCCCTTTGCTTTGTTACTTGGAATTATGCCGTCAAGGTGCTTGGAGCTGTTAAGACAAGCGTATATATCTATATAGTTCCTGTTATTACTGTTGTCACATCCGTTATTGTGTTAAAGGAAGAAATCACATGGATGGCTGCGATAGGAATAGGGCTTACCTTAATTGGCTTGTTTCTTTCGGAAAGTAAATTAATTTTTAAGAATAGAGGAAAACAGAATGAATGTTGAGAATGAAAAATGTATCATTGTAGTTGACGAAAATTTACCGCTTGGGATTATCGCTAATACCGCTGCTATCCTCGGCATTACTATGGGAATGAAAATGCCCGATGTTGTTGGAAATGATGTGCTTGATTTAGAGGGTAATTCCCACATGGGAATTATACAGTTTCCCGTACCAATATTAAAGGGAAATACGGAGGTACTTAAAAACCTCAGAACAAAACTGTTTGAGCCGCAATTTGCAGAACTTACGGTTGTTGATTTTTCTGATTTGGCAAAAGGGTGTAAAACTTACGATGAGTTCATCGGTAAAATGGCGAACACCTCAGAGGTTAAATTGAATTATATTGGCATCGCAATTTGCGGCAATAAAAAGCAGATTAACAAGTTGACAGGAAATATGCCTTTGTTAAGATAAAGAGGAGAAATGGTTTATGAGAACTGAATGGGTACGTTGTCCTGTTTGCGGAGCTAGAACCCGTGATAGGATTGAAGAGGAGACTATTTTGAAGAACGCCCCTCTCTATTGTCCGAAGTATAAACAAGAAACATTGATAGAAGCAAAAAAATTCCAAGTAACCGTCATCAGAAAGGAAAACACATAATACGCAGAGCCAATAAACGAGTTGGATGAACCGTTCGTTGCCTCTTTCTTATGCCTAAACTATATAGTATGCCCACCTTCTGAAAAAATTATTCAAAAAACTTTTTGGAAAGTATTATCAAACGCTTATTTCATTCAGTATAATAAAATACTCTTTTAAGAGAACCACAAACCAATTACATATCTTCACAGAATTTGCGAGTATGGCTTTGCACCGTACACGTCTGCGGTATGCGAAAAGGAAATACCGCCGCTTTTGAAACTGCTTTGAACTGTCAGCAACAGATAGGCGTAACAGACAGTTTCGACTTTGAATCTCAAAGCCGGTTACATCATTGTGAAACCAAAACCGCAAGGGATAAGTCTATCCTTTTGTATTGGTCGATACACATTGATGTGCCGGCTTTTTTTGCAGCCCAAATGCCGGTTACAAACTGAATGAGCGGCTGAACGGGATATGATCTTACGATAACCTCTAAAATGAAAATGGATGCAATGAAAGCGCAGGGCAGTATCCGACTTTGTCTCAGGCTGGAGCTGTTGACAAAGTGCCTGAAATATAGAGACGCGGGAGATTTCAAGCAAGAAAAAAGATGCCTTTCGGCATCACACTGAGAATTTAATCATTCTTTTGAGGTTCAAGGCCGCGGCGGAAAGGAGACAGTGGTCCTCCGCTGCCTCTAAACCTCGCCGCAGGAGACGCGTCAGGTTGTGTCCCCATTTCTGTGCGGCAAAAGTACCCTCACACCAGATCTGCCGCTGCTTCAGCGCCTCCCGGTAATCCGGCTCCCATCGCCTGGAGAAATGTTTTTGAACAACAGTCTTGAAATAACTGTCCTGGAGCTATCTGGCGCCGGCCTTGTCCGTCTCATTCAAACATTTCTGCCGCAAAGGACAGCTGCCGCAGTCTTTCTTTTCCGCCCAGTATTCCCAGAACAGCCCGCTGCCACTTCGATACAGCCGCTTGCGCCGCAGTTCTTTCCCGTTAGGACACAAGTATACGTCCCGCTGTTCGTTATAGGTGAATGCATCCCGCTTCAGTTCAGCTTTCGTGCGGTCATGGGCGGGCTGTGGCACGACAAAGAAGTCGATGCCCAGTTCTTCCAGCGCTCGGTGTGCCAGGGGGAAGTCATAGGCGGAGTCCGCCGCAGCGGC
>NZ_JAWXXL010000020.1:0-68800 GCF_034334985.1 Acutalibacter intestini | reverse complement strand
CGGTGTGTGAGTTTAGAGCCGCAGTCGGCGCAGTAGAGAAGCCCGGTCAAGCGGTTCGGGGCGTTCTGCCGCTTGGGGGCGCGGCGCACGGTTTCCCGTATCTTCTGTACGGTCTGCCACGTTTCCCCGTCCACAATGGCGGGGATTGCGCCCTCAAAAATATACTGTTCTTCCGGCGCGGTCTTGCGGCTGCTCTTGGTCTTGTAGTTCTCGCATACGGTTTTCCCCAATACCTTGCGCCCTGTGTATTCCGGGCGTTTCAGTATGTAGCCGATAGTGGTGGCTGACCATGCGTAAGGGTCTGTGTATTTTGCCGCACGGACTGGCTCGCCCGTCCGCTTCCAATGCTCGGACGGGATAGGGATTTTCTCGGCGCGGAGTGCCTTTGCTATGCTGGCTATGGTTTCCCCGGCAAGGACGCTCTGGAAGATGCGGCGCACAACGGCGGCGGCTTCCTCGTCAATTATCCATTCGCCTTTTTCCTCTTTGGAAGCGCGGTAGCCATAGCAGACACTACCAGAGCAGCGCAATCCCTTTTCCATTCTGGACTTGAAAACAGCTTTGATTTTGCGGCTGGTGTCGGCAACGTACCACTCGTTTATCACGTCACGGAAGATAGACATAATATCAAAGCCGTTGGCGGTGTCAAGGTTGTCATTTGCGGCGATAAAACGCACATGGTACTCGTCAAAGGTGCGCTTCAAAAGCCCCACCTCAACCACGTCACGCCCGATTCGGCTTTGGTCTTTGATGATAACCGTTGCCACGTTCCCCGCCCGGATTTCGTCTAACATAGCGTCAAGCCCCGGACGCTTGAACGTAGTTCCACGGATTCCGTCATCTGTAAAGTGCCGGATATTGGTAAAGCCGTTTTTCCTTGCGTAATCCTCTAAAATCCGCTTCTGATTCTCAATGCTGACGGATTCCCCGGCTCGTTCATCGTCATGGGAGAGCCTTTCGTATAGGGCGGTGAGTTTGTCTTTCTCTGTCTGCTTCTTCATGGTGTGTAACCTCCTTTCTTTGAGGGTGCGCGCTTCCCTATAACCTTATTATACTTATCTGTTCGGGTCTGTGACAACATAGCTGCTGTGCATTTGCATAAGCGACGGTTTGACAAAAAACCTTGTCTTGCCGCTGCCGGAACCGCCGATCACAAGGATATTTTTGTTTCTTGCATATTTCGGCTGCTTCGGGCGGCTGTTCATGGTGAGCCGTTCCGTCTGTGTCAATGGGATATTGTTCTCAAATACCGGGTCTGTGTACGGCTTTATGTCCTCTGCCGTTCCCCAACGTGCGGAACCGTACTCAATCCCTTTGCGGTATTTCTTCGCGTTCTTGCCTTTGGCGTAGATAATCAGCCGGACAATGACCGCCCCCGCAATGCCGATAAGTAAATCTGCCGGGTGGAAGCTCGGCGCGATACTGGAAAAGGCGGCGGTAAAACCGTCCCCAAGATGTAGCAGCTTTGCGCTTGCGTCCGCGCCGGGGGAGAGCCGGACAGCCGCGCCCACTTTATCAAAGAGCCAGACAAAGAGCAGATACGGGAGATTTAGGATAAGCAGCTTCTTGATTTCCGGCTTCATAGCGATACCTCCCTGTCCTTGTTCTTGACTTTTGCCCGTTCCGCGTTTCTGCCCTGTGCAGCTTCTTTGAGGGTTGAGAGCAGCTTTCGGATTGAGGGCTTCCTGTCCTGTGTCAGCTTCTTTGCGGAAAATTCCTTAAAGGCTGCGGTCAGCGCGTCCGCGTCCCGCCCCTTGAAGAAAACAAGGTAACGGGGCGGGCTTTCCGTCGTGTCCTTTTTCAGCGCAAAGTCGATACCGTATTTTTTTGCGGTACTCTCAAAGGCTTTGATATTGCCCTCGGTAATCTCAATGTTGGAAACGCCCGCGTTCTGCTTCATAAGCTGCTTTAAGCTCTGCTTGCCCTGTGGCGGTTTTGCAAGCTGCTTTTTGCCCTTTGACAGTATGGCTTTCATTGCCTTTTGGAGCGTCTGGGCGGTCAGCTTCCCGGTCTTGATGTAAAGGGCTATGGTCTTTTCGTTTACTTCGTCCTGCAATTTGTCGCGTCCTCCTTTCGCGTTTCTTTATGGGGCGGCGGTCAGATACGCACCCGCAGCCCGTTCAAGTCCTCGGCTCTGATACCCACAAGATACCAGTTGTCGCCGTACTCAATCCGGGTCGGCTTCCACTTGCCCCGCACGAATACGTCAAAGCACTCGCCGCAATGCAAGCCCCCGTAGTAGCTGTTTAAGTCAAAGCGGATGTCATAACGGTCGGTGCGCTCGTCAAATACCAATGCTCCTGTCATTTTCTGTGCCATAATAAAATCCTCCTTTTGTGGTTGTGGGTGGTTACAGGCTTTCGCCCTCATTGCATGAATAATAGTCCGGGTCGCCGTACTGCGGCTTTTTCGGTGACAGTGCGCCGCTTGCCATGTCATGGGCGACAAGGGAAGTGTAGTAGTTGCCGATTGTGGACGGGGCGTTGAAAAGGGCTGCTTTCAGATATTGCTTGATGTTGCGGATTTTGGTTGTGTTTTCCCGCATACAGTCAAGCACAAAGCGGATATGCTCGCCGTCCAGTTTCATAAACTTTGACTTCACAAGTTCTGCCGGGTAGTCGTCCCCCGCAATCCGTACCCGCTTTCTGGCGGTGCATACGGTTTCAAGCATGAGGTCTACAATCTCGTCAAGCCTGTCACTGTCAAACTTCATGTCCTGTTTGAGAATGTGGTAGTCGATATTGTCCTTGATGATTTCCCGGTATATATCAACTGCGCTCTGTGCTGCCGCTTCCGTTCCTTTCCGTTCCGGCGGCGCAGCCGCTTCTCTGCAAGGAGAGGGGTTAGGGGAAAGGATAGGAATGGAATGGGTACTTGATAAATCTGTATTTGATTTTTCTTTTTTTGGTAAGTCAGTTCTTTGTATATCTTTATTTAATTGCGTTGGATTTTCCAACGTAGGTTTTTCCAATGTTGGTTTTTCCTGCGTTGGATTATCCAATGTTGGATTTTCCAATGTAGGTAAATCCGGCGTAGGCGGCTGCGGCTGCTCGAATATCACATAGTCCGCGCCCCGCAAGCGTCCTTTCTCGTCGCGCTCCCTTGAACGGACGATATACCCGGCGCGTTCAAGTTCCTTAATGGCTTCGCGGATAGCGTCTATCTTCTCCCGGTTGATAAGGGATAAGCCTTTCAAGGTGTAGTCCCAATCTTCGGGGAGTGACAGCATTTGCGACAACAGCCCCTTTGCCTTTAGGGAAAGCTCCTTGTTGCGTAGGTGGTGGTTGCTCATTACGGTGTAGCCCTTGTTCCGTTCCACTCTGAAAACTGCCATAGCTTCATCACTCCTTTGGTTGTGGATTTGTTACGCAGTAGAAGCGCGGTTTCGGGGAATAAGGTATAAATCCCTTGCCGCGCCAGATACACACCCGCAAAACCGCTTGTAGCAAGGCTTTTTCTGCCCCTACTGCGTAACAAAGGGCATGAAAAAAGCGGCGTTCCTGTTCTCCCATGTAGAGAGTAAGAAACGCCGCTTCTGCGTCGTATTCAGTTTTTAGTACAATACCCTGCTTGTCCGTCGCTCGAAAAACCTTGATTTTCCAGTGTTTTCAAAAGTATCGTTATCTAACGTCAGCTTTCGACAGACCTCAATTTAACCGCATGATTGCGGAGATTGAAGCCGGAAACGTGGCGACAGTCATTGTCAAGGATATGTCAAGGTTAGGGCGGAACTACTTACAAGTGGGAATGTACACGGAAATGATTTTCCCACAGAACGGCGTTCGCTTCATTGCAATCAATGACGGTGTAGACAGCGCAAAAGGCGACAACGATTTTACCCCGTTCCGTAACCTGTTCAATGAGAACCTTGCATAAAAAAAGATGTGAACATTGGCAACCGGCGAAACGGTTGTGGCTGGTATGTACCCCGGTATAAAACCGGGGATTTTTCGTGTCAGGCTTCGATATAGCCCACGAAATTGTAGTGGATTCGGATGTCCCTGACCTCGCGTCCGTCCTCCTTCTTCCGCTCCCCGACTTCGATTCGCCGGATGAGCCGCAGGAGGGTGGGACGGTCAAGCTCCTCCAGCTTCGTGTATTCCCGGATCAGGCGCATCCACTGCTGGACATCATCCGTCTCCTGCTGGTACGCCTCCAACTCGCTCGACAAATGCGCCCTCTGCTCCAGCTTGTCGGCGCGTTCGGCTTCGTACCGGTTCATCAGCTGGACGCAGACGGCCTCCGGGATGCGCCCCATCACCTTGTCCTCATAGATGGCCTGGGTCAGCCTGGAGAGTTCCGCAAGCCGTTTCTCAATAGCCGTCAGAAGAAGTCTGGTCTGCTTCATCTGTTCGGCGGACGATGCCCTGCGCTGGGTCTGGATTTGCTCAATCAACCCGGATGGGTCGTTCCTCGCCTGTTTCGCTTTCATGCGGATGTCGGTCAGGACAACCTGTATCAGCACCTTTTGATTCATCGTGTGGGCCGTACAAATGTCTTTTCCACCGCAGCAGTACCGATTGCACAGGTAACTTTCATAGGTGGACCTGACCGGGGTCCCGTCCTTGCACTTGTGGTAATCCCCATGATGGCGCATGGTCGAGCCGCAATCCATACAGTAAAGCAGTCCGGCAAACAGAGCGGTCTCCCCATTTGCCTGTGTCCGGCTCCGGGCGTTCTGCTGCTCGATTGTCCGTACCAGTTCCCAGACCTCCATCGAAATCGGCGGCTCATGCGTACCCTCGACACGAATCCACTCGGCCTCCGGCTTGCCCACCTGCTTGTGAACCTTGTAGGAGATATTGCCGGTTTTGTTCTGCACCGTATGACCGATATAGACCTCATTGCGAAGGATGGCCTTCACGGTCTGGGCTTGCCAGTAGCCTCCGTCCTGCCGGGGATTGACCATGCCTTTCTGCAAGTAGTAGAGGTCGCGGGGCGTGGACACCTTCTCCTCATTCAGCGTTGTGGCGATTTTACGGTAACTGAGTCCCTGACAGCGCATATCGAAAACACACCGCACAAGGGGCGCTGTTGCCGGGTCGGGAATGAGGGTGTGCTTGTCATCAGGGCTTTTCAGGTAGCCGATGGGGGCGTAGCAGCCAACATACTTTCCGGCTTGAAACGGGGAGCGTTTGACCGCCCGGATTTTGGAACTGGTGTCCCTGGCGTAGAGGTCGTTCATGACATTTTTCAGAATCACCAGCATCTCATTGTTTTTGTGAGCGGTGTCCACCCCATCATTGAGGGCGATGAACCGGCAGCCGAGGCTCGGAAAAACGATGTCCGTATACTTCCCGCTTTCGATATAATCTCTGCCGAGACGACTGAGGTCTTTACAGAGTATCAGGTTGATTTTCCCGGCTCTGGCGTCGGCAATCATCTGGTTGAACATGGGACGGTCGAAGGTCGTACCTGAGACCCCATCGTCACAGTAGGCGGCGTAGAGGCTCCAGCCCTGCTCCTGCACATACCGGCTGAGCATCTCCCTCTGGTTCTCCACGGACACGGACTCGCCGGTTCGTTCGTCCTCCCGGCTGAGCCTGCAATAAATTCCAACATTGTAGGTTTCCTGCATCTTTGATTTTACCTCCCAAAGAGCAGTGCGAATGGCGGTCGATTACCTACCGCCATTATAGCACGCTCACGCTCTGATGCAAAGGCCCTTTACGCGATACGACCAATTTTCTCCATTGCCGCCAAGTCGAGCAGATCACCCAACTGTCCTTTGTCAGAGAATACACTTTTGACCCGGTAGACCACGCCGCCGATTTTGACTTCGGTGTAATCGTTCAGACGGCTGACTTTCTTATCTGCCAACTCTATCGGGGGCTGGTTCATGTTCAGCTTCTCCATTCCGTCACGCCCCTTCCGGACCGTCAGTGACGGTAATGTAGCTATTGTAGGTATTTTCACCATCGGCCACGCTGTCGGAAATACCGTCATTACCTACATTAGATACACTGTCCTCATGAATATCCTTGAGGTAGACTCGGCGACCTTTCCCAGTTCGCTTGCCGGAGCGGTACAGAACGCCGTACTCGTTTGCCAGTTCCGTAATATGGGCGTTCATCAGCCGAGTCAGCGTGTGCGGTTCCGCATCCAGTTCATGTCGGGCTTTCAGTTCTTTCAGCAGCTCCGCCGCATACCCCAGCCACTCATGCTGTTCACGGATAAAGTTCTGAACAGCGGTCAGGACGGGGTGCGGTTCTTTTTCCTGCACATCGCCGCCGAAGGATACAAAGTCCCATACCTTCCTCTGCTTGTCGAAGCGGAGGTTCAGTTGCGTGTCAGCCACCTCCCGCCCGGTCACATCCAGCGTGGCGGTGGTCTCCATCCGGGAGGACTTTTGCAGGACAAGAGCGCCGTCAGCGCATCCCAGAAGCCCGGTCGTGCCGGAAATCATGTTGAAGGAATCGGCAGACCCGGCCTTGCGGGTGTGGTGGACTACCAGCACTGTCACCAGGAAACGGTCGGCGATCTTCTTCAGGGCTCAGACCGTCTCGTAGTCGCTGGCGTAGTTGTACTGCTCCTGCCCGGCCTTGCGGACACGCTGGAGGGTGTCGATGATCACCAGCTTTACATTGGAATGGGCAGTGAGGAAATTCACAAGCTGTTCCTCGAAGCCCTCGCCGATATACAGAGCCTCGGTCGCCAGCCAGAGACTGCCGGGACTGCCGCCGCTGACATCGTTCAGCCTCTGCTGCATCCTCTGGAAGGTGTCCTCCAGGCTGATGTAGAGGACACCGCATTTTTCGGCTTTCAGTCCCCAGACCGGCTCGCCTTTGCTGACCTGGTTCGCCAGCCACAGCACCAGCCAGGACTTGCCCACCTTGGGCGCTCCGGCGAGGATGTAGATGCCCTGGCCCATCAGCCCATCGACTAATGTGCCAGACGGGGCGTAGGTCGTGTCCAGCAGTTCCTCTGCCGGGATCACTTTCAGTTCAGGGATTTTGCTTTTTTCTTCCGTCATTCACAGTTCCTTTCACGGCATCCGCCAGCGAACACCATAACGCTGGCGGAGACAGTGGGTGGAGCGGCGGGGCGGCCCGGCTAACCTCCTTCCTGTCCGGGCTGGCCGCTGATTTGGCATGTATGCCGGGTTGTTTTATATACGGAAGTTTGTAAAGTTCACTTCTGAACTGTGCCTATCATTATATCCGTTCAGAAGTGTGCTGTCAAGAGATTTGCAAAAATTCCTTTCATTTTTGAACGGATCATGATATAATAGGCGGCAGGACGGCTATACTCAAATCAACACCAGAACAGGGAGGGCGCGGCATGGAACTGCTGTCAATTAACTCGACATTGGGAGAGCGAATAAGGTTTTACCGCCAGCAGGCGGGGCTGACGCAAAAAGAACTCGCCGCCCTATGCGAGGTCAGCGAGTCCGCCATCAGGAATTATGAGCTGGAAAACCGTGTGCCGGATTTTATGACGCTCCATGAGATCGCCGGAAAACTCCGGGTCAACTACGCCGCCATCAGCGGTGAAAAAATCTCGGATATGGAAGGGGCGCTGCAGGCGTTATATAAGCTGGAGGAGATTTACGGATTGTACCCGACAGAGGTGGATGGGCATATCCATTTTGTGTTCAGGGACAGTGTGGCAATGGATGATTTCAAGCCGGACATAGACGCCATTACAAGAAACCCAGGCGCATTGCTCCAATACCGCATTCTGGGATTTATGAAAGCCTGCGCCCAGCACGATGCTGGGGAACTGACCGATGAGGAGTACGCCCTCTGGAAAAGCAAGTTCCCGGCGTTCCTGAGCGACTTCTACGAATTTCGGAAACAGGCAGGGCAGACAGAAGAAGAAAACTTTGATGGCGATGCTCCCGTCTCTTCTGAAAAACCGCAGTCCCCGAAGCGGAGACGGGAACGGAAAATCAACAGTGGGCGGTAGCCAGAAGCGGCGGAACGCCGCGCAGCCAACCTCGGTAACGAGGTTGTTCAAAGGGTTTGGGACGCTTCCCAACAAGCAGAAACAGCGGTTCCCGGCTCCGCCGGAAATCGATGTTTCGAGTCTTTGTGGGAACAAAGACACTGCTTGCAAAGTAGCGAATTTCCATCAACGGTTCAAGGTGAACCGTTGCCACTATTCAATCTGTTTTGGCCTGGGTCAAATTGACCCAGGCCACTTTATTCGGATGAAGATATAGTGACTGAAATAAACCTCTGGTCGAAGATGCGCTACTGGGCAAGCAGGGCGTTTGTATATACAAACGCTCAAAACGGACTTCCAGCGTTGCCGCCGGAAGTCCGTTCTTGCTTGCTGGGGTAGCACCCCAGACCCTTTGAACAGCCCCTTGCCGGGGCTGGCTATGTGCTCGGAAACCGAACGCTAACGAAGAGGAAGCATCTACCAAATTGCTTTTTTCTGAACTTATGGGATTATTGGAAAACTATGTCATCACAGCCTTACTCAAATTTCCGATCATAGAGCAGCGCGGCAATCAGAACAACAAAGCAAGAGCCAGCATTATGTACCAGCGCCCCGGTGGTGGGATTCAGCTTACCCAGCACAGAGAGGGTCACAGCCAGGAAGTTGATGCACATAGATAAAGAAATGCTGAATTTGATGGTCTTGACAGTCGCGTTGGACAGCTTTTTCAAATAGGGCAGCTTGGAAATATCATCGCTCATCAGGGCAATGTCTGCGGCCTCCACCGCGATGTCGCTGCCCATGCTCCCCATAGCGACACCGACGCTGGCTGTTTTCAGCGCAGGGGCATCGTTTACGCCGTCCCCCACCATGCACACCTTATGTCCTGCATCCTGGAGTTCGTTGATACTGCTCACTTTTTCCTCTGGCAGAAGCTGAGCGCGTACTTGCCGGATGCCTACCTGAGTGGCAAAGTGGTCTGCTGTTTTTTGATTGTCACCTGTGAGCAGGACGATGCCAGTATTCATATCGTGGAGCCGCTTGACGATCTCCCCGGCTTCGGGACGCAGCACATCCGACATTGCCACAACGCCGATGCAGCGCTCTCCGTCCGCTGCCAGGATAGACGCCTTTCCCTGGGAACGCAGCTGCTCCAATGTAGAGGAAACTTCTCCGCTGATCGTAATGCCATAGTCGGAAAGGAATGTCTCATTGCCGCACAGCAGATTTTTTCCATCCACCTGTGCCTGGACACCTTTGCCGGCAGTCATGTGGAACTCATTGGGGTCGAGGACAGGGACAGCCCGCTCTCTGGCGCAGGCTACGATGGCTTTCCCCAAGGGATGCTCGCTTTTTACTTCGGCAGAAGCGGTCATGGAAAGCAATGCCTGTTCGTCAAGGCCGCTGCCAAAGGGGATGATGTCGCTGACCTCCAGACGGCCATAAGTAAGGGTGCCAGTTTTGTCAAAGGCGATGGTGTCTACCTTGCCCATCTTCTCCAGCGCTTCGCCGGATTTGATGATCACGCCATGTTTCGTGGCCTGACCGATAGCCGCCATAATCGCGGTAGGCGTGGCCAGCACCAGAGCGCAGGGGCAAAATACCACCAGGACTGTGACAGCGCGAACAATATCCTGCGTGGCCAATCCTGCAATGATGGCGATGCCAAGCGCCACAGGCACTAACCAGCTTGCGGCTTTGTCTGCGATACGGGCCATAGGCGCTTTCTTGTCCTCAGCCTCCTGCACCATGCGGATCAACTTTTGCAGGGACGAGTCCTCACCCACCTTAGAGGCGCAAATGTCCACCGAGCCAAAACGGTTGATGGTGCCGCAGAACACAGATTCCCCCACAGTCTTATCCACTGGCAGGGATTCTCCCGTCATGATGGACTGATCCACCGAAGTTTCCCCACTGACGATCACACCGTCCACAGGGATTGTTTCTCCGGGAAGTACACGGAGAATGTCATCCAGCCGGATTGCGTCGGCAGAGATCATCTCCTCCTTACCGTTTGCTACCCTCCGTCCCTGGGTGGGAGCAAGACTAATCAGCTTTTTCAGTCCTTTCTTGGCCCGCTCCGTGGTCATATCTTCCACAATTGCGCCAATCGCCATGATGAACGCCACCTCGCCCGCCGCGAACAGGTCACCGATCCCAATCGCCGCAAACATGGCAATACAGATCAAAAGGGCGGAGGAAATCTTGCTGATGCCGGGATTGTAGATCACCCGCCAGATTGCCAGATAGAGCAGCGGAATCCCACTGATGATGATCGTCACCCATGCGGGGTCAAATGGAAGGAAAGAGAGCTGTACCGCCTCGCCGCCAAATTCCTCCATCAGATGGGGAACCAGATCGAGCAGCAGAAACACACCAGCCACAATAGTCATGGGAAGTCCAGCCAGGAAATCGTTTAGTTTCTTTAACATATACAAGCCTCCATTTCTCGATTGACACAGATACAAAGGTGGGGTATAATTTGTATGATACCGAATACTTTGTACACTATTCATTGTATCTGTTTCGATTCAAAATGCAATAATCAAATGCCCGTCAATGTATGTTACAGAACATTTTCAGAAATTTGTACGGAGGCAACTTTATGGATAGACGGCAGAAAAAAACAAGAGCCGCTATTTTCGCAGCGTTCGGCGATTTATTGGCGCAAAAAAACTATAATAAGATCACCGTCCAAGAGATCATTGACATCGCTGACATTGGACGGACAACTTTCTACGCTCATTTTGAGACCAAGGATGATTTGTTAAAGGAGTTATGTGCAGAATTATTCGACCATATTATCCAGAGTGCTGCGGACAGCCCCCACACTCACGGACTATACTCCGATGATGGTGCGCCGGAATCGGTGTTCTGCCATCTACTGCAACATTTACAGAAGAATGACAACAATATTTTGGAATTGCTGTCCTGCGAAAGCAGCGAATTGTTTCTTCGCTATTTCAAGGACAGTCTGAACTGGTTGTTGATCGCACAGGTTCCTGATTGGGCAAAGCAAGAAGGCATTTCCGTACCCAAAGACTTTCTTACAAACCACATCTCCAGCAGTTTTGTTGATATGGTACAGTGGTGGCTGAAAGGCGGAAGGAAGCAATCGCCAGAACAGCTGACATCATACTTTGAGGCTGTTATCAGACCGATCTTTACCGCCACATAGATGCTGGGGCTTTTTAGCACATAACAAAAGCGGAGGTATCCCCTCCGCTTTCGTTGTTCAGATATAAATCAGTTCTGTAAGAATGATTTCTTCCGCTCTGGCTTTGCAGTTATTCATCAATCCCACCCAGCGCAGGGGATTGCGGGCTTTCAGTTCTTTGGTAGCCCCGGCTTCTTTTGCCATGTTCGGCATCATGCTGTCCAACAGACTATGAGCGGCATCCTCGATTTCCAACAGACGGGTGTGCAGCTTGCCCGTCAAAATCAGGTGATTGAGCAGAAGCGGATTTGTTTCTTCCAGATATGTTCGGTGCATCCGTCCCCACTTCCCAATGGGCCGGTCATCGTCCTCCGGCAGTTCGATAGTCGGGATGTAGTAGTCTCCGACAAGGATATAGTCGATGCCAGTGTCTGCGTCATGGATTTTCGGTTTTAATTCATTCATGGTGTCTACCTCCAAATATGATAGTCTGGTATGATGATCGGTAGCCGCTACCGATAATGTGCCACACCATCTCGCCGGAGGTAATCGACCGCCAACGCATTGCTGTGATATCATTCTTTATGCAAGGTTTACTAACGATTTTTATGCCAAAGATACAAGCAAAAAGGTACGGGCAATCAAACGGGCGCAAGGACAGGCGGGGGAACACCTGACAAAGCCGCCCTATGGCTACATAGTAAGCCCTACGGACAAAAAGCAATGGATTGTAGACGAGGAAGCCGCCGCTGTGGTGAAACGCATTTTTGAATTATGTATCGGTGGGAAAGGACCTGCGCAGATAGCAAAAATCCTCAAAGCGGATAATGTGCTGATAGCAAAAGCGTATTACGCAAAGAAAAAGGGGAAAGCACTCCCCGACAGCCCTTATGACTGGAGAGATAGTACCATTGTCGGCATTTTGGAGCGCATGGACTACTGCGGGCATACGGTAAACTTCAAAAGCTATTCCAAATCCCACAAACTGAAAAAGCGGATTCCAACCACAAAGGAACAGCAGGCAATTTTCTATAATACCCATGAAGCGATTGTAGAGGACGCTGTTTTTGAACGGGTGCAGGAACTTAGGGCGAACAAACGCCGCCCCACAAAAGCAGAACGGCAAGCCCTGTTCTCCGGCTTGGTATACTGTGCAGACTGCGGGAGTAAATTACACTTTGTTACCTGTAAGAGTTTTAACGGCTCACAAGACCATTACCGCTGTGCAAAGTACAAGAGCAATACGGGAAGCTGTACGGCTCACTTTATCCGCGAAGAAGTGTTGAAACAAATCGTATGGAGCAGGATATTTGATGTGACCGCCCTTTTCTTTGATGACATCATGGCTTTCCATGAAATGATGTATCAGCAACGCTCCGCTGAAACGGAAAAGGAAATGAAACGCAGGAAGCGTGAAGTTGAACAGGCGAGGAAGCGGATAGCGGAACTTGACCGTATTTTCAAGCGGATTTATGAGGATGACATAAGCGGCGCAATCAGCCACGACAGATTTTTGAAGCTGTCCGCAGAGTATGAAGCGGAACAGCGGGAACTGGAAGAAAAGGTCAAGGCAGACCAGTAGGAAGTCGATACCTACGAACAGAACAAAAGCGATTTTGACAGCTTCGCCGCGATTATCCGCAAGTATGTGGGGATAAAGGAACTCACCCCTGCAATCGTCAATGAATTTATCAAGAAAATCATAGTCCATGCGCCGGAAAAGGTGAACGGGAAACGGGTACAGAAAGTAGATATTGTTTTCAACTTTGTAGGGGAAATCAATTTCCTTTCTGCCACGCAACCGAAACGGCAAGGTGCATAAGGAAACCGCGCTCGTTGAGCGCAAGAAAAAACGGTACAGCCCTTGTAATTGGGGCTATACCGCCTAATCTGAAATTACTTCCCTCTAACCGTAAACATTTGATTTTACAGAGTTTTCGGCGGGGTTTTTGGCGTTCCCGAGGTGACTCGAACACCCGACCTACCGCTTAGGAGGCGGTCGCTCTATCCAACTGAGCTACGGAAACATTTATAAAAACTATGAAATTGTGGGACTTGCAACATTTCCCTTGCCCTCCCAAGGCGAGTGTTGGAACACTTTCTTAGGAGGCGGACGCTCTATCCTGCTGAGCTACGGACGCATATTTAATCTTTATCGCCTGTGTGGGCGATTTGGGGAACACTCTCGGTTCTCTTAAGAGGCGGTTGCGTTATCCACTACGCTACCGGGACATTTATAAAATTTTTAGGTCTCCTATCGCTCGCCTTTGAGTAAAAAGCGAGCGGTCTTTCGTAACCTTAGGAGGGGCATATTATATCCATTTAACGCAAGAGGCAGGGAAAGTCCCAAAAGGGGGACTTTCCTATTTTATACCATTCGCCACGATTTGTCAAGGCGGCGTTTTCTAGGGGAGTATCCGAAAAGAAGCGTTTATGACGAAAGAGTGGAGTCTCACCTGCCGATGAAATCGGCTGGGTTCGGTGGGGTCAGGGCGCTCCCCCCTGGGGAGCTTCCCCCTCCGGCGGTGGAGAGTTGGCAAAGCCAAGTCTCCAAACCCCGCAACCTTTGAAAAGGGCGAGGGGCGCCATGTGGCAAAGAGTGGATGCTTTGCATCAACTCTCGTCCCGAGCCGACCGAAGCGGCAGCGGAGACAACGAAACTTTTCATGGCGCTCGCCGGGAGCTTGTTTTTTATCTCCTCGTTTTGGGCACTCCCTTTTCTAGGGGAGTGTCCAAAGGCGCTGTTAAAAAGAAGTGGAAAAGAGAAAAAGGTATGTCGTTCCACATTCTACTCCCCGCCAAATCTTTTATAAACCCGGTAAGTATAAACAACGTCCACAATCATTACCGCTGTACTGATCCCCAGCCACCAAAGCAGGCAGGCCAGTCCCTTTACCAGCAGGCAGAATACCACCGTGGCCCCGCCGGCAATCATACAAGAAACACCCGCAAACCATTGGCTCTTTTGCCAGGTCACATCATTTTTCATGCTCCAAGAAGTGCGCAGCCCCAGCATGGAGTTGCGCTTTGTCTTGGGCAGAAGATTGCCAATGACCACCATCCCCACACCCAGAAGGCCGAAAATAATTTGGTTGATCTCCACCGCAGCCTGGTTTAGGTTTTCCACCTTCTGGAAGTCGGTATAGAGAAAGAACCCGGTCATTGCCACAAAAAGAATGTTACAGCAATTCCCTGTAATCAAGCAGATCCTTTCGTTATTCCGCCCGTTTTCCTCCTGTTTGCCGGCATACTTTGCCATACCTAGCATAAAGAGTCCAAACAGCACGCTGAACGCAGGAAAAACTAGGGTTTCATACTTGCTACCCCAGCGGTCCACTTGTCCGGTAAAGCCATAGTGGGCTGGAATCTCCTCTGGCAGAACGGGCAGGGCAATCAACACCGCCGCCAGGGGCAGAAACATGGTAACCAACAGAATGATTTTATGCTTTTTCATAAGACTTTTCCTCGCAATCTCGCAATTGGTCCAGCCAAAGAATGGCTTCGTCCAAAACGGAGAAGTTCACCTCATAAAAAATGAAGTTTCTCTGGCGGGTCTCGTAGATCAAGTCCGCCTTTTTCAGCTTGGCCAAATGATAAGACAGTGCCTGGGGCGTCATGTCCAGGGCCTGGGCCAGCTGGCCAGAGCTGATCTTCCCCTTCTTAAGCGTTAGTAAGATGCTTCTTCTGTTCTCGTCCGCCAGCGCGGACAAGATTGCTCCCACCGGCAAAAGCCCCACCCCCTTTCTATTTCAAAATTTCTTTAAGTACAGTTTATCACAAGCGCGAAAAGTTGTCAATGGTATTTCAAAATATTTTTAAATACTCTCTTTCTTAACGGTATTTCTAGCCATCATGCCAAACGGCGGCCCTCTCATAAAATCCCCCTTTCCTGGCAAATGAGGAATAATTTCCACTTGCCTGGACTATACTTTACTAATGCGGCAAACAGCAGGAGGCAGCGGCATGACAAAAAACAAACGAAGCGGGCTTTTTGCCCTGTTCAAAATAAACCTGCGGGCCCTGGGCTTGGGGTTATTCGCGGTACTGCTGGGGGCGGCGGTGATCTCCGCCGGAGCGGCCCAGGCGCAGCAGCCAGTAGAACTGCCGGTGGTTATGTACCACTCTGTGCTAAAAGATCCGGCCCGCCACGGAAAATATGTAATCTCCCCAGCAGAGTTTGAAAGCGATCTGCTCTACTTAAAGCGGCAGGGCTACACCACCATCCTGATGCAGGACCTTATTGACTATACCCAGGGCGGCGCGCTTCCGGAAAAGCCCATATTGATCACTTTTGACGATGGATATTATAATAATTATTTCTATGCCTTTGAAATCGCCCAGCGCCAGCAGTGCAAATTTGTGATCTCCCCCATCTGCAAATGTACAGAAGACTTTTCCGCCACCGGAGAAACCAATGCCTACTATACCCATGTCACCTGGGACCACCTGACAGAGATGGTGGACTCTGGCCTGGTGGAGGTGCAAAACCACAGCTATAACCTGCATAAAAGCAATGGCGGACGGCTGGGGGTTCAAAAGCTGCCGGGGGAAAGTGAAACAGCCTACCGGTCCATGCTGTCGGCAGACCTGGAAAAGGCCCAGTCGCTGTTTAAAGAGCACCTGGGAAAAGCACCCTCTACCTTTGTGTATCCCTTTGGGGCCACAAGCGCCTCCACCCCGGAGATTGTCCGGGAGTTAGGCTTTTCTGCCACCCTGACCTGCCGGGAAAAGCTGAATCAAATTACCCGGGACCCAGAGTCCCTCTATGGCCTGGGCCGCTACCTGCGGGTTTCCGGAATCAGCTCTGAAACCTTCTTCCAAAAATTTCAAGCCAAGGGATAGATTGTCTCTCTACGCCACAACCAGAATCTCCGGAAAACCAATCAATATGTGCAGCAAAAAGGAGGCGAAACCATGCCGAAAGTCTGCATCGTACCCTCCAGCCGCCAGGACCAGTACCCGAACGGCGGCGGCGAGGACTATTGGATGAGTCAGATTGCCAAGGCGGCCGGGCCATTCCTCTCCGCTCTCGGGGTAGAGCTGTCCTTAGCGACTCAGGATGCTCCCCAACCCACAGACTGCGGCCTGCGGGTCATCCTTCGCAGCCACGCTGCCCCAGCAGAGGTGGAGGGCACGGTTAAAGGAGCCCATGTGTATTTTTACGAGTACAGCCCTGCCAGCCGCCGGGCGGCACAGATCTTTACCCAGCATATAAAAGAGGCTTATCCCCAGCCAGAGCTGGTAGACGCCGCCCCCACCCCTGTTCCCACAGAACTTAGCGCCGCCCGGGTGCCCACGGTTATGATCAAGCTTGGCTACCACGACAATCCCCAGGACGAGGCTTGGCTGGTAAACAATGTGGGGAAGATTGCGGAAAGCCTTTCCAAAGCGGCGGCGGATTTTCTGGGGGTCGGCGATGAGGATTGATCTACTGGAAATTTTCAGCCGGGTCCTGTGGGGCTGGCCTGTTCTCAGTCTTATTGTGGCAGCGGGGCTGCACTTTTCCTTGATCAGCGGTTTCTTTCAGCTGCGCTGTGCTGCCCGGTGGATGCGGGCAGCGGTGGGCGGTACTGTTCAGCAGCCCCAGGAGGGCTCCACCCGCTTTCAGGCTATCTCTACGGCCCTGGCTGGTTCTATCGGCACGGGAAACATTGTGGGGGTGGCGGCCGCCATCCATGTGGGCGGGCCAGGCGCGCTGTTTTGGATGTGGATTTCAGCGCTGCTGGGCATGATGACCATTTGCGCCGAAAACTATTTGGCCGCCAAACACCGGAAAGTAAACAGCGGGCCCGGGCCCTTATCCTACATAGAAAAAGTGGGCCGGCCCCTGGCCGCTATCTACGCGGCGGGGTGCTGTCTATCCTCCCTTGGCATGGGGAATATGGTGCAAACCAACGCCCTCTCCGCCGCTTGCCGGGGGCTGGGCGTGCCGCCGCTGGCCACGGCCGCCGCGGTAGGCGGGTTGGTCTTTTTTGTGGCCAAAGGGGGTCTTGCCCGAGCCATGAAAGTCACAGAAAAGCTGGTGCCTGCCATGACCCTGCTGTTTTTTGCCGCCTCGCTGGGGGTTTTATGGGTATTCAGGAGTAATCTGCCCAAAGCCTTAGAGGCCATTTTTTCCGGAGCCTTCCAATGGAAGGCCGGTGCCGGCGGAACCGCGGGAATGCTATTGGCCATGAAAGCCGGGGTGTCCCGGGGCGTGTTTACCAACGAGGCCGGGCTGGGCAGCTCAGCTTTTGCCTACCAGGACCTACGGGGCCACAGCCCTGGCGAAGCGGGGTGCATGGGCATTTTCCAGGTGTTCGCGGATACCATTGTTATGTGCACTGTAACCGGCCTGTGTATTTTATGCGCGGGTACGGCAGACCGCCAGGGAGCCGAGATAACCTTTGCTGCCTACCAGGCAGCCCTGGGGAAATGGGGCGGCTGGGCGGTGTCCGCCTGCACGGCGCTGTTCGCCCTGGCCACGGTCACCGCTTGGTGTTGTTATGGCCGGGAGGGGCTCTTTTATTTGGTAAAGGGCCGGCTGCTGCGCCAGTCCTACGCCCCGGCGGCGGCTTTGGCGGCGGCTCTGGGCTGCCTGCTGCCCCTGGGGACGGTGTTCCAGCTGGGCGACGCTTTTAACGGCCTCATGGCTCTACCAAACCTGGCGGCACTGTTCTACTTCTCGTTGCGGGGAGACGCCTCCGGCGGGTTAAGGAATGTTTTTAAAAAAATTTCTTAGCCCCCCAAAAAAAGCCTTTCCGCCCGCTTTCCCCCACACATCCTAGGTTCACCAGCCTAAAACTTTTGGGACCTATCCGCCCAACAAAAATATATAGGCAACCCCGCACCATTCTAAGCACCGTCTTGCTTGCACATTTTCCGTGATAGCGCACAGCTTTCGCTGGTCAATGGTGAGATTGATGGCGCTCAATCTGTACACTCTCACGAAAAATCTGACTGCGCAATACGGTGCTTAGAATGGTGCGGTATTGCCTATACTAAAAAAACCGCCCCCATTTCCTGGGAGCGGTTTTGCTTTGACCTTTTTTCTTATCGGGTCCTGGGCTGAATTCCGTTGTCGTCCTCACTGCTCTCTGGCAGCGAAGGGTCCGACCCCTCATCGTCTACAATGCCGTCGTCGGCCAGGTCAGAGTCCAGGTTCCCGCCGCTTTCCAGGCCACTTTCTAGGCGGCTGTCCTCGGTCCGGGAGTCGTCCTCAAACATGGAGTCCACTGCGGACTCCACCCGGCTAACGGCATCGTCCAGCTCTTCGCCTGCCTTAGAAATCACATCAGAAACCGTACTCTCTACTCTCCCGTTTCCGCAGCCTGTAAGCAGAACCGCCAGCCCAGCACACAGGGCAAACAGAATGAAACGCTTCTTTAGCATGAATATTCTCCTTCTTTCCGCTTTGGGCAGAATATTTTTCGTGGCCCAAATTTTTTCTTCCCTTAGCTTTGCCCCTTTGTCCGCAAAAAATACGCGGCAATGTAAATTTTTCAAATAACAAGGCCTCCGGCATAAAACCGGAGGCCTTTCGCGCTCTTACTTTTTAGGCAACACCGCACCATTCGCGGCTGGCGCCTTAAGCACCGTCTTGCTTGCACATTTTCCGTGATAGCGCACAGCTTTCGCTTGTCAATGGTGAGACTGACGGCGCTCAGTCTGTACACTCTCACGAAAAATCTGACTGCGCAATACGGTACTTAGAATTGTGCGGTATTGCCTTTAATCTAGAATCATAAGATCCCGAATATATTTAATGGTATACTTTACACCCTTATCCCCCTTTTCCCCCTGCCAGGTGGCGGAGTGGGGCTCTATGGCCAAGTATCCGTCGTAGCCGTACTTATAGAGAATGGCAAAGAACGCCCGCCAGTTTATTACATCAATGCCAGCCGGAGGGTTATCGTAGTGATTATTCCCACCAAAAATCTTTGGCAGCAGCTCGTCCTTTAGTTCTGGATGAGCCTTTAAAAAGCCCATGGTTTTCCACATCTGGACCTCGTCCGAGTCTCCCCGCTGAATGACGCCTTTAATGTGGCAGTAGGCAAAGTGTGCGCCCCACTCCAGGCCCTCTTCCAGGTACAGGCCCTTTTGGCCCCCGTGGACAAAGCTGTGGGAGGGGTCATACTTAATGCCCAGGCCGGGTACCTCGTCCAGCACCAACTTCCACTGCTCGGGGGTGCGGATGTAGTTGTCCCCCATCAAGCAGTTGACAATGGCGGTCTGCATGCCCCGCTCTTTGGCATACGCCACAATCTGCCGCAGCACCTTAATGGCCGCGGTGATGTTCTTATAGTAGGAGAGCTCCTTCACATAGGCTACGCTGCACAGATAGTGCTTGGCGCCCAAGTATCCGCCGAAATCGATGACGTTTTTGACCTCTTCCCACTCCTGGGGAATCACTTCTCCCGTTTCATCCAGAATATGGCTGGCCCAGCGGCCCACCGCCCCCACCTCTACGCCCGTGCTCTCGCTGGCGGCCTTTAGGGCCTCCTTTTTCTCCAGCAGGGCGCTGGCCGGCTGGCCGAAAAACTCGGGCGGATTGCAGTCAAACTCTATAAAGTCCAGTCCCATTTCCTTGGCCTTTTCAAAGCTTTCCGGGGCAGGGGGCATAATGATTCCAAGTTTCATAAAGGCTTCCTCCTTCTATTTTTTCGGCAATTCCCCCTCTCCACCCATCAGCCGGGTCATTTCCTCCACGCGTTCCAGGGGAAAAGGCGGCTGGGCCAGGGGCTTCATGGCAATGGACATCAGCTTCATAGGATTGTCGTCCGCTGCCACCCGGTTGGAGCTAAAGTGCCCGCAGCGCCTGCACCGGTGGATAATGGCCCACTCGCCATTTTTACGCACCCACACGCCTACGGGCTCCATCACGCTGCCGCAGTCCGCGGCCCGGTCTCCGGGCTCGTTATCTACATGCAGGCTGGAAAGGCAGTTAGGACAGTGGTTGCGGTGCTGGGTACCGGCGGCCTCGGGGGTCACCAGCCGTCCACATACTTTACAGGTAAAGCTGTCGTTACAGGGATGGTTCTGGAAATAGCCGTTTTCATACTTTCTTCGTTTGTTTTCTCGGTTCAAGTGGTCTCCTCCATAAAATGCCTTCTATGGGAGGTCCTTGCCACCGTGATGAAGTTTATTTGTGGCCGACCTCCCGGTTTGCCACACTCTCTTTTGTGCTTGTCATGGCTCATACTTCCTTTCTTGGTTAGAGTACGCGGGTAAAGAGGGGAACGCGAAGGGCGAACGCGGTCAAGGGGCGCTAGGCCCCTTTGTCGCGCAACAGGTCCGCCTCTTTTACGCTTTCTCTATTATACCGAAATTTCCCCTCGCTTGCAAGTGGGCTCCAGCTGGAACCGGAAAGAAAATTTTTCCTCCTCCAGCCGGTATTCCTCCAGCAGCGAAGGCCCGCAGCTATTGGACCCCACGCCGCTCATCTTATAGTCCACACAGAACACCGTGCCGCCGCTTTCTTCCAGCTCATAGTCGTGCTTTTTGCCCGCCAGTTCTTCCTGCGTATAGCGGGAGAGATTCAGCGAAAAGCCCTGGGGCGCCGCGGCCGTTAGGGCACATTCCCCGTCCGAGACTGATCCCCACCGGCACCCAAAGTGGGAGCCGTTCTCCTGGGGCTTCAGGTAGCGCTCGGTCATGTCCTCCACCCGGGCGCTGTACACCCCCAGGCGGCTGGCCCAGTGCTTGTCCATATAGCTCTCGTAGGGGCCAAAGCCAAAGTACTCCGCCTGCTCAAAGCCCTTTGGCAGGAACATTCGCACCCCGAACCGGGGCAGGAAGGGAAAACGGGTATCTCGCTGGGCTGTTAGTTTACAGTCAATGCACCCAGCGGCATCCACGGTCCAGGTGGCGGTTACGTCCAAAAACCGGGTCACGGTCAGCGCCGCAATGCCTAGATGGCAGCGAATCTGGGCGCAGCCACCCTCGTTCTGTTCTGCCTCAATACTGTATACCTTCACCATAGGCCGGTGGTAGCCGGCTTCGGTCCATTTGGGGTCAATATACTGGTCGTTGTCTGTGGGCGCCCGGTAAACGTTCCACTCCATAGGCTGGGTGAACAGGACCCTGTTTTTATAGCAGAGCTGGCTAAAAAGCCCCATGCTCTTGTCAAACTCGTACCGGAAGCTCTCCCCCTCTACCGCAACGCTCCGGCCGCCATCCCGCACTGCCACAGGACCAGGGGCTGCCGGGGCTAGGGGCCAGGGTTCCTCGCTAAGTAGAATCTGGTCAAAACCCAGCCGGTGCCCTTGGGGGAAGAAGGGGCCGTCCTCTTTGGCCTCATAGAGGAATGTAATGGCGCTGATTCCCCTAGTGGGCAGGTCCTCCACCATGACAGCGGCCTCCTCATGGGGGGCAATGGAGGGCATGTCCAGGGTGCCCTGGCGGATAATTTTTCCGTTCTCCATCACCTCATAGCGCAGGGCGGCAAAGTCTTTTGCGTTGGTAAAGTCCTGGTAGTTGTGGAGGATAAATCCTCCATCCTCCCCCCTGCGGGCGCGGATGGGACGAATTACGTTCTTATACTCCAAAAGCCCGGTATGGGGGGTGCGGTCTGGGTATACCAGGCCGTCCATGCAAAAGTTCCCGTCGTGGGGGAATTCCCCAAAATCCCCGCCATAGCGGTAAATGGGCCGGTTGTCCGGGGTCTGGCCCCCGTACACCGCGTGGTCACACCACTCCCAAACAAAGCCGCCGCAGAAGCCATCATACTTCATAATCAGCCGCTGATAGTCCTCCGCGTCTCCAGGGCCGTTTCCCATGGCGTGGATGTACTCGCACAGCATAAAGGGCATCCGCCGGCTGTTTAGATGGGGATCTAGCTCCTCCCCCTCAAAGTATTCGTTAATGGCCAGCTCCTTCCCCGGCCAGGGCAGCTGCACCGGCCGGGTGGGGGCATACATGCGGCTGTACAGGTCCAGCATGGAGAAATCCGGGTGGGTGTCCTTGTGGTAGGTGAGGAAGTTCTCATAGTGCAGCAGGCGGCTGGGATCATACTCTTTGGCCCAGCGGCCGGCCGCCTCCAGGTTTTGCCCCCAGCCGCTCTCGTTGCCCAGAGACCACACCACCACCGCGGCCTGGTTTTTGTCCCGCAGCACATTGCGCTGGGTCCTGTCCACAATGGCCTCCTTAAACTGGGGGTCGTCGGCGGCGTCCGGATAGTTTTCCATGCTGTAGGCTCCCAGTTTCAGGGCCATGCCGTGGCTTTCCAGGTCCGCCTCGCCAATCACGTAAAAGCCCATTTCCGAACAAAGCTCCAGGAACCAGGGGGCGTTGGGATAGTGGCTGGTACGAATAGCGTTGACGTTGTGGCGCTTCATCAGCAGCAGATCCTTTTCCGCCTGTTCCCGGCTGATGGTATATCCAGTCACCGGGTCGCTGTCGTGGCGGTTGACCCCCCGGAACTTAATGGCCGTGCCGTTAAGCAGCACCACGCCGTCCTGTACCTCTATCTTCCGTAATCCCACCGCCTGGGTGATGGTCTCCTCCCCGGCGGCCAGCTCCAGCCGATAGAGCCTGGGGCTTTCGGCGTTCCACAGGGTGGGCTTCTCCAGCGTAAAGCGCAGGGCGCCCTTCTCCCCGGCAAAGGCGCTTTCCCCTGCCAGGGTCCCGTCCGGGCCGTACAGGCGGGCGGTCAGCTCCACCTGGCCCGCCGCTTCCAGTTCCACGTCCACTATGGCCTGGGAGAAGTCTGGGGAGAAGTCCTCCTTCACAAAGAAGTCCCAGAGGAAAGCGGCGGGGCGCTCTAAGAGATACACATCCCGGAAGATGCCGCTCATGCGCAGCTTGTCCTGGTCCTCCAGATAGCTGCCGTCGCACCATTGCAGCACCAGGACAGTAACCGTATTATCCCCTTGGGTCAAAAGGGCGGTAACCTCAAACTCCGAGGTACTGTGAGAGACCTGGCTGTACCCAACGAACTGGCCGTTCACCCACAGGTAAAAGCAGGAGTCCACTCCCTCAAAGTTCAGGTAATAGCGGCGGGCGGCATCCTTTTCCAAGCTAAAGTGACGGTGGTACAGGCCGCAGGGATTCTCATCCGGCACATAAGGTGGGTCCACGGGGAAGGGGTAGCGGATATTGGTGTACATATGCCGGCCATAGCCGTGGTTCTGCCAGCAGGAAGGCACCGGGAGGCCTCCCATGGCCTCCTCCTCAAAGGCCACCCCCCCGTTGGGTCCCACTGCGTCTAGAAAGGATGGAAAGTACCGGAAGCTCCAGGTTCCGTTTAGAGAGAGCGTCCGGGGCTGGCCGCTGGGGGCGCAGGGGGTGTAGTAGCTGCGGGGCGGGCAGGTTCCCACATGCAGGGCGGCAGGGTCCTGGTGATAGCGGGCGGTAAGGTTCATAAGAATCTCCCTTTCATAAAAAATACTGTGAAATAACGGTTTGATTTGACTTTCAGGACAAAAAGCACTATACTTTAGCAGTAGGCCTTTTTCCGGCAAACTTACCGCCGCCGGGGTTTGGGGCCTTATACCCATAGATTACACGGAACGAAGAAAATAGTCAATATGTTTTGAAATTTTCATTCATGCCACTGGGGTTCTTTTCCTTGGCAGCACCGGCCTCCGCCGTTGGCCGGACGGTTTTTATTGGGGACGATTTTGACCTATGCGGCTCTGGCTGGGCACGGGAACCAAAGCCTCCCTATCAGCTCGTGGCAGGAGCTAACGGGCTGGAAACTGAATAAGCCGGAGTAAAAGTTTTTGATCAAACTTTTTTCAAAAAGTTTGCGGGGTGTGGGGTGGAACCCCACGATCTTTGAAAGGGGAAATGAAATGTTAAGTTCTGTTATGCTTTGCGCGGGGTTTGGCATGGGGGTTTTGGCCATATCCTTTGCCAAAACCAAAAAAGAGGAACGCCTGCCGGTTTTTGGAATTTGGACGGGACTGCTCTTTTTGGCGGCCCTTACCATGCGGCTGATTTTGGCCTATACCTCGGACGGCTTCTCGGTGGACATCGGCACCTTTAAGTCTTGGGGCGAAATCACTGCCCGAGTGGGCTTTGGAGAGATCTACCAGCAGGACATCTTCTTGGACTATCCCCCCGGCTATCTGTACGTGCTGGCCCTGCTGGAAAAGATCCGTCAGTTCTTCTGCTTTGCCATAGAGGGCCAGACCTATACCATGGTAATGAAACTACCCTCCATTCTGGCCGACCTGCTCTGCGGCGGCGCGGTGCTGTACCTGGCCCGGAAAAAACTGGGGGACCTTATGGGCCTGTTCGCCGCGGCGGCATACCTGTTCTGCCCAGGGGTGTTTGTGAACTCCGCCATGTGGGGCCAGGCAGACTCCTTTTGCACCATGATTTTGCTGGCCTCTGTGCTCCTGCTCTACGCCGAGCGCTATGTCTGCTCTGGGCTTCTATATGGGGTAGCTGTTATCTTTAAGCCCCAAATGCTGGTGTTTGCCCCCCTATACCTGTTCTTCGCCATCAAGCGGAAGCGGTGGCTGGGCCTGGGCCTTGGGGTGGTCTGCGCCCTGGCGGCCATTTTGTTGGTGGCCACGCCCTTTACCAAAAACTTTGACTACGCCTGGCTGATTGCCAAGTACCAGTCCACCCTGAACTACTACGACTACTATAGCATCAATGCCTGTAACTTCTGGTCCCTGATCAAGTGGAACTGGCGGAGCCTGCCCCACGGCCTGGCCGGCGCCCTGCTTACCGTGGCCGCGCCCATTGCCGCCACCGGGGCCTGCGGCGCGCTGATGTTCCTCTCTAAGCGCAAGGACGTGCTCTTTGCCGCGCCAGGGATACTCATGGGCATTATGTATATTTTCGGGGTCAAAATGCACGAGCGCTACCTGTTTCCAGCTTTCCTGTTTGTGCTGCTGTGCTTTGTGTTCACCCGGGACCGCCGGCAGCTGTGGGCCTTTGGGCTAATGGCAGGGGCCAACTATCTAAACGTGGACTATGTGCTGTGGCTGTTCCGAGAGTTCGGCCCCACTTCTTATGACCCCAACGCCGCGGCCAGCGTGGCCATTTCCGCCTTGCAAACGGTTGCCCTGGGCTACCTGCTTTGGGTGGATTACCAAATCTATATTAAAGAAAAAATTGTGGCGGCCGGGGCCCCGCAAAAGAAGGAGTCTGACAAAATGGGAAAAAAAGGAAAGAAGGGCGGCAAGGGCAAAAGCAGCCAAGCCAAGCGGGCCCCCGCTCCCCAGTCCTGGCTAGAGAACCGCCGGCCAGAGCCAGACCTTGATAAACGCATGAAACTGCCGGACTGGATTGTCATGGCGGCTGTAACCCTGATCTATGCCCTGGTGGCCTTTTGGCGGCTGGGAGGCACCGTGATGCCCCAAACCGCCTGGGCCCCTGAGCAAGGCGAGAGTGTGGTGCTGGAGGCGGACGTGACCTGCTATGAGCTGGTCTACCTGCCGGGCCTGGTTCCCGACGCCAACCATTATGCTGCCCGGGTGGGCTCCTCCATGCGTATTGAGTCCAGCCAGGACGGGGTCTACTGGGAAGACTGCGGTGAAACCGGCAATGACTACGTGTTCGCCTGGAAAACGAAGGCCCTGACTGTGCCCGGCCGCTTTGTGCGGCTAACGGCTCTAGACGGCTCGGTGGCTCTGTGCGAGGCATCCATCCGGCCCACTGGCGCGGAGAAGGTCCCCGCTGTTACGGTTCAAGGCGAAGCCGGGGCCCAGGCCCTGGTGGACGAGCAGGACACAGTGCCAGCCTATAAGACCTACGAGAATTCCAGCTACTTCGACGAAATCTACCACGGCCGCACAGCCTATGAGCATATCCTGGGCCTAGAGCCCTACGAGAGCACCCACCCGCCCTTGGGCAAGCACATCATCTCCCTGGGCATCCGCATGTTTGGCATGAACCCCTTTGGCTGGCGGTTTATGGGCACACTGTTTGGGGTTTTAATGCTGCCGGTTCTCTACCACCTGTGCAAGCAGCTCTTTGGCCGCACCTGGCTTTGCGGCATGGCCACGTTTCTCTTCGCCTTTGACTTCATGCACTTTACCCAAACCCGTATTGCCACTATTGACACCTACGCGGTATTCTTCCTGCTTCTGATGTACGACGCCATGGTGGCCTTTATCCGCCAGGATATTTTGAAAGCAAAAATGTCCTCGCTGCTGATCCCCCTGGCCCTTAGCGGCATCTTTATGGGCCTGGGTGTGGCCAGCAAGTGGACCGCCGCCTACGGGGCTGTGGGCCTGGCGGTGCTGTTCTTTGGCAAGCTGATAGAGACCTACCGTTACGAGAGCCGGGGCCACCGCTCCACCCAGCCGGTGCTGCGGCGATGCGGCCAGCTATGCGGTTGGTGCTGCCTGCTGTTTATCGCCATTCCCTTTGGCATTTACTTTGCCGCCTATCTGCCCATGACCACCCTGCCCCACAATGTGGACCACATGTTTGGCTCCTTTATAAACTACCAGACCAGCATGTTCAACTACCACTCCAAACTGGTGGCTACCCACGACTTCGCTTCGCCCTGGTACGAGTGGCCAATGGATTTCCGGCCCATCTGGTACTTTAGCAGCGACCCCTGCAATGCGCAGGGACAGTACAGCACCATCTCCGCGGTAGGCAACCCTCTGCTGTGGTGGAGCTGCATCCCCGCCGCGCTGTTCGCGGCCCTGCTCTGGTTCAAGCAGCGCCGTATGGCTTGTGCTGTGGCCCTAACGGGCTTTTTGGCAGTATACATGCCCTGGGTACTGGTGCCCCGGCTGACCTTTATCTACCACTATTTCACTGCTGTACCCTTCTTGGTAGTGGCCTTAGCCGCCTGTGTGGAATGGTTGACCAACCAGACCCGGCTGGGCAGCCAGGTGGTTTTGGGCGGAAAAATCCAGGTGCAGCTGGCGCCCCTGTGTATGGGCGCGTTCTCGCTCCTGTGCCTGGTGCTGTTCATGGTATATTTCCCGGTGATTTCCGGCAAGCCCACCACCCACGACTACGCCAATGCTCTGGAGCTGATGAAGAGCTGGTTCTTTAGTTCGCCCTAACAAAAGCGCCAGGCGAAGCCGCCAGAGAGAAGGGCGAACTTCCCCCTTTCAGGGTATGGGGCAGAGATCCCACGGCCTTGCCCTATAAGGTAAACGCACTTAAAAAGCAGTAAAGCTGCCTGGTTCAAAGGTGGTGAACCCTCTCTTTTGAATTGCGTGAACGATAAAAAGCCAAGGCGGCGCGAACTAAAAAAGAGCGGGCAAACCGAGCCCCTTCCCAAAAGAAGGTGCCCTTCACGTCCCAAACTAAAATAAACGCTCTACGCGAAAAAGCGGGAGAGGCACCCAAAAGGGCCTTTCCCGCTAATTTTTTATTCCCCTGCATAAGTCCCAGCGGCAGCCTGCCTCAGTCCTCCCACTGGCCGCTCATGCCTTCTCGAATCTGCTGGTAACTGTACCCCAGCCGCTGCAACCCAGCATAGGCCCGGCGATGGATCTTTTCATCCTCCTGCCAGCCTGGATACTTTTTCTCCAGCACAACCCTCAGACTCTCTAGCTGCTGCTCCTCGTCCCCATATTCCTCCAGTAGCTCCTGGATCAGCTCTGGGTCAATCCCCTTTTGCCGAAGCTCCTGCTTTACCCGCAGAGGCCCCCAGCGCTTGCGGGTGAACAAGTCCTTGGCATAGCTTCTGGCAAAGGCCTGGTCATCTACCAGGCCCAGCTCCTCCATATGGTCGGCCGCGGCCTGGGCAGCTTCTCGAGAAGCCGCCGTGCGGGCAATCTTCTCTGTCAGCTCTTTTTTTGAGTGGTTTCGATGCTCCAGCAGGTACAGGGCCTTTTCCTTGGCCCGGCGGGCGTCAGAGGCTTGTATCAACTCGTGCAGCTCTTCATCGGTCAGCTGGTCTCCTGGCTTCAGCTTGGACAACAAAAAAATCTCTGCGTCCACCTTTACGGCGGCCTCTCCGTCTATGTACAGCTGGGTCAGGCCCTTTCGTCTGGGCTCGGCGGCGGTTAGCTCCATCATTCGTCGTCATCCACTTCAATGTCGATTACAGACTCGTCTACCACCCGCCGAGCAGGGCCTTCCTCGGCCGGGGCAGCCGGCTGCGCTACTGGGGCTGCTACCGGTTTGGTTTTGGGGCCGCTTTTGGCAAAAAGCTTGTCCACATTCTCCCGCACCTTTGCCTCAATCTGCCCGGCCACATCGGTATTGGCTGTCAGAAAGTCCTTCACCTTGTCCCTGCCCTGGCCAATGCGCTGGCCATCGTAAGAAAACCAGGAGCCGCTTTTCTGGACAATATCCAGCTGAACAGCAATATCCACCAGCTCGCCGGTGCGGGAAATCCCCTGCCCATACAGCACGTCAAACTCCGCTGTGCGGAAAGGCGGGGCCACTTTATTCTTCACCACCCGGGCCTTGGTGTGAGAGCCAATAATATCCGTGCCGCTTTTCAGAACCTCGCCCTTGCGCACGTCAATGCGCACCGAGGAATAGAACTTCAGGGCCCGGCCGCCAGGGGTCACCTCGGGGTTGCCATAGACAATGCCCACCTTTTCCCGCAGCTGATTGATAAAAATGGCCACACAGTTGGACTTGGAAATGGCCCCTGCCAGCTTGCGCAGGGCCTGGCTCATCAGGCGGGCCTGCAGGCCTACGTGGGTATCGCCCATCTCCCCCTCAATCTCAGCCCGGGGCACCAAGGCGGCCACGGAGTCTACTACAATCACGTCAATGGCGTTGGACCGCACCAGGGCCTCTGTAATCTCCAGGGCCTGCTCGCCGGTGTCCGGCTGGGAGACCAGCAGGTTTTCCACATCCACCCCCAGGTTTCCGGCATAAACCGGGTCCAGGGCGTGCTCCACATCAATAAAAGCGGCGTTGCCCCCCAGCTTTTGCCCTTCAGCCACACAGTGCAGGGCCAGGGTGGTTTTGCCAGAGGATTCCGGGCCGTATATCTCCACAATTCTCCCCCTGGGCAGCCCGCCAATGCCAAGGGCCAGATCTAGGGAAAGGGAGCCAGTGGGAATGGCCTCTAGGTTGAGAACAGAGTTCTGCCCCAAAATCATCACAGCCCCCTCGCCAAACTGCTTCTTTATTTGCCCAAGAGCGGTTTCCAGGGCTTTCGCCTTGTCCTCCGGCTTTCCGTTGGCACGGGTGCTGATGGGGGGCTGTTTTTTTTCCGCCATAGTATCATTTCCTCCTTAAAAATGGGCCGCTTACGGGTCTATGATTCGGTGATGGGCATTATAAGTAACCATGTATTTTTTCCGCTGATGATAAAGAGATAAAACTTTTCCCTGCTTTCTCTCTTTTGAACCGCGGTTATCATTATACAGGAAAATACACATAAAAGCAATAGAGCGGCCGCCAGCGGGAGTGTCCAAAAGAAGTGACGATAACGTGGAGTCTCACCCGCCGGCGAAACCGGCTGGGCCCGGTGGGGCCAGGACGCCCCCATTATTTGGCTTCGCCAAGCAACCCGGGAGAGTTGCCAAAGCCAGCTCTTGGGCTCTGAGTCTCGGCTGCCGCCTTGGTCGGTCCGCGGCTTGCCGGCAGACGCCCCCTCTAAAGGCTTGACCTGGCCAAGTCTCCAAACCTTTGCAGCCTTTGAACCGGGCGAGGGCCGCCATGTGGCAGCGGGTTGACGCAAAGCATCCACTCCCCTCCCGAGCCCACCAAGCCCCGCCGATTTTATCCGCGGACGAGATGCCGAAACTTTTACTGTCCCTTCCCCGGAGCTTCGCTTTTACGCGCTTCATTTTTTTCCACGTCCGCCTCCAGCTGTATGGCCTGGCTCCTACTTCCTGGGCTCAAAGCACAAATTCATATCCACCGTGGTCTCTATGCCTGGCACTGTGCCCTGGTCGCTGTACTGCCAGGTCCGGAAATGATAGCACACCGCGGGCCGGGGGTTGTACTCTGCATACCAGAACTCATAGTCTTTCAGTACGTCCAGGTCATAAAAGTAGTAGGCCTGGTGCTTATTAAAGTACACACAGGGGGTGTAGCCCCCTTCTTTTATGGTTTCACAAAAGGACTTGGCCGCTGCTGTCACGGTTTCTCCCGGGCAGTTCAGGGCCCGCAGGGTCTCGGCGGGCAGGTCCTCGCTGGGCACTGGGTCCTCCCAGTCGAACACCACCGGAAAGTCCAGCTTTTTGCCCTCCAGCTGCTCCAGCACAAACTTGGCCTCCGCCTCGCCCTCTTTGGCTGTCACAGCCTGGGAGAAAAAGTACACCCCCAGCTGTAGGCCCGCGTCGCTGGCCCCGGCCAAATTTTCGGCAAAATTCTGGTCCAGGTTCAGCACTCCCTGGGTCATGCCCCGGTAGCCAAGGCGGATGATAGCGAACTCTACCCCCGCGGCTTTCACCGCATACCAGTCGATATTCCCCTGGAACTCCGAAACATCTATGCCAAGGGCCGCGTCTTTATATTCCAGAAAGCCGTCGCCGCCGGTCTTAAAGGCATTCATATCATATTTGTTATCCGGCACATCAAAGTCTGGAATAATCACCTGGCCCTCGTACAAGTCATCATACAAACGCATCCCCTCGGGGATCACGTTAAAGCTGGTTCCAGAGGACGGGCGCTGGTCCTCTGGGGGCTCGTTTCCAGAGAAGAACACAATCAGCAGGGTAATCAGTACCACAAGTAAAGCTACGCCCGCGCAGACTAGCGCCAGCCGCCGGACCTGTTGTTTATTGGAAAAAAAGTCTATCATTCTGTCCTCCCCTTATGGATATTTTTTCAGGCACAGGGTCACCCGTACCTTGCCGGTGACGTTTCCATTTTCATCCTTCACAGGATACACCCCAGGCACCGAACCCGCGTCCGTATACTGCCACATTTTAAAATCATAGTAAAAGCTAGGCTTCGGCTGATACTCGGCATACCACATATCATAGCCGGAAAGCCGGGAAAGGTTCAGCCGGTTGTAGGCATGGGTTTTGGTGGCGTAGTAGCAAGGGGTAAACCCCGCCCGGCGGATAATATTGCAAAAGGTGTCAATAAAGCCGGTCACCTGTTCGCCGTTGCAGCGGGTGGTGCGGGCGCTCTCATCCTGGCTGCCGTCGTCCTTCAGATCGTATTCCCAGTGAAAGGCGACCGGGTACGTGATGGAATGGCCCCGAACCAGATCAATCACCCTTTCCGCCTCCTCCTCGGCCTCGGCGTCTGTAATAGCCTTTGAGTAGAAATACACGCCCACCGGCATGCCCACGGACTCGGCCCCGGCCAAGTTTGCCTCAAACTGCTTGTCCACTACAATATTTCCAGTGTTGTTCTGCCGGTATCCCACTCGAATCATTACAAAGTCAATGCCGCTCTCTTTAAGCATCTGCCAGTCCACTTCGCCGGTGCCGGCGTAAAGGTTTACCCCCAGGGTGCTCTCTCCCCCCAGGTAACTGACCACGTTTTCCTCTTCAGCAAAATCTTTCACCTCATAGCTGCTGGTGGGAATATCATAATAGGGAATGGTCATATGTCCGCTGTACAGGTCATCCACCACCAAGGTGGAGTCCTCTCTGCTGACCACCTCCACCAGGCTGGTGCGCGGGCCTTTGGCCAAAATCATGGCGGACGTGGCAATGATCGCTGCCACTAAAAGGACAGTAACGCCCAAAAATAGGGTTTTGTTAGTTTTCATGGAAGCTGCCTTTCTCTGTATTTTTTGCTTAGAAAAGGTCTATCCTGTTTTATTATACATGAATTTTGTCGAAAAGGCAACACTTGCGGCCATTTTCCCTGATTTTCCACCTTGCCCTTTGCAGTTTTTTTTGCTAAAATATAGGTGTTATCATTTTTCTTTTAACCTGGAAGGGCGGCAAGCCTTTCTTTTGGTTTTTTCCTTGAACCCTCTGTTTCTCCGGTTTTCAACCAAGCCCTAGGCTCTAAATATCTATCTAAAAGGACCTTCTATGGAAATTAAGCCTTTATCCAGCCAAGAGCTGGAAGTCCTATATACATCCAGCCTGGCCCGGGACTTTCCCCCAGAGGAACGAATGCCCCTAAAACGGATGCTTGCCTTGACCCGCCTGGGGCATCAGCAAACCCTTGGGCTCTTTGACGGGACTTCTCTGGCCGCCTACGCGGTGCTCATCCTAAATCAGGCGTCAAGGCCCGCCGCTTTGCTAAATTACTTTGCCGTGGAACCCGGCTGTCGAGGACAGGGCGTGGGTGGACAAGCTCTGGAGCTTCTGCGCCGCGCCGCTGCCAGACTGGACCTGCCCTATATTCTGTTTGAGGTGGAGGCCCCGGAAAGCGCCCTCAATTCTCAAGAACTGGAGACCCGCCAGCGGCGAGTCCGGTTCTATCTGCGGGGCGGAGCCCGCCCCACAGAGGTAGACTCCTGGCTGTACGGGGTAGACTACCATATTATGCTGCTCCCCGCCCAGGGGCAAAACCCTGCCCCCACCAGCGCCCTGGTCAAAGCTCAGCTGGAGGCTCTTTACTTAACCGCCCTGACAGAGACCCCAGAGCCTGGGCTCTCTCTGGGAGACGTAAGCCGGGTTTTTCTGCCAAAAGGAGATGCCGAAGGCTATTATTCTCCCTGAAGGGAAACGTGAAGAAACTATCCCCTTTGCAGGTTTAAGATCCTCCCATTGCTCGTCACCTAATGGTTCCATCTAGGGCTTGTTTGAAAAATCGGAAACGCCGTCTTTTTACCCAGAAGGGGCCCCTTTCTGCGTCAAAAATCCTCGCCAATCGGAAGATTGCTTTGCGGTTTTTTCCTTGAAATGAACCCCTTCTGGGTAAAAATTCGTCATTTCCTCTATTTTCAAACAAGCCCTAATCCTTTTTTCAGGAGGCGCCCATGCCAAACCGTGAAAATTCCTTTGCCCAAGAACAGGCCCGTTTTACCCGCCAGCTGGGCCGGGCCCTTACCTGCCTGTACCGCAGCCGCAAGCGCTTTATGACCGAGAGCCTGCGGTCCTATGAGTTTGCCGGGGCCATGTACCTCATCCTCCTTCATGTGGACCGCCACCCTGGCGTCAGCCAGGACGGCATTGCCACCCACCTGTTCCTGGACAAGTGTAATGTGGCCCGCCGCACCAAAAAGCTGGAGGACCTGGGCTTTTTGTACCGGGAAACCGACCAGGCGGACCGGCGGCAGAACAACCTGTACCTGACCGAAAAGGGACAGGCCCTAGCCCCTATTATCCGAAACTATTTGGGCCAGTGGGGCGAAAAGGCCACCGCCGGCCTGACAGAGGAGGAAAAGACCACACTGCTGGCCCTGCTGACCAAGATGATTACGTCCCAGGAGAGGAAGTAGAGGGGAGATTGCCATGAAATATTTAATAGATTTTACAGCTTTGGCGCTCTTATATGTACTCGTGTTTTTCCCTAAGTGGAAAAGCCGGGGCAAAGACCGGCTGCTTGTGAACACCCTGATGTATCTATATCTTTCTTTGGTGCTTTATTTTACGCTAATGCCGGTGATAGCTTCTATCCCATTTGTTCTGAATCACCCCTATACCCCCATGAATTTGGTGCCCTTTATAGACGTTTTCATGGGCAGAGGAGACTTTTTAAGGCAAATCCTATTAAATATTGTAATGACCATGCCATTCGGCTTTCTATTTCCTTTAACCCAGAATAAACCCGCTGGATTTCTTAAAGCCGTTTTTTCCTGCTTTTTGATGAGCCTAGGAATTGAGTTATTGCAGCCCTTGATCAGCGGCTCCCGCTCTTCCGATATCACGGATTTAATGACAAACGTACTTGGGGGAATGCTGGGGTATAGTCTTTATCTCATTTTTAAGCCCGTTACCTTCCGGATTCTAAATCATCTAAAATCCAGGGAGTCTGTTTAAAAGCAAGAGGAATACAGGATGTTTGACCAGATTCAGGGAAAAATCTCAAGGGCCGCTTGCGTGTTTCGAGAATTCCCGCCCCAAAAAGATAGCCGTTTCCGGTTATAGTTAACGCAGTTCAAAAGAGGCGATACCTCTTTTGAACCTGGCGGCACGGGCACGCCCGCGCCGCCCTGCTTGAAAATCAGCAAATCCCGATTTTAAAATGCGTTTACTATAAAACAGCTAGGGCTTTGCCCACAAGGCACTTATTGCGTGATCCATAATATAAGGGGCGGGACAGACCATCTTCGTCTGTCCCGCCCCTTGGCTTCATTTAGTTAGGAAAAAGAGCTCTCTATTTTGCTGTTAATGGCACCCATTCTGGCGGCACAGATACTGGGCGGTGGGGTCTGTGGGGTCCCAGGTGTGCCAGCCCGGCAGCTTGATGCCTACAGGTTTGGGCAGGGGGCCGCTGGTCTCGGTGGGGGAGATGTAGATCTTGGTGCCCAGGGCGCAGTTGTCATACACCCACTTGGCGTCCTTGCAGGTCAGCCGGATGCACCCCAAAGACCGGGTGGTGCCCAGGTTATTGTACTCGCCGGACCACATGGTCCAGTTGTTCCTCTGGTCATTGGGCACGGAGTGGAACAGGTAACTGCCCAAAATCTGGGTACACCACTGGGCCCAGCTGCCGCCCACCATTTCCAGCCACCGATACTTGCCCGGAGAATAGTAGGTGCCTGTGGGCGTGGGTTCGCCGCAAGAGGCCAGCATAGCCCGCACGGGAATAGTGTACTCCCCCTTCTCGTCCTTGGCAAACACAATCACATAGTTGGCCGGCTTGTAGACCTTGATGAAGTAGGGGCCCTTTGTCACACCCAGGTCCGCGATGTCATCTACAATGAGGCCTTCCTTATAGTAGCGGGTCCACTGGCCCTTCTTGAAAAAGCCTGTCACCGCGGCGCCATCGCTGCCGAAGAGGTACGCCTTGCCCCCTATTTTCTGCTCGCCCCGTACAAACTTTCCGCTGGCATCTACATAATAGGACTTTCCGTCCTCCTTCACCCAGTGGGGGCTGACCACAGTATTGTCCTCTTTGTAGTCAATCCAATACTCCTCTTCGTCGTCCACATAGTAGGTGTGGTCTGTAGAGGCCTCTGCAATGTGTCCATAGGCCCAGTGGCTGGGAAGCAGGTCGTAAAAATTGGTGATCTTCTTCAGATTTTTAATATTCGCATCAGCCTCCCGGCCCAACATCCGGTTCAGCACTGTCACGGCCTCGGCCCGGCTAATGGTTTCGTTCGGGCGGAAGTTCCCATCCTTGTCTCCAGTGATCCAGCCCTTCTCATAAGCGGTGGTGATATAGGGTTCGGCCCAAGAACCGTCCTTTACATCCGGAAAAGGATTTTCGGCCTCTACCAGCACATCGCAGGAGGCCGCCAGCTTAATAAACTCCGCCCGGGTAATCTCCCGCTTGGGGGCAAAGCTGCCGTCCTTGTAGCCGCCCACCAGGCCCAGGCTGGCAATGGCGCTGACCGACTCATAGTACCAGGCTTTCTCCTCCACGTCCGGGAAGGACACGGTGGTCTCTGGCATTTCCTTCAGCAGGTTACAGAACAGCTTGACAGCTTCAGCCCGGGTCACCTTTCCAGCGGGCTTAAACATGCCGTTGGAATAGCCGTTCACATAGGCCTTGTGGTTCTTGGTGTCAAAGAGGTCCTCCACCCTGCGCCCCCAAACCGCCACAAACATCGTGTCCTCTGTAATAGGCGCCGCAGTGGGGTCTATTTCCTGGCCCTCCAGGGTTTTCCAGCCCAGAATGCGCAGGGCTCCAAACTGAGTGCTTTCCTCAGCGGGCAGCTCCTCTTGGGTCAGGGTATGGCCTTTTTCTACCGAGAGCTCCACCACGTTCTCCTGGTCCAGCTGAAAGCACACGGTACACTCTGTCTCTTCCGGCTGGTCAGGGTCCTCCTCGCCTGGCTCGCTGGGCTCCTCGGGCTGGGGGGCGTCGGGGTCATCGGGTTGGCTGGGGGCGCCAGGTTCCTCTGGTTTGGAAAGGTCCGGGTCCTCGGACTCAAAGTCCACGGACTCGTCATCCGGGTTCTCCGGCTGGGACACAGCGGGCCCAGGTGTGCTCTCCAAGTCCGAGCTGGAGGCCGGCAAAGTGAAACAGGACGCGACCAGTACGCAGCACAGCAAAAGAGACAGCAGCCTGCGGAAATTTTTGGGGAAAACTTTGGATGGATTGGGCAGCTTCATAATTTTTTAACTCCTTACGGCAGATTTTGAATGTCCTCGTAGACATTATACTATATGTGTGCAGAAAATGGAAGATGGTAAACCATAATTTATGAGATTTTTTAAGGCAATCCCGCAGAATTCTAAGTACCGTATTGGGCAGTCAGATTTTTCGTGAGAGGGTACAGATTGAGCGCCGTCCATCTCACCATTGACCAGCGAAAGCTGTGCGCTATCACGGAAAATGTGCAAGCAAGACGGTGCTTTGAATTGTGCGGGGTTGCCTTAAATAAGATTTCTTTCCCTAACCACCTGGTTTTATGATATAATAGGTTCGCAAGCAAGCTTTTGAACCCACGGAGAAGCCCTAAAGTGCCGGCCTTCTCCCAGCGGACTTATAATGCGGTACACAAGCTGTACATTGGCAGAACCATCTGCTCTAAGGGGCGCATCCAAAAGGAAGCGTTTAAAGGCGAGGCTCCGGCGAACAAAGGGTAAAAGTTTCGTCGTCTCGGCCGGCTCATGACGGGAGCGGACGCTTTGCGTCAACCCTTTGTCACATGGCGGCCCTCGCCCTTTTCAAAGGTTGCGGGGTTTGGGGAATTGGCATAGCCAACTCTCCACCGCCGGAGAAGAAAGCGCCCCGGTTGCTTGGCGCAGCCCAAGTAATGGGAACGCCCTGGCCCCACCGGGCCCAGCCGATTTCATCGGCGGGAGAGACCCCAAAACAACGTCATAAACTCTTCGTTTGGACACACCCCGCTCTAAGCAGGGTATTGACATAAAAACAAATGTTTGATATGATAAACCTATTCTTGAAGGAGGCCCCCTATGGCGGCAAGCAGAAAAAACCATAAGCCACACTACGGCGGAGACCCCGCCCAGCGGCTAAAGCTTTTGACAGAGATCCTTAGCTATACGCTGATGCCGGACCAGGCACAGACCGCCGCACAGAGTCTGCTAGACTCCATGGGCAGCATTTCTGCCATCCTTACCGCTCCCCAGGAGCGAGTGGCTGCTATGCCTGGCATGCACGCCCATGCCGCCCGGCTTTTATTCCTTTCAGCAGACCTGGCCCGGTTCTACATGGAGGAGCAGGCTGGACAACTGTTCCGGGTGGCGGATTCTCCTTCCGCTGTGGAGCTTTTCCGGCCTAAATTCCTGGGCCGGAAAACCGAGGTGGTCTGCGTTATGCTGCTGAACGGCCACCAACAGCTAATTTATAATGATATTCTTACAGAAGGCTCTCTGGGCGGTGTGCCGCTGTACATCCGCAGGCTGATCAAACTGTGTATTGAGTACGATGCCCAAACGGTTCTGCTGGCCCACAACCACCCCAGCGGCGTTTGCCTGCCCTCAAAGGAGGATGCAATGATCACCCGGCAGCTGGCCGCCGCACTGATGAGCATAGACGCCCGGCTGCGGGACCATATTATTTTTGCGGCAGATGGGACCTTCTCCTTTTCTGCCAGCGGAATTCTTCAGCAGACCGTTACCCAGATTGTTGACCAACGGCGGGACGAGCTGACCAATGATCTTTGCTGGGCGGAACAGATGGAGGCAGAGGGGCTGCTGCGCGGGTAGCGGACTGCCTATGGCGCCTGCCCGCGTCTATTTCATTTCCAGAATTATAACCGTCAATTTTATCTTACAGAAAGGGCCTTTCCTATGGATTTTAAGCTCTCGTCTAAGTTCCAGCCCACCGGCGACCAGCCGGAAGCTATTTCCCGCCTGGTCCAGGGCATCCAGTCTGGCATGGCGGAACAAACCCTGCTGGGCGTGACTGGCTCTGGCAAGACCTTTACAATGGCCAACGTCATTGCCCAGGTAAACCGCCCCACCCTGATTTTGGCCCACAACAAGACTCTGGCCGCCCAGCTTTGCAGCGAGTTCCGGGAATTTTTTCCTGAAAACGCGGTGGAATATTTTGTGTCCTATTACGATTATTACCAACCTGAAGCCTACATTGTGCAGACAGACACCTATATTGAAAAGGACTCGGCCATTAACGATGAAATAGACAAGCTGCGCCACAGCGCCACCTGCGCCCTCTCGGAGCGCCGGGACGTGATTATCGTGGCGTCCGTGTCCTGCATCTACAGCTTGGGCGATCCTATTGACTACCGGACTATGGTCATCTCCCTGCGCCCAGGCATGGAGAAGAACCGGGACGATCTGCTGCGCAAGCTGGTAGAGCTGCAATACGAACGCAATGATGTGAACTTTATCCGCAACAAGTTCCGGGTGCGGGGGGATGTGGTGGAGATCTTTCCCGCCGAGAGCAGCGAAAAGGCGGTACGGGTAGAGTTCTTTGGGGACGAGATCGAGCGCATCCGGGAGTTTATCCCTCTCACCGGGGAGGTCACCGCCGAGCTGAAACACGTGGGTATTTACCCAGCCTCCCACTACATTGTACCCGGGGCCAAAATGGAAGTGGCCCTTGCCAACATCTTTGACGAGATGGAAAAACAGGCCGCTATATTCAAGGCGGATGGCAAGCTTATCGAGGCTCAGCGCATTGAGCAGCGCACCCGCCACGACATTGAGATGCTCTCGGAGATCGGCTTCTGCAAGGGGATCGAAAACTATTCCCGGGTGCTCTCCGGTCGGGAGGCGGGCAGCGCGCCTTTTACCCTTTTGGACTACTTCCCAGAAGACTACCTGCTCTTTGTAGACGAGAGCCACGTGACCCTGCCCCAGGTACGGGGCATGTACGGCGGGGACCACGCCCGCAAGCAGATGCTGGTGGACTACGGATTTCGGCTGCCCTCGGCCTATGACAACCGTCCCCTGGACTTCGATGAATTCTACTCTCACATCAACCAGGCAGTATTCGTCAGCGCCACCCCTGGGGACCTGGAGCTGGAAAAGTCCGCCCAGGTGGTGGAGCAGGTTATCCGTCCCACAGGGCTTTTGGATCCCCTAATCACTGTGAAACCCACTGATGGGCAGATTGACGACCTGATTAGCGAGATTAATCTGCGTATAGAGAAAAAGGAACGGGTTCTTATCACTACATTGACCAAAAAGATGGCCGAGGACCTGACCGCTTACCTGGAAAACTATGGCATTAAGGTGCGGTATATGCACCATGACATTGACACCGTGGAGCGTATGGAGATTATACGGGACCTGCGCTTGGGCGAGTTCGACGTGCTGGTAGGCATCAACCTCTTGCGAGAGGGCCTGGACCTGCCAGAGGTCTCCCTGGTGGCTATTCTGGACGCGGATAAAGAGGGGTTTCTGCGCAGTGGCCGCAGCCTGGTGCAGACCATTGGCCGCGCCGCCCGAAACGCCGGGGGCCAGGTGATTATGTATGCCGATACGGTGACGCCCTCTATGGAGTATGCTATTACCGAGACCGAGCGCCGCCGGGCCATTCAGGAAAAGTATAACGCAGACCACGGCATTGTGCCAAAGACCATTATGAAAGACGTGGCCGAGGTACTGGAGATCTCTACCCATAAAGAGGACGGCAAGAAAAAGAAGAAACACTATACCCCCGCGGAACGCCGGGAGCTGATAGAGAAGTACACAAAAGAGATGAAAGCCGCGGCAAAGCTCTTGGAATTCGAGCACGCGGCGTACCTGCGGGACAAGATAAAGGAATTAGAGGGCCAGGGGGCCGGACACGCGCCGGTGCCCAGAAGGAGAAAAGGAAATGGATAAACAAAAAGCCTGGGCCATTGGCCTTGCCCAGCTGGCTGTGGACTACAACACCACTCCAGGGGCCCTTGGGGCCGGGGGCCTGATTTTTACCCCTCCGGTCCTGAACCCGGGGCGGAGGGCCTATTGGGGCAAAACACCTTTTTTCGAGCTGGCTACCACCGGCACAGCCGCTGTTATAATGGCCGACGAACGGCTTTGGCCCCAGCTGCGGGACTGGGCAAAAGACGCGGAGCAGCCCCACTGGCTGCTGGAATTTCCCCGGATGCAAAGACTGGCAGAGCTTCTGACCCCCTACGGCTATAGGCTGACCCAGACCTTCCACCAGTACCTGCCCATCCGGGACTTCGCCCCCGTTCAGGCGCCAGCGGACCTGGGCCTGCAATGGCTGGAAAAGGAGGATATCGCCGCTTATTACCCCAACCGGGACTGGCCCAACGCCCTGCAAGCAGAGGAGAACCCCGCCCGGCCCGATATGCTGGCCCTGCTGGCTCTGGACGGGGACAGGCCCGCCGCTATGGCCGGGGCCAGCGCGGACGCGCCAGAGATGTGGCAGATCGGCATTGACGTGCTGCCAGCGTACCGGAGCCGGGGCTTAGGCATGCTGCTGGTGGAGGGCCTGGCCTATGAGGTAGAGCGCCGGGGGGCCCTGCCCTTTTACGGCACCAGCCTTTCTAATGTCCACTCCCAGAACATTGCCTGGAAATGCGGCTTCCGTCCGGCCTGGGTGATGGTTTCGGCCAAGAAGGTGGAAAGACGGCATGGGTAAAAACCTTAGCGAAATGACCCTGGAAGAGCTGTGGCAGCTGTTCCCCATTTTTTTGACAGAGCATCAAGATAGTTGGGCGGACTGGTATCGGGAGGAAGAGGCCCTTCTGCGCGGCCTGCTGGGACCTTCTGTTCAGGTAAGCCATGTGGGCAGCACGGCCATAGAGGGCATCTGGGCCAAGCCCATCGTCGACATTCTGATAGAGGCCCCTTCCCCGGCGGAACGGGACCGGGCCAGGGCCGCCTTGCGGAGGGCCTGGGTGCACACCTATGACTGGACCATGCTCCCCCGCCGGGGCCTGACGGCGGCGGACCTGGCGGAATACGCCGCCCGGGAGCGGGAGGCCATTGAACGCTCGGACCTGGTGATTCTTCTGCTGCCCGGCGGCCGGGGGACCCATGTGGAGCTGGGAATGGCCTTGGCCTTGGGCAAAAAAGTATTTCTCTGCGCTGGGGATGCGGAGGCTTTCGCCCCGGAAGATACCGTGGCCTTTTACCATCTGCCCGGGGTGGTCCGGCTGGCAGGGAGCCGGGAGGAAAACCTAAAGGAAATTTCTGGTTATAGGCACAAATACATGATATAATAACGCAGAATCTTCCGGCGGCGGAACAGAAAAAGTTTCGTCAACCTTTTCAAAGGTTGCGGGGAAGGGGGCAGAGCCCCAGCCGCCGGAGGCCTTCTAGTGCATCAAGCACTTTATGGGCATTTTCTCTGAAAATGCCCATACGCCCTTCGGGCGTTTGAGTACGTAAAAGCCCGAAGGGCGCAAAGAAGCGCGCCCTACGGCAAGACCGTGGGACTCTGTCCCACACCCTGCCAGGTGCCTAATGCGCCTGGACCGCGCTCTCTGGTTGACTTTCTGCCACTTTGCAGGAAGTCTGCTAACATATCCCCCTTTATGCCCCACAACCCAAGCCACAGATTACAAGGAGAAAAACGCAACATGAGCCTAGACAAAATCGAAGTGCACGGCGCCCGCGAACACAACCTGAAAAATATCGACGTCACCATCCCCCGGGACAAGCTGGTGGTGCTTACCGGCCTTTCTGGCTCGGGCAAGTCGTCCCTGGCCTTTGACACCATCTACGCCGAGGGCCAGCGCCGGTATGTGGAGAGCCTCTCCTCCTATGCCCGGATGTTCTTAGGCCAGATGGAAAAGCCCGACGTGGACAAAATAGACGGCCTATCCCCGGCCATCTCCATCGACCAGAAAACCACTTCCAAAAACCCCCGGTCCACGGTGGGAACTGTTACCGAGATCTATGACTACCTGCGGCTGCTGTACGCCCGCATCGGCGTGCCGCACTGCCCCATCTGCGGCCGGGAGATCAAGCAGCAGACCATTGACCAGATTGTGGACCAGGTGCTGGCCCTGCCGGAAAACGCCAAGCTCCAGGTGTTGGCCCCGGTGGTGCGGGGGCGCAAGGGCGAACACCAAAAGGAATTCGACGCGGCCCGACGGGGCGGCTTTGTCCGGGCCCGGGTGGACGGCATTCTCTATGACCTGAACGAGCCCATCTCCCTGAACAAAAACCAAAAGCATAATATTGAAATCGTGGTGGACCGGCTGGTAGTAAAGGCGGACATCCGCTCCCGGCTGGCAGACTCTATTGAGGTGGCCTCGGGCCTCACCGGGGGTCTGGTGGTGGTCAACGTCATCGACGGCGAGGACATCACCTTTTCCCAGAACTACGCCTGCCCCGAGCACGGCGTCAGTGTAGACGAGCTGACCCCCCGGATGTTCTCCTTTAACAACCCATTTGGGGCCTGCAAAAAGTGCACGGGCCTGGGGGTGTTTATGCGCATCGACCCCGCGAACATCATCCCGGACAAAAAGCTCTCCATCCGCAAGGGGGGCCTAAAGGCCAGCGGCTGGGCTATGGAAGGGAGCACCATTGCCACCATGTATATGGAGGGCCTGGCAAAGCACTACCATTTCTCCCTAGACACCCCCATCGGGGAACTTTCCCCGGAGATCGTGGACATTCTGTTATACGGCACCAAGGGGGAGAAAATCAAGCTGACCCGCATGGGCGAGTACGGCCACGGCAGCAGCTATACCTCCGCCTTCGAGGGTATTATCAACAACCTGGAGCGCCGCTACCGAGAAACCAATTCCAACTGGATTAAGGCGGAGATTGAGACCTACATGACCGCCGTGCCCTGTGACCAGTGCCACGGCAAGCGGCTTTCTGCCGAGAGCCTGGCGGTGACGGTGGGAGACGTAAACATCGCGGATTTCTGCGACAAGTCCGTTACAGAAGCCCTGGAGTTTCTGGCCGCCCTGGAGCTTACCGACCGGGAAAAGCTGATCGCAGCGCCCATTATCAAGGAGGTCAAGTCCCGGCTGGGCTTTTTGCAGAGCGTGGGTCTGGAGTACCTGACCCTGTCCCGGTCCTCGGGCACTCTCTCGGGTGGCGAGAGCCAGCGCATCCGTCTGGCCACCCAGATCGGCTCGTCCCTGATGGGCGTGCTGTATATTCTGGACGAGCCGTCCATTGGCCTGCACCAGCGGGATAATAGCAAACTGCTGGGCACCCTAAAGCACCTGCGGGACCTGGGCAACACGGTGATTGTGGTGGAACACGACGAGGAGACCATGCGGGAGGCGGACTATATTGTGGACATTGGCCCCGGGGCCGGGGTCCACGGGGGAAATGTCATCTACTCGGGTCCAGTAAAGGGAATTGAAAAATGCAAGCAGTCCATGACTGGCCTGTACCTAAGCGGCCGGCGCAAGGTGGAGATACCCGAGACCCGCCGCACCGGAAACGGGAACTTTTTAGAGATCCGGGGGGCCAGCCAGAATAATCTGCAAAACGTCAACGTGAAAATTCCCCTGGGAGAGTTCGTCTGCGTCACCGGGGTATCCGGGTCAGGCAAGTCGTCCCTGATTAACGAGATTCTCTATAAGAAGCTGGCCGCCGAACTGAACCGGGCCCACACTTTCCCTGGGGCCCACAAGGAAATACGGGGCCTGGAATTTCTCGATAAGGTCATTCAAATCGACCAGTCCCCCATTGGCCGCACTCCCCGGTCCAATCCCGCTACCTACACCGGGCTGTTTAACGACATCCGGGATCTTTTCGCCAGCACCCAAGAGGCAAAGCTGCGGGGCTTTGGCCCCGGGCGTTTCAGCTTTAACGTAAAGGGCGGCCGCTGCGAGGCCTGCCAGGGTGACGGCATTATACGCATTGAAATGCATTTTCTCCCCGACGTGTACGTGCCCTGCGAAGTGTGCAAGGGCCACCGCTACAACCGGGAGACCCTGGAGGTAAAGTACAAGGGCAAGAGCATCTATGATGTGCTGGAAATGACCGCCGAGGAGGGCCTGGAGTTCTTTAAGGATCTGCCCAAGCTGGCAAGGAAGCTGCAAACCATCAACGACGTAGGCCTGGGGTATGTAAAGATAGGCCAGCCGGCCACCACCCTTTCCGGCGGCGAAGCCCAGCGGGTAAAGCTGGCCACCGAGCTCTCCCGGCGGCCCACTGGCAAGACTATTTATATTCTGGACGAGCCCACCACGGGCCTGCATATCGCCGACGTACACAAGCTGATTCAGGTACTGCAAAGACTGGTGGATACGGGCAATACCGTGGTGGTTATTGAGCATAATTTGGACCTGATTAAGACGGCGGACTATATTATTGACCTGGGTCCCGAGGGAGGCAACCGGGGCGGGACCATTGTGGCAAAGGGCACGCCGGAGGAGGTGGCCAAGGTTGAGGCCAGCTACACCGGCCAGTACCTGAAAGACCTGCTGGTCCCATGAGCGCCGCCGTTCTACTCATTCCTTTTCTTGTGCTCCGCTTTGGCCTAATGGGCATTTATGCCGCAGCAGCCTGGACCGGGCCTCTCACTTTGCCCCCTATGGAGAGAGGGACCCGAGGCGCTTTTTGGGTCTACCAGCTTTCTAGCGCGGGGCTGTTTGTGGGAATGTTTTTTGAAAATATCCACACTCAGCTCCTGGGGTTTGGGGCCGGGCTTGGGCTGTACCTTCTGGGTCTTGGACTTCTGGCGGCCGCTGTCGCGGCGTTCTGTTCTCCCTGCCAGACAGGGATTAGGGCTTGTTTGAAAATAGAGGAAATGACGAATTTTGGGCCAGAAGGGGACAATTTCAAGGAGAAAACCGCAAGGCAATCTCGCGATTGACGAGGATTTTCGACGTAGAAAGTGGCCTCTTCTGGCAAAAAAGACGACGTTTTCGATTTTTCAAACAAGCCCTAGTACCAAAGGAATCTACCGTTTTTCCCGGAACCCCATGTATGTGGCCTATGACCTCATCTTTCTGGGCTGTGCCACGCTGGCTAAGTCTTGGCTGCTGCTGGGGCTAACCGCGTGTTTTATCCTATCAGGCCACTGGATTATTCGGGCGGAAGAGCGCTGGTGTGCCGCCCGGTTCGGCGAAGAATACCAAGCGTATCGCAAACGGGTGCGCAAGTATTTTTAAAAAACGCCCTTTTCTCCATTTACCTCCTCCCTGCCCACAAATGCAGTTGACTTTTCTAACAAAAAATGGTAAAATTATCATAATATATCCGGCAAATGCCACGAGGCCCTTTCTCGATACGGCTGGCCGGGAGAAAGGGACGATGCTTATGTCAGAATTTGAAAGATGGCTTCAGCAAGACCTGGACGATAAGGACTTGACCCAGGAACTGGAGTCTGTAAAAGCCCAGCCCGAGGAGATCAATGACCGCTTCTACCGCGACCTGGAGTTTGGCACCGGCGGCCTGCGGGGCGTGATCGGTGCGGGTACCAACCGCATGAATGTCTATACTGTGCGCAAGGCCACCCAGGGTATGGCTAATTACCTGCTGAAACACGCGGATGGTAAGCCCCAAAGCGTGGCTATTGCCCACGACAGCCGTAATAAGGGCATTGCCTTTGCCCAGCAGTCTGCCGCTGTGCTGGCTGCCAACGGCATTAAAGCCTATCTGTATCCCCAGTTGATGCCCACCCCGGCCCTGTCCTTTGCGGTGCGCCACCTAAAGTGCGACGCGGGCATTTGCGTAACCGCCAGCCATAATCCCGCCAAGTATAACGGCTATAAGGCCTATGGCAGCGACGGCTGCCAGGTGACCGCGGACATGGCCGACGGCATTATGAACGAGATCAACTCGCTAGACATCTTTGCGGACGTGAAAAAAATGGATTTCCAAGAGGGCGTGGACAAGGGCCTGATTCAGTATATTGGCGACGAGACCGTGGACGCCTTTATTGCGGCCGTCTACGGCGAAAGTCTGCATGTGGACGCCAGTTCCTTGAAGCTGGTGTACACGCCCCTTAACGGCGCGGGCAAAATGTGCGTGCTGCGCATCCTGGATAAAATTGGCGTGAAAGACGTGACCGTGGTGCCCGAGCAGAGCGAGCCCGACGGCAACTTTCCCACCTGCCCCTACCCCAACCCCGAGTTCCGGGAGGCCCTGGAAAAGGGCCTGGAGCTGTGCAAAAAGGTAGAGCCCGACCTGCTGCTGGCCACGGACCCGGACAGCGACCGGGTGGGCATCGCTGTAAACCAGAAGGGCGAGTACGTGCTGATGACCGGCAACGAGGTGGGCATTCTGCTGCTGGACTTCATCGCCCGGGTGAAGAAGGAGCAGGGCCGTCTGCCCGCCCACCCTGTGGCGGTGACCACCATCGTCAGCACCGACATGGTGGACCCAATCGCCAAAGAGTATGGCGTGGAGCTGCGCCGCTGCCTCACCGGCTTTAAGTATATCGGCGACATCATTGCCGAGCTGGAAGAGAAAGAGGGCAATGCCGACAGCTACCTGCTGGGCTTTGAGGAGAGCTACGGCTACCTGTCCGGCGGCTACGTACGGGACAAGGACGCTGTGGACGGCAGTATGCTCATCTGCCAGATGGCCGCTTACTACAAAGAAAAGGGCATGACCCTGGTGGACGCCATGAACGCCCTGTACGAGAAGTACGGGTTCTATAAAAACGACCTGTGCAACTTTGGCTTTGAAGGCGAGGACGGCATGAATACCATGAACGGCATTATGGAAAACCTGCGCCAGAATCCGCCCGCCGAAATCGCCGGGGCCAAGGTGGTGGGCCGTAGCGACTACAAGGAGTCCGTGTCCTATGGCGACAAAGAGGGCAGGATCGACCTGCCCAAGTCCAACGTGCTGGAGTACCGCATGGAGAACGGCTGCAAGCTGATTGTACGCCCCTCGGGCACGGAGCCGAAGATCAAGATCTACCTTTCCGGCAAGGACGCCACCAAAGCCGGGGCCGAGGCAATCATCCAAAAGATGAAGGACGCAGTGCCCGGGCTGCTGGGGATTTAAATAGCGAAGAGCCCCGCACTTGGGGAACATTGCGCGGTGAAGGGGCGTTAGGCCCCTTCCGAGGTCCAGGGCGAGAAGCCCTGGCAGGGTGTGGGACAGAGTCCCACGACCTTGACCCTAGCGGCGCGAACCAAAACAAAGTGGGGCCACTAACCCATCCCGGCCCCCTAAGAAAAGCGGGAGCACCAGGCCAGCGCCACAAAAACCCAGCGCTTTTCGCCGTTGCAAAGCAACGCCGAAACAGCGGCCCACAAGAAGCCGCCCCACCACTGTAGGCCTTTTTCCAAATTGACTAAAGTCTCTTGACTCCCCCCAAATTATGCTAAAATATAGCTGGTAAGAATCCACCCCATCGGCCTAATAAGGAGGCAGAGAGTCATGAAAAAGAAATGGAAAATATCCCAGTGGCTGCAAGCCCGGTACGAGAAGAAGCTGGTAAAGGAACAGGCCAAAAAGCTGGCGGAGAAAAAGGCCCTGCGCGACAATGGGCTGAGTACCGCCAACATGCTGGCGCAGACCTACTCTGTGGGCGGCGGGCACGGTTATGCCGCCAAGCAGAGATAAGGCCGGAATGATATTTTTGAGGTAAAATTGAGTTCGTATAAATGTATTGTATAAGTCTGAATAAAAAAGGGCTGCTGGCCTCAAAAGCCAGTTGCCCTTTTTGTCTTTTTCTTTTTAGGCGGATTTGGTGTGTTCGCTTCGCGGGGAACATGGGGAAAATTGGGAAGGGTGCTTTTTCTTGCAAGCACCCTTCCCTCGCTATGCGGGACCCAAGAGTTGGCAAAGCCAATCTCCTTTTGGCTTTTGTCAACTCTTCCCGCAATGCGCTTTCACGTCTTTATGGGCAAGACCGTGGGGCTCCGAATTTCAGCTGCCGCCTCGTCCGGTTCACAGCTTGTCGGCCACTGGCAGACGCTCACCCCCTGGACTCCCTTCTCTCATGCGTCCCTAGGGGCTTATGTGCTTTTTCTTACGAACTCTCTTTCGTTTTCAGCAGGGGCTTTGCTACGTATTGATTTAGCAGCGGCAGTATGGGCCCCGTTCCAAAGGCCATAATCAGCGTGCCAATACCAATGGAGGCCCCGCAGGCAAAGCCCACCGACACACATACCACATCTAAAAAAATACGCCACCACCGAAAAGGAATCTTTGTCCGCTCTGGCACAAGATAGCTAATAGCATCATAGGGGGCCATCCCCAGATTGCAGGTGACATAAAAGGAGCACCCCACCAGCTGCATGGACACGCCTAAAAGGGTTAAGCCCACCCGGGCGGGAATGCCCAGCTGGTCCGCCACCAGTACCTGACCCAGCAGCCCCCCGGTAACATCCGCCGAAAAGCCTACCAGGAACATATTTCCTATGGTGCCCAGTCCCAACTTCGAGCGGTCGAATATCACGATAATGACCAGCAGGAGAATATTAAAAACCGCCTGCCAGGACCCAAAGCTGAGCCCAAGCTTGGAAGAGACCCCCAAATTTAGGGTGGAAAAGGGGTCGCTACCCATGGTCCCCAGCATAAAGAATCCTACGCCCATGCCCATAAAGATCACTGCCACCAGCATCACAAGGGTACGTTTTACCAAATGCTGTCCGGCAAATTTTTGCCTTAACTGCTCCATGGGCTTAGTCCTCCGTCTCAAACAAAATGCCCAGGGTGTTTGGCCCACAGTGGCAGGCTATGGTGCAGCTGGCACAGGTGGTGTGAATTTCCTGGAACGCCTCTACAGACTGAATCGCCTCTCGCACGGTTTGTTCCAGCTCAGGAGAAATAGTGGAATAAGTAATGAAAATATGGTCCCTTTTCAGGTTTGGGTACTGGGTCAGCTTTTCCTTCACGTACTGGACCAGCACCTTTTTCAGGTTTCCCCGATACTTTTTACCCACGTGCATACTGCCGTCCGTATTGTCCACCTCAATACAAGGTTTCAGGCTCAGCAGGTTGGCCCCCACCGCCGCCACTGTGGAGCAGCGTCCCCCGGCCCGCATAAAGTCCAGGGTGTCCAGAATAAAGCTGGCGTGCACATTGCTCCGGTTCTCCTCCAGCCGCTTGGCAATCTCCCCAGCGGACATTCCCCGCTGGATCATCTCTCCAGCATCCATGACCTGTAGGGCAATCCCTGTGGAGAGACTGTAGCTGTCAATGGGATACACCCGCCCGGGAGCGCCGGACCCGGCCAGCTCTTTGGCAGCCAGCACACAGTTTTTGTGAGCGCTGGAGATAGCCCCGCCTAGGTTTAGATGGATCACGTCAAAGCCTGACTCTACCCAGCCTTTAAAATAGTCCACATATTCGCTTATATTAATGGCGGCGGTGCGGGGCAGGGCTTTATGGTCATAATACGCGTCAAAAATCTCTTTTACTGTGATGTCCACATTATCCTGGTAATCTTTCTCTTCCAGAATAATGTGAAACGGATAATAGTGTACGTCGTACCGGGCCTTCAGCTGGTCACCCAGGTCGCAGGTACTGTCCGCGCTAAGAATGATCTTGTCTGTCATATTTTTCCTCCTGATGGATGAAGCTTTGCAGGGTTTCCCGTGCCTTGGCAGAGTCCATGATGTCGCCACGGACGCTGACTTTATGAAACTGCTTTGCGCTAAGGAACAGAACCTCTGGCTCTACATTTTCCTCCAGCTGATAGCGAAAGGCAGCGGTAAAGTTGTCCCGGCCCGTGTTACTTACCACAATGAACTTCTTCCTTACCGCCAAATATTGTTCCAGCAGCCGGGGCCGCCCCTGAAAATAGCACTGGCTCCGCTCATTAAAAATAAAATAATTGGCGCATGGGTAGTCGCAGTAGTTCGGCACAACATAATAGGCTAGGCCGCTATCTGTCACCGCCTGGAAAAGTCCAGCCACCGGGTCATCCATATAGGGACAGCATTCCCTTTCCTGGAAACACACATATCCACAGCCTCCGCAGGGCGTAACCGTGAAGGTGGAAAAGTCATAGACCTCCGCTTCGCCCCGATCTCTCCAAAACCGGCGGATTTCCTGGGCAATGCGGCCGCAGTTTCCCCCGGAACGGCCGCTGAAAGATAGAATAGAAACCCTCATGGCAATTTCCTCCCCTCCAGGTCAGAAAGCACCTGCTCCTCTGCCGCTGTAAGGCTTATCTCCGGCCCAAAGACTTTCTCTTTAATGTCTGCCAGCAGGTCCCGCTCCCGCCACCAGCGGCGCATGTCCTCCTCGCCAAAGTCGTCGCGGTTGGGCTTGCTGGCGTGGCGGCGCAGGGTCTCCTCAAAGGGCAGGTCGTAATAATAGGCGAAAATCTCTTCCCCGTACAGCGCCTTTGCCAACTGGAACAGAGGTGCATACGCGTCACTGCCCAGAATTCCCTCCAGCACGGTAGTCCCGGCATGGGCATGGCCATAGCGCAGCATCTCCATCAGCAGAGGCAGGTCCCCCGGGGCCTTGATATTCAGGATCTCCATGCGTACCATATCGTGGGAAATACGCATGACTCCCCGGCCCAGCCGCCGCTGCAAAAGCTTGGCCAAGCTGGTCTTTCCGCTGCCGGAATTGCCCCGCAGAATAATCAGCCTGGACACGGCTTATATCTCCAGTCGGGCCAGCTGCTGGTAGTTTTCCTTCAGTGCTGGATAAATGCTGGTGTAGACCTGGTAAAGCCTTTCGTATTTCTCCACATTCTCCCTAACAGGGGCCTGAGGCGGATTCAGCTTAATCAGCTGGGCACAGGCTTCTTGCACCGAGGGGTACAGCCCCGCGCCCACGCCCGCTAAAATCGCCGCGCCCAGGGCCGGGCCCTCTTTAGACTGAACCGTTTGTACCGGGCAGTTGTACACATCGGCCAGCATCTGCCGCCACAGGGGGGAGGTCCCGCCGCCGCCACAGGCCAGCATCGTTCCTGCGGTAACTCCCATGCCCCGCAGTACCTCCATGCTGTCCCGCTGGGAATAGGCCACACCCTCCATTACGGCCCGCAGCAGGTCCCGGCGCTGGTGCATCGCGGAAAGTCCAAAGAATACCCCACGGCAATCTGGGTCTAGGTGGGGGGTCCGCTCACCCATTAGGTAGGGCAGATAGAAGAGTTTATTACACCCCACTGGCGAAAGAGCGGCCTGCTTGTCCATCACCACATAGGGGTCCACCCCCAGGCCCTGGGCAGCGGTCATCTCCGGAGAGCAGAAGTTGTCCCGGAACCACTTTAAGGAGAGGCCGGCCCCCTGGGTGACGCCCATCACGTGCCAGGCCCCGGGCACCGCACAGCAGAAGGTATGCACCCGGCCCTGGGGGTCGATGGAAAGTTGGTCTGTGTGGGCAAACACCACCCCCGAGGTGCCAATGGTGGTAAACGCTTTGCCATCCACCACCACGCCAGTACCCACCGCCGCAGCCGCATTGTCTCCCGCGCCGCCCACCACTGGGGTGCCTGGGCGCAGGCCGGTAGTCTTGGCGGCCTCGTTGGTAACCTCGCCGGTGATCTCTGGGGACTCGTACACTTTGGCCAGCAGGGCTGGGTCCAGGTCCAGCTTGTCCAGCACTTCTTGGCTCCAGCAGCGGCCCGGCACATCCAAAAGCTGCATACCGGAGGCATCGGAGACCTCGGTGGCAAACTCTCCTGTCAACATATAGCGCACATAGTCCTTTGGCAGCAGGATGTGGGCGCATTGGGCGTAAATTTCCGGCTGGTTCTCCCGCACCCACAGCAGCTTTGAGGCGGTAAAGCCCGTCAGGGCGGGGTTTGCGGTGATCTCAATAAGCCGCTCCCGCCCCACCCGCTGGGTGATTTCCTCACACTGTTTACCGCTGCGCTGGTCGCACCAGATGATAGAGGGGCGCAGCACCCGGCCCTCTTTATCCAGCATCACCAGGCCGTGCATCTGGCCGGAAAGGCCCACGGCCTTTACATCTTTGGGGTCCACTTTTGAGATCACCTGAGAGAGGGTTCCGGCAGCGGCCTGCCACCAGTCCTCCGGATTCTGCTCGGCCCAGCCGTTCTGGGGCTGATACATGGGGTACTCTATGGTGGCACTGGCCACCACGCTGCCCTCCCGGTCAAATAAAACAGTCTTGGTGCCGCTGGTGCCCAGATCAATGCCAATAATGTATTCCATACCTTTACGTCCTTTCTTATGGGGAAAATTATTTATACAACCGTACCCCAGACTTGTCCACAGCCTCATACGCCCCGGAAAAGTCCAGGCCTAGGGCTGTGTGCAGGGGGAACAAGTCCGAAAGGGGCACCATTACAAAGGCCCGCTGCAAAATACCTGGATGGGGCACCGTCAGCTTTTCGGCAGTGCTGGTAAAGCCCTGGGCCAAAAGCAGGTCGATGTCCAGGGTCCTGGCCCCATGGTACTCGGAGCGCACCCGGCCCAGCTTAGTCTCAATCTCCAGGCAGCGGTCCAGCAGCTGCTCTGGGTCCAGGCTGGTCTCTAGCAGCATGCAACAGTTTAAATAGTCCTGTTGGGGCGAGCCTACGTCAAAGGGCTCTGTCTCATAAATATTAGAGAGGGCCAACACCTGGGTGCCCGGCAGCTTCTCTAAAAGACTCATGGCTCCGGCCAGGTTTTCCTCCCTGTCTCCCAGGTTCGAGCCTAATCCTAGCACGGCCTGCATGGCAGCGGCCTCCTTTCCTGCGGCCGGGCGGATTCCACCTCTACGGCCACATAGTCGAACTTGGCGTTCATGGGCGCCTGGGGTTTCTTCAGCAGCACCGTCACTTTCTCTACCTGGGGAAAACCCGCCAGTACCGCCTCGCAGACCACCTGAGCCGCCCGCTCGATCAGATCATATTTTTGCTGTGTAAAAGCTCTCTGTACCGTTTTGCGCACAGCGGCATAATTCACCGTATCCTCCAGGCGGTCCGAGCGCCGGGCTCGGGCCAGGTCGGTCCACAGAGTAATATCCAGTATAAAGGTCTGCCCGTCGGTTTTCTCCTCTGGGTTTACCCCGTGGTAGGCAAAAATTTCCAGGCCCTTTATCATGATCTTGTCCATGCCCATTTCTCCTCTCTTTGCAAGACTACGCCCGCAAACCAACAGGCCTTACCCAATCTACCGCTTCGCGGCAGAAGCCAGCGGCCCAACCCAAGATCAATGCTCCTAGGTGGGGGGCAAGGCGCAGCGCCCCTGTAAAGCGTCGGCCATGCGGGCGGCCTGCACGGCCTCCTTCACATCGTGGACCCGCACCAAGTCCGCGCCTCCTAAGATTGCCGCTGTATGTGCCGCCAACGTGGCGGGCAGGCGCTCCTCAAAAGGCGGGTTGCCGCAGGGCGCGCCGGTCACCCGCTTTCGGGAGGCGGCCATCAGGTAGGCCACTCCAGGAATTCGGGTGGCTCCCACGTTGGCAATCAGCCGCAGGTTGTCCTCCAGGGTCTTACCAAAGCCAATGCCCGGGTCCAGACAAACTCTTTCCTGGGAAATCCCCAGTCTATGGGCCGCGTTTAGGCGCTCCTCAAAAAAGGCCCGCACCTCCCCTAAAATATCACCCTCCAGGGCCCCCCGGGGGTGCATCACCACGCAGCCACAGCCCGAGCCCGCCACTGCCCGAAGCATCTCGTCCCCAAAGCCGCTCACGTCATTAATCACGTCCGCCCCGGCCTCTAGAGCCCACTGTGCCACCTGGGGATAGAAGGTATCCACCGAGACCAGGGGCCCGGCCATGTCTTTTAGCCTGGGCAGCACATCCTTGATGCGCGCCCACTCCTCTGCTGGAGAAACGCACGTATACCCCGGCCGGGTGGACTGTCCGCCCACGTCGATAATGTCCACCCCTTCCTGGACCATTTCCCAGGCCCGGGCCAAGGCATGCTCTGGGTCCAGAAAACGGCCTCCATCTGAGAAGGAGTCGGGCGTAACGTTTAAAATTCCCATAACATAGGTTCTGGTTAGGGGAAGGACGCGGGCTTTCGCTTGAAAGCGGTTTGTGTTTTCTGCCATAGAAGGACTCCTTTTCTGGGTATCTTTTGTGGGATGGTCTTGAAAATGTAGACTATTACGCAGACCAGGCGCGGCCGTCCCTTCCTCTTACTTTAGCAGCGCCATAACCTCCGCCCGGGTTTTTGCGTCTGTCTGCATACAGCCCCGCAGCGCCGAGGTCCGGGTGGTCGCTCCCGCTGCCCGGGCCCCACGCATGGTCATGCACAAATGCTCTGCCTCGATGAACACCGCTGCCCCCAGGGGCTGCATGTTCTGGTATAAAAAGTCCGCGATCTGTCCGGTTAGCCGCTCCTGCACCTGGGGCCTGCGGGCAAAGCAGTCCACAATCCTAGCGAACTTGGAAAGACCAATGATCCTGCCATTCTTAGGGATATAGGCAATATGCGCCCTACCGATAAAGGGCAGCAGGTGGTGCTCGCATACTGAGTACAGGGGGATGTCCCGGACTATCACCAGCTCGCCGTGCTTGCTCTCCTCATGAAAAATTTTCAGGTGCTCTCTGGGATCGCTGTAAAGACCAGAGAATATCTCTTTATACATCCTAGCTACCCTTTCCGGGGTCTCCGCCAGCCCCTCCCGGTTTGGGTCCTCTCCCACAGCCTCCAGGATGTCCCGGACTGCCCGCTTGATTTTTTCCTGATCCAACGCTTTTCACCTCGGTCCATATTTTTTTCCGGCCTATCCGCGTCTGCCGCGCACAGGGCGCACACCTGGGCCGCCCCGGCCTCATACAGAGCTCGAGCGCAGTCTGCCAGGGTATTCCCAGTAGTCACAATGTCGTCCACCAGCAGCACAGCCTTGCCCGCCAGGGGTGGCGCGCCCTTTCTCACGCCATAGGCCCCGCGCACATTTCCTGCCCTTTCTTCCGCGTTCAGCTCATGCTGGACCTTGGTTTTCCGCCGCTTTTTTAAGGCCGGAACCACCGGCAAATTCAAGGCCATCCCTACGGTCCTGGCCAAAAGCTGGCTCTGGTTATAGCCCCGAATCCAGCGGGCCCTTCTGGCCATGGGCACATAGGTCACTAGGTCAAAAGAGCCGGGCAGAGTTCTCGCCGCTCCAGCCATAAACCACCCTATGGGTTTGGCGTAGGCGCTGATGCCTTGAAACTTATACTCTAAAACCGTCTTTCTATAGACGCTCTTGTAATAATACGGCGAAGCCACTGGCAGCTTTCTGCCGCCGCTTATGTTCAGAAGCCGGGTGACAGGCTTTTTCCCCACGCCCTGGCACAGGGGGCAGAACAGCTCGCCCGCGCCCACTGCCTTTCCGCACAACAGGCAGCCCAGGGGAGCCGCCAAACTTAGTACACGCTCCAGCAAAGTCACGGGCATCCGCTCGGGCAGTTTCATCGGACTCCTTCGCAAAAACGCCGGAAAGCCTGGCGGCCTGCCTCATCATCCTTAAAGACCCCGGCATTGCCCAAAATTTTACCAAAGATCTCGCCAATGCTCTCCCGTATAGCCTGGCTGATCTCCTCAGCCGGGATATTGCGGGCCCTCAGTTCTTGGTACCAGGGCTGGTGCTTCTTCATTTCCGGGCGGGCCATAATCGTCTCCGCCTGGGCCGGGTCAGCCAGGGCCTGGCCTAAAAGGGCGGTTTCTGTTAGCAGCCGGGGGGGCAGGATCGCCAGTCCCATCACTTCAATAAGGCCGATATTTTCCTTCTTAATATGATGGTATTCTGCGTGGGGATGGAACAGGCCCAGGGGATGCTCTTCTGTGGTACGGTTGTTGCGCAGCACCAGATCCAGCTCATAGTCCTCTCCCCGGCGGCGGGCAATGGGGGTAATGGTATTGTGGGGCGTGTCCCCAGAAAAAGCCAGCACCCCTGCCGCTTTATCAGAATAACCCCGCCAGGCAGCGAGGACCTTTTCCGCAAGCTCTACTAATAGGGCTTTATTTCCGCTTCGCAGGCGGAGTACAGACATGGGCCAGTTTACCATGCCCGCCTGGACCTCTGGGCAGCTGGAAAAGCGGACCTCTTCCCGCACCGGGGCCTTGGCCATGGGAAACTCATACCGTCCCCCCTGGAAGTGGTCATGGGTCAGGATAGATCCTCCCACAATCGGCAAGTCTGCGTTTGAACCAATAAAATAGTGGGGCAGAAGGGAGACGAATTCCAGCAGGCGCCAGAAGCTGTCCTTGCTCACCTTCATGGGCCTGTGCTCTTCGCTGAGCACAATACAGTGTTCGTTATAATACACATAAGGAGAGTACTGTAAAAACCACTTTTCTCCGCAAAGCTCCAGAGGGATCAGCCGGTGGTTCCCTCGGGGCGCCTGGTTGGCGCTGCCCAGGTAGCCCTCGTTCTCCCGGCAGAGGGCGCAGGCCGGGTAGCCGGACTTGGGGGCATTTTTCGCCGCGGCAATGGCTTTCGGATCTTTTTCGGGCTTTGACAGGTTAATGGTAATCACCAGATCCCCATAGGGCGTGGGGGCGGTCCACATGCGGTCTTTTTCCACCCGGTCCACCCGGATATAGTTGGTAGCGCGGCTCAAATCATAATAATAGTCTGTGGCCGCCTGGGGGCTCTGCTGATAAAGCCCACGGAATCTGCCAATGATCTCCGAGGGACGAGGGGTTAGGCAGGCCATAAGCTCGGTATCAAATTGATCCCGGGCATCCTGGGTGTCCGGGTCAATCATTCCCTGGGACACAGCCCATTGACAAAGATTTTCCAGGGGTTCCACAGGGTAGGGCAGGGCCTCCTCTACAGAAACCGGGGTAAACTCCCGGGCTTTTAGACAGACCAAGAGGCGGTTGGCCGCGTAGGCCCGGTCATCGGGAGTGATCAAGCTTTTCTGTATGGCATAGTGGAGCAAGCGGCTGATTTCCAGATTCAGGTCAATGTTCATATTGGTCCCTCCTTATGAAGCCATTTTACTACAAAAGGGGGGAGAGGTCAAGTAGCGGCAAAGGCCAGTCTCCAAAGCAAAAAGCCCGGCCCATATGTACAAGAGCCAGGCTGGGCCAGCACAGCAGCCCTATCTACATAAAACCCTAAAAACAGACAAATGATACAAGGCCCTACTCTTCCCCAGAAGGAATCGGCCCGTTTTCCTTTTCATAGGCAGCCACTCGCTTTTTCAGGTACTGCTCGATCTCTCGGTTGGCGGAACGGCCATTGGATTCTGCTATGTATTTAAATTTTTGGAACATGGAACGGTCTACCCGTAAGGTATAGCGTAAAATTTTTTCCTCCATCATGCCATCTCTTTTACGTCATATTTGAGTTTTTTTGACTTAATTATAGTGAAAAATTTGCCAAAAACCCGAAAATAGTGGTATTATGACATAATAGTGACGTATATTTTTTGAGGGGGCATATGGTTTTGAAAGTGGCTGTTGTTGGTTCTAGAGGCCTGCAAATACCAGATCTGGAAATCTATCTGCCTCAGGGTACCAGTGAAATTGTTTCCGGCGGCGCAAAAGGTGTGGATATTTGCGCCCGTGAATACGCGCTGTCTCACAATCTAAAGCTCACAGAGTTCCTGCCTGAATACCAGCGTTACGGACGTTTTGCGCCCCTAAAACGCAATCTTCAAATTATCCAATATGCGGATCAAGTACTGGCTTTTTGGGATGGCGCTTCCCAGGGGACAAAGTTTATCATTGAGAACTGTCCGCGTTACCACCGGCCGGTCACGGTGTTCCATTTTTAAGGCAATACCGCACAATTCCAGTGGAAAACAAAGCGGGGGAGGCAAAAGCTCCCCCGCTTCTCTATTTAATTGTCCCGCGCGCTATAATTTCGCCCGCGCCGCCAGAGGGTTGGGCGGCTTCGCTCCCCGGGCCAACGAGCAGGGCCGCTGTACACCCCATCACGTCCCGTATGGTAAACCGGCTGCTAAGCGCCGCTCCCCAGGCATAGCCCCGGTTTCCCAGCAAAGTGGGAAGTTCCGCCGCCAAAACCCCTTCGCCCTCGCTCTCGCTATAAATACACAGCTTAAACAGGCCCTTTGGGTTCCCTTCGTTTTGTGGCAGGCCCCAAAACTCCGCCGCGGCCACCACCCCCGCTGTGGTCTGGTACAGCTTTAGGGTGCCCACCAGCCGGGAATTCTCTTGCCCCCGCATGGCCGCCCAAGCGTTGGGCCGGCGGGCCAGGCGCTGGGCAAAGGCGGGAGTAAAACTATTGATCAATATGGTCACCAGCTTTCGGAGGATTTACAGTTATATATATGCGGGGCGCCCAGGGTATAGCACCTATCTTTTCGGTAAATTAGGGCTTGTTTGAAACATCGAAAACACCGTCATTTTGCCCAGAAGGGGTCCTCTTCTGCGTCGAAAATCCTCGTAATACGCAAGGATTCCTTGCGGTTTTTTCCTTAAAGCTGGCCGCTTCTGGGCAAAAATCCGTCATTTCCTCTATTTTCAAACAAGCCCTAGACTGGAAACCCCTGTTGTAAAAACTTGGCAAACCTGTGAAACCATGGATACGATTCCTTGTACCAAAACCTGTTCCGATAGGCTTTGCGTAATGTTCTCCTGCCCCGGCATACTACTCCCAAAATCATTTCTTAGGAGGTCCTTTAAGATGCCAAACCCAAAGCGCAAAATCGACTACCGCGAACACCAGGAGCCCTCTCAGGAATTTTTTCCTGATATTTCCAACGTAGCCTCTGTGAACGAATGTACGGGCCTGATGTATAAGTCCCCTAAAGACCCGGAAGAATGGGAGAGCTACCAGCAGCTGTCTTCTATGGCCATTCCCCGTAAAAAGCCAGAGGGACGGTAGAAGCCCGCACAAAGTCTTTCCCCGGGGCGCTCCTTTTTGCGGAGCGCCCCTTCCTATTTGCCAGTCTTCTGGAAATACCGCAAAAAACGCTGGCTTTTCTTCTGGTTTTATGCTACAATAGTACCAGAAGGCCGGCCTTTGGCCGTAGGGCCTAGACTTCCTGAGAAAGGACGATTCCCTATTATGAAACTGATTCTTGCCATAGTGAGCAACGACGACAGCGGAGCCGTGTCCTCCGCGCTGACCCGCGAGGGCTTCTCTGTAACCAAACTGGCCACCACCGGCGGCTTTCTTATGGCCGGCAACACTACCTTTATTTCCGGCGTAGAGGACGGCAAGGTGGACGAGGTCATTGGGATTATCTCAAAATACAGCAGCCGCCGCACCCAGATCGTACCCCACTCCTCTACCATGGAGGTGGGCATGTACTCTTCCTTCCCAGTAGAGGTCACTGTGGGCGGTTCCACCATCTTTGTGCTAAACGTGGACCGCTTTGAAAAGGTATAAGAAGAGCTTATGAATTTCTCCAGCTTTGCGGGCAATGATGGTGTTAAGCAGGCCTTAAGCGCCGCTTTTTCGGCAGGACGTTTTCCCCATGCGGTGATTTTACAGGGAGAGCCTGGCACCGGGAAACGCACCCTGGCCGCTCTACTGGGCAAAGCTTTGGTCTGCCGCAACAGGGACCAGGCTCCCTGCGGCGTGTGCCCCAGCTGCGTACGGGCGGCGGCGGGCAGCCACCCGGATCTGCGGGTAGTAGAGGGCAGCGGTGTTTCCAAAGCCCTAAATGTGGACACCATACGGGCTGTTTTAGAGGACGCCTATCGGATGCCCGATGAGTCGCCTTATAATGTATACATCCTTAACATGGGGACTCGTACCCTGGACGCTGCCCAGAACAAGCTGCTAAAACTGATTGAAGAGCCCCCCCAGGGCGCGGTTTTTATTTTGATCTGCCCTAGCGCGGACTCCGTGCTGCCCACTATCCGTTCCCGGGCGCAGATCTTCACCCTTTTGCCTCTAGAGGAAGCTGAAGCCGCCCAGTGGCTGGAACGAGAAAAGCAGGTGGACTCTTCCCGGGCCCAGGAGCTGGCCCGCCTGTGCGGGGGAAATCTGGGCAGGATGCTGGAGGAGCTGGAAAACGGTGGGGCCCGCCGGGCTTTTGAAGTGGCTGTGGGCATGGTGGATGGGATGCTCTCTCCTGGGGGGCATGTCCTGCTAAAAACCGCCGCGCCGCTGCAAAAGGACCGGGCCCTATTCCGGGATGTACTAGCCCGGCTGGCACTGATCTTTCGGGACGCCTGTGTGCTGCGAAGCGGCGGAGAGACCCTGCTGGGCGGCGCGCCCCAGGCTGCGGACCGCCTATGCGCTTTGCCCATGAAGCGCCTGGCCCATCTGCCCACCCTGGCGGACCAGTACCGGGAGAAACTGGAACGCAATGCCAACGGCTCTCTACTTGTCACCTGCCTGTGCGCTGACCTGCTCTCTGGTTAAGGCCGCGAGACCTAGGGACCGTATCACACAAAAACGGCCTGGAACCACGATGCGTCCTGCCCAGGATCCGGCGCCGCAAAACCCGCATCATTCAAAGAACCAGAACAATGGATGTGCCAGCTCTATTTTTAAATCCCATAGGAGATGAACCATGGCAGAAGTAATTGGCGTACGATTTAAAAGCACCGGCAAGGTCTACTATTTCGACCCCGGCGAAGAAAAACTTTCCAAGGGCGACATGGCGATTGTGGAGACCGCCCGAGGTGTGGAGTGCGGCGAGGTGGCCATGGAAAACCGCCAGGTGCGGGACTCCTCTATTGTGCAGCCTCTGCGGCGGCTGATTCGCCGGGCCACTTCCGAAGACCTGCACCGGGTGGAAGAGAACCATAAAAAAGAGAAATCCGCCTTTAAAGCTTGTGAAAAGCGCATTGCCGCCCGGGGCCTGGAGATGAAGCTGGTAGAGGTAGAGTATACGTTTGATAACAGCAAAATCCTTTTCTACTTCACCGCCGACGGCCGGGTGGATTTCCGGGAGCTGGTGAAAGACCTGGCTGGAATGTTCCGTACCCGCATAGAGTTGCGGCAGATTGGCGTGCGGGACGAGGCTAAAATGCTGGGGGGCATTGGCATATGCGGCCGGCCCTTTTGCTGTGGTTCCTTTTTAGGTGGATTCCAGCCAGTCTCCATTAAAATGGCTAAAGAGCAGGGACTTTCCCTAAACCCGGTGAAGATTTCCGGAGCCTGCGGACGGCTGATGTGCTGCCTAAAATATGAGCAGGAGGCCTACCAGGACCTGCTGAAAACCACGCCCAAGGTAAACGCCATTGTTTCTACCCCAGATGGCAAGGGCGTGGTCATTGACCAAAACCTTTTGACCCATAAGCTTACGGTCCGTCTGGATAAGGACCCCGACGCCGCGCCTAAAGTATACACTGTGGACCAGGTAAAGCTGCTGCGGGACGGCCGGGTAAAAGTGGAAAAGCAAGAGCTGGAACAGCTGAAGGACTTGGAGTAGTCCAAAGTTTTCTTTATAAAGAATTATTCCCCACCGGCAAAAATAAGCCGGAAAACTGTTGCATTTTCCGAAAAATATGTTAAAATAGGCTTATAAAAACCATGGAGGTGTTTCTTATGCCATATACCATTAACGATGAGTGCATTGCCTGCGGCGCCTGCGCCGGCGAGTGCCCTGCCGACGCTATCTCTGAGGGCGACGGCAAGTACGTAATCGATCCTGACAAGTGCCTGGACTGCGGCGCTTGCGCTGGTGTTTGCCCTGTGGGTGCGCCCCAGGAGGGCTAAGCCAAACGGCAAAGAGAAAGAAGCGGAGCCTGGCTGTAGCGGGTTCCGCTTTTTCTGTTGCGCAAAGGGTTCTAAAAAAAGATAGAACCCCGCGGAACGCAGGGTTGCCCTATTTTTCACTATGAGAGAAGGGAGGCGCGCTATGCCTACTCACTGGGAGCCTTTAGGCCGGGACCTGCGGGTCTTGGTCAACGAGACCCACCGCTTTAATACCGACACGCTGCTTTTGGCCGATTTCTCCCTGCCCCGTCCCGGCTGGCGCTGCGCCGACCTGGGCACTGGCTGCGGGGTAATCCCCCTCTTGTGGTGTGCTAGAGGCCGTCCAGCCAGCGTTCTGGCAGTGGAACTGCAACCAGAAGCCGTGCGGCTGGCAGAGGACTCCGCAAGCGAAAACAGCCTTGCTGAAATTATCACAGTCCAGCAGGGGGATTTGCGAAATTATAAAAACTGTCTACCCCATCAGGCCCTGGACCTGGCCGCCTGCAATCCGCCCTATTTTTCCCCTGGCAGCGGTCTGATTCCCCAGGAGGCCGAGCGTGGCCTGGCCCGCCACGGCGGGACCCTCTCACTGGCAGAATTGGCCCAGGCTGCCCGTTATTCCCTAAAAACCGGGGGACGGATCTGCCTTTGTCTACCTGCCCGCCGCTTGGCCGAAGCGGTGGTGGTTCTCCACCAACATGAACTGGAGCCAAAACGCCTGCGGCTGGTACAGGCCCGCCCAGAGAAGGCCCCTTATCTATTCCTAATGGAATGCCGCCGGGGCGGCGGGCCCGGGCTGGAAGTAGAAACTCCGCTGGTGCTTGAGACAGAAGCAGGGGATCTTTCTGCCGAAATGGTCCGTATCTATGGAGATTACTTAGAAGGAGGCGGCGCAAATGCTTGAAAAAGGCGCGCTTTATGTTGTGGGTACTCCCATTGGAAACCTGGGAGACTTCTCTCCCCGGGCGAGGGAGACCCTAGCTCAGGCGGATTTTATTGCCGCTGAGGACACCCGGGTTACTAGGGCTTTATTGAACCATTTTGGCCTGCGCAAACCCCTGCTTAGCTATTTTGAGCACAACAAGCTCAGCCGGGGCGAGACCATCCTGGCCCGGCTTCGAGCAGGAGATACCTGCGCCCTTGTATCTGACGCAGGAATGCCCGCTGTTTCTGACCCGGGCGAGAGCCTGGTCAGCGCCTGCGCCCAGGAGGACATCCCTGTCTATGTGGTGCCGGGCCCTACCGCCGCCATTTCAGCCTTGGCGGTCAGCGGCCTGCCTACCGGGCGCTTTACCTTCGAGGGTTTTCTCTCTATGAATAAGCACAGCCGCCGGGAACACCTGTCCCAAATCAGCGGGGAAACCAGGACCATGATCTTCTACGAGGCCCCCCACAAACTGCGCCGCACCCTGGGGGACCTGGAAAAGCTCTTTGGGCCACAGCGGAAAATTGCCGTGGTTCGGGAGCTGACCAAGCTCCATGAGGAGGTGTGGCGCACCACCCTGGGAGAGGCCGCCGCCCATTACCGGGAGCAGGAGCCCCGGGGGGAGTTTGTACTGGTAGTGGCCGGGGGAGAGGTCCCGGTGCCAGCGGAGGCCTGTTCCCTGGAGGACGCGGTGGGGCTGGCCAGGGAATATCTGCAGCAGGGCTGCTCTGCCAGCCAGGCGGCCCGGCAGGCCGCCCAGGAGAGCGGGCAGAGGAAGTCGGAGATATACCGGGCGCTGACGGAGGGATAGGGGCCTCTGGGATATAAGGACGCGGTCTCAGCAGGCGGCTTTCCCCGCCCCTAGACCGCGTCCCACTGTCAAATTTCAGGGGTTTATTTCAGCGCCAGCTCTACACAGCCGGTTAAAAAGCGCTCCTGCTTCCGCTTATACAGGGCGTAGTCCTCTCCGCCCCAGCGCCACCGGGGGCCCTCCGGGGTTAGGGGGTGCTTGTCCGAGGCCATAAAGAGCACGGTGCTTTTCAGCCCGTAGTATTCGCAGACGTTCACAATGGCGGAGGCTTCCATATCGACCCCCACATACCCCTGGGCCCGCCACTGGGCCTCCTTATAGAAAGTCTGCCTGTACACCGCGTCGGTGGTGACAGTGTTTTCCCCTTTTATTTCCTGCCCCAGGGCCTCCGCCGCCTGCTCCCGGGTCCAAATCCCCCTGGGCACGGCGATCTCCCGGCGGGCGAAATAGTGCCGGGAGGCCCCCTCTTCACTAAGGATTTTCTCCGGCATCAGCAGGTCGCCCACCTGCACCTGTTGGCCAAAGGCCCCGCACAGGCCCACCACCAGCATCTCCTCTACACCCATGGCGTGAAGGGTTTCTGTTACAGAGGCTGCCTGGGGCGCACCCCGGCCACCATCCACAAAGCAGACATCCCCATAGCCAGGAACTACCAGCACCGGCGTAGGGGTGATGAACCCCGGCAGCTCCTCCAGAAGGACCTCTGCCCCAAAGCGCTCCCGCAAAAGGGGCAGGCCCCGGCTTAGGCAGAACAACACGGCCCGGCGGGGCAGGCCAGGGACTTTGCCATCGGGGAACTTGCCGCTGATATGTTCCTCTGGGGTAAATACAGGGCGGGAGTGGTCATCCTCAAAAATCCATTGCATAGTACTGCCTCCTTATGATGAATAATGGAGCTAAATTTTACCACGCAGGGGGCATACTGTCAAGAGACTGGAACCACGGGGGACGTGAAGAGCTTATGAGGACATTTTAGAGTCTCATCCTTAAACGCTACATTTTGGGACAGGGCCGGGCCACAGAGCTTCTCCAAGCGCTTTCAAGGGAGATTCTTAAGGAAAAACAGATTTGTAAAACAACGCCAGCCTCAGCCTGACCGAAAAAGTATCGGTCCACATCAACTCCTCCACCCTGGCCGCTATCGATATGCTGGTGAACAATGGCTACTACTCTAACCGCAGTGACTTTATCAACCAGGCCCTGCGGGAGACCTTGCAATGCAATGAGCCAAACATTGCCCGCTGTACCCACGGGGCCAGTGGTTCTTGGGCGTCCTGGTCCTTATGCCCCAGGACGGGGCTGGCCTCCTCGGCCGGGGCCAAGTGGTCACCATCAGCGGTTACGGTGTGCTTTGCATCAGCAGGAGGTAGCGCCGGACCAGCTGTTTATTCAAGGTCCGGGGCCGGGTGCTCTGTGACGAGTCCATCAAGGAGAAGTATAGACTGAAATGACCGGTCCTACTTTCTCCATACCCCATGGAGGAAAACATGGTGCGCTCCAAAGTTCATAAGGCGGACGCTGTCTAATCCTTTGGACAAGGGCCTTGGAGCTTTAAGTCTCGTCTATCGACTCGGTCAGGGCAGAACGGACTTGGCTTCGCCAGGTAACCGGCAATCTTCCCCGCCCCTGGGCCGCGTTCTATTTGTCTAACCATGAAAATTATAGGAAAAGCCGCGTGGCTCTCATGGGCCGCGCGGCTTTTCGCTTTATCTTATGCTTCTATGGGCGTGATGGTCTGGCCTTAGTCCCCATACGGCTGGGAATCTCCATCTACCCGCCGCCAGCGGCCATTTACTTTCTTAATCTGAATGCCCTGCACATATGTCTGTCTCCACCCTTCTTGTTCAAGAACGTCATCCAATCCGCCATGAATGTCATCCCACCAGCCTTCATAACTCTTTCCTTCCTCAATCTTAAAGAGGAACTTGGCGTTGAATATCAACTCGTCCCTATTCTTCGACACCTCTTGGATGCTCAGCTCCTCACAGCGCCAATCTTCAAAACCAATTCCCTGTACCCCGTACCTCTGGGCCATCCACTCCGCCGCCGTCTCCTTCACGGCTTGGGCCCACTGGGCCGGGACCCCGTGCAGGTCTGGAAATGCCGCATATACGCTGTTGTCCACCTCCACTGCTGGTTCACCGGCGGAAAGAGCCCGCAGGGTCAAGAGGAAGCTCCAGATGCTGTCCAGGTCCGCGCCCTCTGCCTGCCGGCACACGCAGCCCTCGCCCAGCCAAGTGAAGCTCAGCAGCTGGTCTGGGTAGTTCTCCCGGTAGCGCTCCAGTTCCTCCCGGGTGACGGTGGCCACGTCCCCCACAAACCGGGCCCGCAGCTGGTTGTTCTGGGTCAGGCCGGTATCTGGGTCTGGATTGTCCGGGTCGGGCACATAGCTGTTGATGCTGCTTACCCAGCCCAGGGGCGCGGTGGCGCAGGTGTAGCCGTTCAGCTCTAGTGCCTTGGCCCACATGTCCTGGCGCTCCTCCTCTGTGGCGGTCTTTTTCAGCTGGGAGAAAAATTCCCACAGGTCCTCCGCCGTCACGTCGCTCCGATAGCGGAACTGCACCACCACGGCGTGGTCCCAGGTGAAGAAGAAGCTGTCGCCGCCCGCTCTCTGAAGGTATTCCTCCACACCGGCCTTGGTCATGGTGCGCAGGTCCCCCGCCGTGCCCTCCGTGGGGATAGCATAATAGCTCGCTTGCATCCCATAGACCGGGCTGTCCTCGCTGTCCTGCCAGCCCAGGGCGTTCAGGGCATTGCCCCATAGTTCATCGATTTCCGCGGTCTGCCCACAGATCCAGGCGATTTGCATCTCGTTGACAAATTTATAAAACTCCGCCGCTGTGGGCACGACGGGGAAGGACATCTCCACATAGTAGCTGTCCCACTCGTAGACAAACTTGTGGGTCCCGCCGTCCGCTGTACTCTCCACCTGCTCCATCTCTTGGACAATCCGCTCCGTGTCCTCCCGGGTCAGGGCCTTTAGGGGGCCGGAAGAACGGCTGGCAAAGTCCGCGATCACTTCGTCCCAGCCCTCCAGGCTGCCCAGGGCCGGGTGGGCCCGGTCGATGAGGGTCATGCCGCCAACCAGCCCGCCGGGCTCGTAGACGGTCGTCAGGCGCAGGGGCTGGCCTCCCGCCGCTTCCAGGGTAAGGTCGTACAACTTCCCGCTCATGGTTACCCCGTCCATCTCCACCGGGCCGTCCTGGATGTAGGCGTTGTGGAAGGCCTCCGGGTACTGGGAAAGGTCGCTGTACACCTCCACCTGGCTGGGCTCGGGGGTGGCTACCGCCGAGCTGGCTGGCTCCGCCGGGTCCGCGGGCTTTGCCGCATCCTGGGGATACTTGGCGGCCTTTAGGCTTTGCAGCAGGTCCCAAATCTGATCGGCACCGGCCTCCGGGTCCAGCTGCGCCATGATATAATGGCCGTCCCAAGTGAACATCAGGTTATAGTCGTTGGGCACTTTCTCCTGATTCCAGTTTTCGGCCAGGGCCTCTTTGGTCAGAGTATTTAGGTCTCCCGCATACTCCCTGGCAAACCACTCCTGGTAGGCATCGCTGGTAAAATCCGTCAGCACAGACCAGCTCTGCACCAGCTTGCCCTGGTCCATCCAGTCGTATTCGCAGTTCAACTCTACCACCTGGCCGGAACGAATCGTCAGTTCCGGTTCACCTATCTTGTCTGTGTACTGGGTGTTGCCCGGGGGGTAATAGCCCTCAAAAATATCGGGGTCCTCATACTGGTCCAGGCGCACAACTTCCAGCTGGCCCCTGGTCTCCCGCATTTGCTCCAGGAAGGGCCAAAGGTTCTCCGCGTTGGCGCAGTCGTCCAGGGTAGCCACCACGTACAGGCCCTTCCAGGTGAACACCAGCTTATTATTTACCATTGCGTGGTGCCTGCGCAGTGTGTCCTCCAGCACCTCCGGGGTCACGTCCACGTCCAGGTCGCCCATAGAGTACATGGCGTCAATGGGGTCAATGCCCTGGCGGGCGTCCAGGTCCCGGCGGTACACGGCCCAGCCCGCGATGGGCTTCTGGTAGTCATCGTAGTACCCTATTTCAATGGATGCCGGTTCGCCGTTATAAGTGACCGCAGTCATAGGGCGGGTAATAGAAACCCATTCCGCCTCTGCACTGCCAGGACAGAACTCTTTAAACGCCCATGCGTCATCGTCTGGGCCATCCTCGGCCGTAATTTCAACATCGCCTGCCATCAGCCCGCCTGCTGTGGCCTGTGCCAAGTACACGTCGGCCTGCTCCTCTGCAAACCGCCCATAGTCCACCGGGTGCAGCCAGAACCAGTCCAGCACCTCAATGAGCTCTTCACAGGAGATATTGTGGCTACCATACAGCTGGTACCAGCCATCCTGGCGCTGGTAGGTCAGGCACTTCTCGTTGCCCTCGCCCCCCACTACTGTGATCTTCACGCCGTCCCGCTCTACCACAGTCTTGTTGGCCATTTGGGCTTGGTACTTCTCCCCCTGGTAGTCCTCAAAGGGCTGGGGCGCGGTGCGCAGGATGATATTATCCGAGAAGTAGCTGCCCACTCCATCTCCTAGGGCGGTGCGCTGCCAGCGGATGGTTAGGGCCTTCACCGCGCCGGATTCGTCGTCATAGTCCGCGCCAATGGTCAGCCACTGGTCCCTAGGCCGCAGGGGCAGTACCTGCTGGCTTTCCAGCAGAAGCCGCTGGCCGCCAAAGAATGCCTCTACCAGAACATCCTTTTCTGTAACATCTGCCATCATATTATGGAGAAACTCCCAGTCTCCATCGTCCGTGTTGTGTTGAAAGTAGGTTTCGGCGGGAATGTGCTCTGTGGTATAAGAGCCACTGCTGGCCGACGGGGTTACCCGGTTGCCGCTGCGGGCCATGTACTGTATCACCTGGCTAGCGACTAGGATACCACACAGCACCACCACTCCCAGGCTGACCGCCAGCCAGCGGCCCCAGGGGCGGCCGGTGGAGACCAGCTCGATCATTACCTGGTCCTCTTCCTTATGGTTTCCTTTTTCAACTTTGGGCAGCAGGCCCAGCAGCCTTGCGCCCTTGCTCCTTTTCGTTTCTTTCTCAGGGGGTTCTCCGGCTGCGGACTGTATTAGATCAACATCGATATTTGCCATAATCTCCAGCATCTCCTTTCCGTTCATAGGTCATATCCCTCCTTTTTTAAATATTCTCGCAGGCTGTCCCGGCATCGGAACAGGGTGACCTTCACCTTGCTTTTTCCCACCCCGCAGCGCCCGGCTATTTCGGCGATAGAATCTAAATACCAGTACCGTCGCAGAAACATGTAGCGTTTTTCCGGTTCCAGGGTGCGCAACCATGCGCTGACTGTCTGGCTAAGCAATACACTGTCCACTTGTCCCTGGGTATCGCCAGGGGCAGGAATGCACTGTTCCATTTCCTTGGTGAGCTCCATCAGAGGAGTCCGGCGCTTTTTAGCGTCGCGGCGGCGGCACATGTCCAGGGCCAGGTGCCGGGTAATCTTTGCCAAAAAAGGGAACAGGTACTGGCGGGGCTCGTGGGGAGGGATGGAGCCCCAAGCCTGCAAATAAGTATCGTTCTCGCACTCCTCGGCGGCGGGCATGTCCGCCAGCAGACTATTTGCCAAGCCCCTCAGCTGCGCTCCGTATTTGTTCGCCGTGTAAGAGAGCGCGGTCTCGTCGCGGCTGATAAATAGCTCCACTATTTTTTCATCTTCCATGCTCTTCACTCCATTTCGAGGGCCCTCAACCTAATAAGCGTAAAAAATGGCGGTTGGTTACAGCTTATTTCAGATTTCTATTCTAATTATAGCGGATACGGCTTATTATGCAAATTACAATATATAGTTAACTTCCACTCAGCGGCGAAAAAGGCCGGCTGAGAATCTAAAATTTAAGAGGGTTGAAATCATGAACAAAAGCAAGTTTCTGAAGAAATCACTTGCGATGCTTCTGGC